>NZ_JBKFAL010000003.1:0-363621 GCF_053345625.1 Methylobacterium sp. D53M
GATCTCGTCGCGCCCGCCCGCCGCCAGCTGGCCGGACAGGTCACCCTCGCCGACGCGGCCGACGAAGGCCATGACCGTCTCGAGCGGCCGCACCACCGCGCGGCTGATCAGCCACGTGATCAGGACCGCCAGCAGCACCGCGGCGGCCAGGGTCAGGTAGATCGAGAGGCGCGAGCGCTCGTAGACCTCCTGCGCGGCGCGCTGGCCCAGCGCCATGCCGCCGTCGAGCTGCGCGCGGAGGTTCTTGATCCCCTCGAGGAAGGGTGCCTGCAGCCGCGCGATCTCCGCGTTGCGGGCCTCGACCGCCGCGACGTCCTGCTGGGCGATGGCGGCGAACTGCGCCTCGCCCTGCGCCCTGACCTCGCGGAACGAGCCCTGGACCGCGGTCGCCGCCGCGGCGATGCGGTCCCAGGCTGCGACGCGCTCGGCGGATACGACCTGCGTCCGGTACTGGGTGGCGAGCTGGATCGTCGTGGCGAGCCGGTTCTCGACCTGGGCAGCGGTCTGGCGCCAGGCCGCAAGGGTGTCGCCGGCCTGGGTCGCGCGCCCCTGGGCCTGCATCAGCATCGTGATCACGGCCGTGCGGCGCAGGAGACCGAGGTCGCGCGCGTCGTTCCCGAGATCGTCGAGCTGGCGCAGGATCGTCATGTCCCGCCGGACGATCGCGTCGGTCGTGTCGCGCACCGCGCCGATCTGCTCCAGGGCGTAGAGGCCGAGCGCCACCACCACCACCGTGATGGCGAAGAAGCCGAGGAGGATGCGTTTTCCGATCGAGAGCGACACGGGCGGGGATGGCTCCGGTTGGGGCAGGCGGCCCGGTCAGGGCAGCGCGCGGCGCAGGAGGCGGGGGAGGTCGATGACGACGAAGTCGGGACGGCCGTCGCCCGCCGCCCCGGAGGCCGGGGCATAGACCGAGGCGGCCTCGTTGCCCAAGCGATCGGGATCGGCCGCCCCGGCGCCGGCCGCGGCGACCGCACCAGGGGCCCGGGCGATGCCCAGGACCCGGTCCACCGCGAGGGCGAGGGGCTGGGAGTGGACGCCGCGCAGCACGATCATGTGGCCCGCCGCGTCGGCGTCGGACGCGGGATCCGGCCGGCCGAGGGCCCGGGCGAGGCTGAGCACGCCGACGATCCGCCCGGACAGGGCGACCAGACCGTCCAGCGCCGGCACCGCCCCGGGCATCGGCGTGGCGGGGCGCGACGGCAGGACCTGGGCGACGGCCGCCAGCGGCACGCCGTAGCGCTCGCCGCCGCAGGCGCAGACGAGGTGATCGACGCCCGAATCGGTCGCGGCCGCCGCGGCACCGCGCCGGGCGAGGGCGGCGGCGCGCTCGGCGCGCAGGTCCCGCTCCGGCCGCGGACGGCCGCCCTGTGCACTCGGGCCTGCGCCCATCAGGACCTCCTGCTGCCGGCGCCGCCGAGCGCGGCGCGGGCCGCGGCCGCGCTGGCCGCGATCTCGCCCGCGGAGGCGCCGTCGCCCTCGGGCAGCGCCGTGTCCGGCCCGAGGGCTTGACTCAAGGCGACGGCGTTGTCGAGGGCGCGGAGCGCCTCGTGCGGCCGTCGCAGCGCGATCAGCAGCAGGCCGAGGTGGTAGTGGGCCATCACGAAACCGCGGTCGAGGTAGAGCGCGGCCCGCAGCGCCCGCTCGGCCTCGGCGTCGCGTCCGAGGGTGCGGGCCAGGAGACCCTCGTAGAAGCGCAGGGCGGTGTCGGTCGGATCGCGGTCGAGGGCGCCCCGCAGCGCCCGCCAGGCCGCTCCGGTCTCGCCGGAATCGGCCAGCGCGCGGATCCGGTCGAGGTCGACGGCGTCATCCTCTTCCGGCCGGTCCCCCCGGGTCTCGGGCGCTGCGGGAGCCGGACCGGTGCCGGGTGCGGCGACCGGGTCCGGGGCGGGAACGGCCGCGGCGTCGGCCTCTGCGGCCCCGGACCGGCCCGGGCCAGGATCCGCCGGGGGCGGCTGCGTCGCCTGTCGCGCCGGAGGGACGGGCTCCGGCGCGGGCGCACCGGACAGGTCGACCGGTAACGCGACCGGCGGCGCCTCGGCGCGCGGTCGGTAGGCCACGGTCCCGGGCAGGCTGACGGCGTCGAGGAAGCTCGCGAAGGCGGGACTCGGCTCGGCGTGGCCGAGGAGCAGCCAGCCCTCCGGCCGCAACCTTCGGCCCAGCCCGCGCACCACCGCGGCGACCGTCCGGGCATCGAAGTAGATCAGCACGTTCCGGCAGAGGATCAGGTCGAAGGGCTCGCCCTGCGGCGGCCCCGGCTCGACGAGGCTCAGCAGGTTGCCGCGCTCGAACCGGACCGGACCGCGGTATTCGGGCCGGAGGGCGTAGCCGCCCTCGCGCCGGATGCCCGGCGCGGGCGGCAGCCGGGTGAAGTAGCGGAGCCGGTCCTCCGGCGGCATGGTCCGGAGCGCCCAGCGGCCGTACTCGGCGGCGCGGGCCGTGGCGAGCGCCTCGACGCTGATGTCGGTGCCGAGGATCGCCACCCGCCACTCGGGCAGGGCGTCGCCGAGCAGCTCGTGTACCAGGATCGCCACGGAATAGGCCTCGGCCCCGGTGGAGCAGCCCGCGCTCCAGATCCGGAGGACGCGCTCGGACGCCCGTGCCGCGATCAGCGCCGGCAGGATCGTCGCGCGCAGCGCGCTGAACTGCTCGGCGTAGCGGAAGAAGAACGTCTCGCCGACGGTGATCTCAGCTTCCAGCCGGGCCCATTCCGCCTCGCCTTCCGCGCCGCTCGACAGGATGGCCGCGTAGGCGGCGCAATCGGCCACGGCGGCGGCGCGGAACCGGCGGTGCAGCCGCTCGATCAGCAGCTCGTCCTTGTCGGTGTAGTAGTGGTGGCCGGTGCGCGCGATGATCCGCGCCTTGAGCGGCGCGTAGGCGGGATCGGCACTCAGGTCGGGACGGGGATTCCCCGGTCGGGCCATCGCGCGGTCAGACGGCGTGCGGCAGCGCGGCGAGACGTTCGGCGGCCGCCCGGGCCAGGGCGTCGACGCGGGCCCGTTCCTGCACGGTCAGGAGGCGCTCCGGCGCCAGAGCGTGGACGAGGCGCTCGCCGAGGACGAGCTCGGCCGCGACGCAGCCGTTGAGCGTGTCGGCCGCCTCGGCCGGCCGGATCGCGGAAGCCGGGACGGTCGCGAGGTCCGCCACGCGATCGACGAGGTACGCGACGGCCTCGCCCTGCATCAGCGCGAGATGGGCGTAGAGACCGGGCGTCGCGCCGGCCGGGCGCAGGCCGAGCAGCGCCGCGAGGTCGACGACCGGGACCGGCGTGCCGCCGAGATTGAGGAATCCGGTGAGCCAGCTGCCGGAAGCGGGCGGCGCGTGCAGATCCGGCAGCGGCAGGATCTCGGCGACCGCGCCGCGGGGCAGGGCGCAGGCCGTGCCTGCGAGATCCAGCAGGAGATAGGCCGAACCGCTGCTGGCCACCGCCACCCGCTCCCCTGTTGCTCGGTCGCGGCCGGGCCGGGACGGGTCGCGACATAGGCCGAGTTAACGCTGCCGGCAATTGTGCGCCGCACGGGCGCGATGACGCGGAACCAAGTCTCGCCTGAGCCGCTTATTTTCCGACGCAGCGGCAACGCGCCTGACGAGGCGCGGCGCTTTGCCTGCGCCGGTCTACGCCAGGGATTGACGATGAGGAAACTTCTGTTGGCCGCCGCGTCGCTGACGCTCCTCGCGGGCTCCGCCTACGCCCAGGGCAACTCGCCCTACAACGCCTCGGGCGCGCAGGCCGGCGGCCCGCGCGGCGGCCTGGAGCGCGCCGGCGAGGCGGCCGCGATGGAGCAGGGAGCCGCTCCGGCCGCGCGTCCGATGATGCGCAAGCGCATGAAGCACAAGCGGATGAAGCATCATCGCCGGATGCGCCACCACATGTGAGTGGCGAACACCGGGACGCGCCGCAGGCGTCGTCCGGGTGGCTCGGCCTGTCGCACCCGCGGCAGGCCTTTTTTATGCCCGGTCGCAGGCGAAGTGCCGGTCGTGCGGGCCTGAAGCATAATGCAGTCCGGTCGACGCGTGCCGTCCGACGGTTGCCGGCCGGCGCGGCGCGGTCCAGAGTTGTGCGAAAGCCGCGACGCCCGAACATGTTCGCAAACGAACATCGTCCGGCAATCAGTACAGCGGTGCGACGGCCTCACGAAGGCGAGGGAGTATAGATGTCACGACCGCTCGACCGGAGATCCGACGACAGGATCGAGGCGACCGGTGTCGAGGGGCGGCGCAGCGCGATCGTCGCCTCGGTCCGCCAGCGCGGCTTCGTGACGATCGAGGCCCTGGCGGCGCAGTTCGGCGTCACCGTCCAGACGATCCGGCGCGACCTCAACGAGCTGAGCGCCGAGGGGCGGCTGGAGCGCTACCGCGGCGGCGGCGGCCTGCCCTCCAGCGTCGAGAACATCGATTACGCCGACCGGCGGGTGACCCTGCTGCCGGAGAAGAGCCGGATCGGCCGCCTCGCGGCGAGCCGTATCCCGTCGCACTGCTCGGTCTTCATCAACATCGGCACGACACCGGAGGCCGTCGCCCGCGAGCTGACCCGACACGACGATCTCAGCATCATCACCAACAACCTCAACGTGGCGATCTCGCTCGCCGAGACGACCGAGTTCCGCATCGTCGTGGCGGGCGGCACCGTGCGGAACCGCGACGGTGCGGTGCTGGGTCAGCTCACCTGCGACACGCTCAGCCAGTTCCGGGTCGACGTGGCGGTGATCGGCATCAGCGGCATCGACGGCGACGGGGCGCTCCTCGACTACGATTACGAGGAGGTGCGGGCGACCCAGACCATCCTGGCCCATGCCCGGAAAACCTTCCTGGTGGCCGACCACACCAAGTTCACGCGGCGGCCCATGGTCCAGGTCGGGCGCCTGGAGCAGGTCGACACCTTCTTCACCGATCGGGCGCCACCGGCCGAGATCGTCGCGCTCATGGAGCGCCTGGGCGTCAACTTGGCGGTCGCCGACAGCGCGGACGAACCGTAACGAACATCGATTTTTCGCTTGCGAAAGCCGACCGCCGCGTCAATATAGTGCCGAAACGCCACCAAGGCGGCCCAGGAGGAATCATGGCGGCTGCACCGCGACAGCGCGAGCCGTCCGACGCCTACGATCTCCTGATCATCGGCGGCGGCATCAACGGCACGGGCATCGCCCGGGACGCGGCCGGCCGGGGTCTGTCGGTCCTGCTGGCCGAGCGCGGCGACCTGGCCGGCTTCACCTCCTCGTCGTCGACGAAGCTGATCCACGGCGGCCTGCGCTACCTCGAATACTACGAGTTCCGCCTCGTGCGTGAGGCGCTCGCCGAGCGCGAGCGGCTGCTGCGGCTCGCCCCGCACGTGATCTGGCCCCTGCGCTTCGTCCTGCCCCACGACGAGGGCCTGCGCCCGGCCTGGATGCTGCGGCTCGGCCTGTTCCTCTACGATCACCTCGCGCGGCTGCGCACGCTCCCGGGCTCGCACGGGGTCGACCTGCGCAGCTCCGCCTACGGGGCGCCGCTGCAGCGGCGCCTGACGCGCGGCTTCGTCTATTCCGACTGCTGGGTCGAGGACAGCCGCCTCGTGGTGCTCAACGCCATGGACGCCCGCGAGCGCGGCGCCACGGTGATGACCCGCACCGGCGTCGTCTCGGCCCGGCGCGAGGGTGACGGCTGGGTCGCGACGCTGCGCGACGAGCGCGGCGGCACCGAGCGGACGGTCCACGCGAAGGCCGTCGTCAACGCCGCCGGCCCGTGGGTCAGCGAGACGCTCGGCGGCACGCTCGGCATCAACAGCCGCGCGGCGGTGCGGCTGATCAAGGGCAGCCACATCGTGGTCAAGCGCCTGTTCGCGGGCGATCAGGCCTACATCCTGCAGCAGCCCGACAAGCGCATCATCTTCGCGATCCCCTACGAGCGCGACTTCACGCTCATCGGCACCACCGACGTCCCCTACGAGGGCGAGCCCGGCCCGGTCTCGATCTCCGAGAGCGAGACCGACTACCTCTGCGGCTGCATCAACCGCTCCTTCGACACGACGATCACCCCGGCCGACGTGGTCTGGAGCTACTCGGGCGTGCGCCCGCTCTACGACGACGCGGCCGAGAACGCGTCGGCCGTGACCCGCGACTACGTCCTCGACGTGGAGGACCAGGGCGGGGCGGCTGCGGTGCTGTCAGTCTTCGGCGGCAAGATCACGACCTACCGGCGGCTCGCCGAGCACGCGCTCGAGAAGCTGAAGCCCTACTTCCCGCACCTCGGGAAGTCCTGGACCGGTGACGCGGTCCTGCCGGGCGGCGCCATGAAGGACGCCGACTTCGACCAGTTCCTCGCCAAGCTGCGGGCCGAGACGCCGTTCCTGCCGGAGGAGACCGCCCGCCGCCTCGCCCGCGCCTACGGCACCCGGGCCCGGGACATCGTCGGGACGGCGCAGTCCATGGCGGATCTCGGCGAGGCCTTCGACGGCGGCCTCACGGCGGCCGAGGTCGACTACCTGCGGACCGAGGAGTGGGCGGTCACCGCCGACGACATCCTGTGGCGGCGCTCCAAGCTCGGCCTGCGCACCGGCGCGGAGAGCGCCGCGCGCCTCGCCGCCTACCTCGACCGCAGGGCCGAGGCCGCCTGACGCTTTCGAACCCGATCCGGCGACAGACCGGTCGGGCCATCTAGGGGAGGGAACGATGAGCCGTTACGTCGGGGCCATCGACCAGGGCACAACCAGCAGCCGCTTCATCGTGTTCGACCGGGAGGGCAGCGTGATCGCGCTCGCCCAGGCCGAGCACGCGCAGATCTACCCGGCTCCCGGCCACGTCGAGCACGACGCCACGGAGATCTGGACGAAGACCCAGAGCGTGATGCGCGAGGCCCTGGAGAAGGGCGGGCTCCAGCCCTCCGACCTCGCGGCAGTCGGTATCACCAACCAGCGCGAGACCACGCTGATCTGGGACCGGACGACCGGCAAGCCCCTGCACAACGCCCTGGTCTGGCAGGACACCCGCAACGACCGGCTGGTGGGCGAGTTCGCCCGCGACGGCGGCCGCGACCGGTTCCGCGACCTCACCGGCCTGCCGCTGGCGAGCTACTTCTCCGGCCTCAAGCTGCGCTGGCTGCTCGACCACGTCGAGGGCGCCCGGCAGAAGGCCGAGGCCGGGGACGTGCTGTTCGGCAACATCGACACGTGGCTCGTCTGGAACCTGACCGGCGGCACCGAGGGCGGCCTCCACGTCACCGACGTGACCAACGCCAGCCGCACGCAGCTCATGTCGCTGAAGACCCTCGACTGGGACGAGGGCATGCTGTCGACCTTCGGCATCCCGCGGGCGATGCTGCCGAAGATCGTCTCGTCGAGCGAGGTCTACGGCGAGACCAGGGCGCCGTTCGCGGGCGTTCCGATCGCCGGCATCCTGGGCGACCAGCAGGCGGCCCTGTTCGGCCAGACCTGCTTCGCGCCGGGCGAGGCCAAGAACACCTACGGCACCGGCTGCTTCGCGCTGATGAACACCGGCGAGGAGCCGGTCCCGTCGAAGGCCGGCCTCGTCACCACGCTGGCCTACCGCCTCGACGGCCAGAAGCCGGCCTACGCGCTGGAGGGCTCGATCGCCATCACGGGCGCCCTGGTGCAGTGGCTGCGCGACAACCTGCACATGATCAAGGATTCCGCCGAGGTCGAGACGCTCGCCACGACGGTCGAGGACAACGGCGGCGTCTACTTCGTGCCGGCCTTCTCGGGCCTCTACGCGCCGCACTGGAACGAGGGCGCCCGCGGCCTGATCATCGGCCTGACCCGCTACGTCAACCGCGGCCACATCGCCCGCTCGGTGCTGGAGGCGACCGCCTTCCAGACCCGCGAGGTGCTGCAGGCCATGGCCAAGGATTCCGGCATCCCCGTCAAGGAGTTGCGGGCCGACGGCGGCATGGTCGCCAACAACACCCTGATGCAGTTCCAGTCCGACCTGCTCGACGTGCCGGTGGTGCGCCCGAAGGTGGCCGAGACCACGGCGCTCGGCGCCGCCTACGCGGCGGGTCTCGCGGTCGGCTACTGGAAGGGCCTCGACGACCTCAAGCGCAACTGGGGCGTCGACAAGCGCTGGACGCCGAAGATGGATGCCGGCCAGCGCGAGAAGATCGCCGCCGCCTGGAGCCGGGCTGTGCAGCGCTCCTTCGACTGGAAGACCGACGAGGATTGAGACGGGCTCGGGGCGCACACGCCCCGCGCAGTCCCACTCGCGCCCGCATCCGGAGCCGCTGCGCGGCGGCCTCGAAGAAGGGCTCCAGATCGCCGCGGGATCCCCGGAGGCCTTCGAAGAGGCCTCCGGGGCGCTCCGGTACCGCAGGAGAGGGCGCCGGCCCGGACCTGCGTGACCATTCGGTGACCGCCACCGGCATTCACGCGCTCGCCAAAGCTTTGAACTTTCACAAAAAGCAGCGAACGGGGGAGACGAGACGATGACATCACCCTTCCTGGGCGAATTCCTGGGCACGATGACCCTGATCGTGCTCGGCGACGGCGTCGTGGCCGGCGCCCTGCTCAAGCATTCCAAGGGCGAGAATGCCGGCTGGATCGCCATCACGGCGGGCTGGGCCTTCGCGGTCCTCGCGGGCGTCTTCGTGGCCAACGCCACCGGCAGCGCCGACGCCCATATCAACCCGGCCGTCACCGTGGCGGGCGCGGTCAGTTCCGGCGATTTCAGCAAGATCCCCGTCTACATCCCGGCCCAGATGCTCGGTGCCTTCGTGGGCGCCGTGCTCGTCTGGCTCCACTACCTGCCGCACTGGGGCGCGACCCAGGATCCCGGCCTCAAGCTCGCCTGCTTCTGCACCGGCCCGGCGATCCGCGACGCGAAGGCCAACTGGATCTCCGAGATCATCGCGACCTTCTTCCTGATCCTGACGATCTCCGCCCTCGTGACCACCACCCTGGGCTCGGCCGGCGCGATCCCGCGGGCCGTCGCGCCCTACATGGTCGGCATGCTGGTCTGGGGCATCGGCCTGTCGCTCGGCGGCACCACCGGCTACGCCATCAATCCGGCCCGCGACCTCGGGCCGCGCGTCGCCCACGCGGTGCTGCCGATCGCCGGCAAGGGCAGCTCCGACTGGGGCTACGCGCTGATCCCGGTGGCCGCGCCCCTGGTCGGGGCGGTGCTGGCCGGGCTCTTCGTCCGGGCGCTGGGGATCTGACGGAACGGCCGCACCCTCAACCACCGCGGGGCGGCCCGGCGTCGCGGCGGTTTGCGGCGCGCGGCCTTGGGCCTTAAGTCAGGACGATCCCGACCGCGCCCCTGGGGCGCTTCCCCGCGGTGTGCCCCCGACCCATGGCCGTCGTCCTCGACACCCTGAAGAACGATCCGCGGCCGGTCCGCCTGCGCCACCCCGAGAAGGCGCACCGGCCCGACCAGCCCGTCCAGGCCAAGAAGCCGGACTGGATCCGCGTGAAGGCGCCCGGCTCCAGGGCCTGGTCCGAGACGCAGAAGATCGTGCGCGAGCACGGTCTGGTCACCGTCTGCGAGGAAGCGGGCTGCCCGAATATCGGCGAGTGCTGGGAGAAGCGGCACGCCACCTTCATGATCATGGGCGACACCTGCACGCGGGCCTGCGCCTTCTGCAACGTGCGCACCGGCCTGCCCGACGCCCTCGACCTGGGCGAGCCGGACAAGATCGCCGATTCGGTGGCCAAGCTCGGCCTGCACCACGTGGTCATCACCTCGGTGGACCGGGACGACCTGAAGGACGGCGGCGCCGAGCACTTCGCCCGGACCATCGCGGCGATCCGGCGGGCGAGCCCCGGCACGACCGTCGAGATCCTGACGCCCGACTTCCTGCGCAAGGACGGGGCGCTGGAGGTCGTGGTCGCCGCCAAGCCCGACGTGTTCAATCACAACCTGGAGACGGTGCCGGCCAAGTACCTCACGGTGCGGCCGGGTGCCCGCTACTTCCACTCGGTGCGCCTGCTGCAGCGGGTGAAGGAGCTCGACCCGACGATCTTCACCAAGTCCGGCATCATGGTCGGGCTCGGCGAGGAGCGGAACGAGGTGCTCCAGCTTATGGACGACCTGCGCTCGGCCGACGTCGACTTCCTCACCGTCGGACAGTACCTGCAGCCGTCGAAGAAGCACCACGAGGTCGTGCGCTTCGTCCCCCCGGACGAGTTCAAGGCCTACGAGACCACCGCCTACGCCAAGGGTTTCCTGCTGGTCTCGGCCACGCCGCTCACGCGCTCGTCGCACCATGCCGGCGAGGATTTCGCGCGTTTGCAGGCGGCGCGTCTGGCCAAACTGTCGCCCGCGCTCTCGGCCTGAGGATATCCGAAGACCATGCCGTCCTTCCGGGTCACCCGCGCGGTGAAGCACACGCCGCAGCAGATGTACGACCTCGTCGCCGACGTGGAGCGCTACCCCGAGTTCCTGCCGCTCTGCGAATCCCTGCGGGTGATCCGCCGGCAGGACATGCCTGAGGGCGGGCAGGTGCTGATCGCCGAGATGGGCGTCGGCTACAAGGCGATCCGCGAGCGCTTCACCACCCGGGTCACCCTCGATCCGGCGAGTCTCAAGATCGTCGCCGAGTACATCGACGGCCCGTTCCGGCACTTGGAGAACCGCTGGCTGTTCAAGGACGGCCCCGACGGCGGCTGCAACGTCGACTTCTTCATCACCTACGAGTTCAAGAGCCGCACCCTGGGGCTCCTCATGGGCACGATGTTCGACCGCGCCTTCCGCAAGTTCACCGACGCCTTCGAGGGGCGGGCGAACCGGATGTACGGGGCGCGGGCTTAGCCGCCGTCCTCGCGCGCACAGTGAAACGACCCGGGGAAATGGGACGCCTCCGAATGTGGCGTTGCCCTGGATTGCTTCGCTGCACTCGCGAAGACGGTGCGCAGGGATGGCGTCAGGCCCGCAGCGACACGCGCACGTGCTCGAGCCCCACATCCATCCCGATCCTCCGCGCCGGCAGGACCTGAAGCCGCGGCAGGGCGTCGAGGAGGCGCAGGGCGAGCGGCGCCCGGAGCGGCACGTCGGCCGCCAGCGACGCGGCGATCACGCGGGACTGCATGGGGGAGGGCGCGGAAGCGCTCGGTGAAGCCCGGCTCGTCCATCGGCCGGAGGGGTGGATGGTCTCGTCGCGGAAGTCGCGCAGGAAGTCCGCGTGCGTCTCCAGAACGGTGACGTCGAGGCTCGCGCGGACGAAGAGCAGGCCGGCCATCGTCCGGGCGGGGACCCCGCCGACGAGGCAGAGGCGGGTCGTCACCGTCCCCGTGGGCCGTCCTTCCCGTGCCGCGATCAGTCGCCGAGGGCGTCCTCCAACAGACCGAGCGCGTCGGCCACGGCGGCGCGGCGGATGCCCGCGCGCCCGAGATCGCCGTAGCGCCGCTCCAGGTGGCGCGTGTCGCCATCTCGCCGACTGAGGCCGAAATGCACCAGCCCCACCGGCTTCTCGGCGCTCCCGCCCCCCGGGCCGGCGATGCCGGTGATCGCCACCGCGACGGAGGCCCGCGACGCGGCCAGCGCCCCGGCGGCCATCGCCCGCGCCACGGGCTCGCTGACCGCGCCGTGCCGGCGGATCAGGTCGATGGGCACACCGATCGCCTCGGCCTTCGCGTCGTTCGAGTAGGTGACGAAGCCGCGCTCCAGGACGGCCGACGAGCCCGGCACCGCGGTGAGCAGCCCGGCCACGAGGCCGCCCGTGCAGGACTCGGCGGTGGCGACGGTGCGCCCGTCCGCCGCGTAGGCGGTCACCAGCGCCTCGGCCCGGGCGAGAAGCTCTGCGTCGTCGACCATCGCGAACGGGCTCCCCTCGGGCGCCGCCGCCCTATCTCCTGTTGTGACCCATGGCCGAGCCCGGCTCAAGGACCGGCGGCCGCCGACTGGAGACAGCCCTTCCATGATCTTCCCCGCGACCACGGCCTTCTACGCCGGGCTGCTCGCCCTCGTGTATCTCGGCCTCTCGGGATGGGTGATCGGGGCCCGCGTCTCCGGGAACGTGCTGCTCGGCGACGGCGGCGACGACACGGTCCTCAGGCGCGTGCGCTCGCACGCCAATTTCGCGGAATACGTGCCGCTGGCCCTGATCGTCGTCGGCCTGCTGGAGGCGAGCGGCGGCAGCCACGGGCTCGTCCGGGCGCTGCTGGTCGCCCTGCTGGTCGCCCGGATCCTGCACCCGATCGGGATGTTCGCGCCCCCGAACTCGCCGCGCCAGTTCGCCTGCCGGGGCGGCGGCATCCTGCTGACGATGGCGGTCCTGGGCGTCGCGGCGATCGCGCTGCTGGTGCGGGTGGCCTGAGGCGGAGTGCGACGCCCCCTCCCGTGCGAGAGAGGGGCCCGCGCCCGACCTCTGGCCGCTCAGCCCTGCCGCATCGCGGTCTCGGCCTGCGCGTCGAGGGCGGGGCCGTCCTCCTCGGGCAGCCGGACCGTCGCGGCCGCCTGGGCGGCGAGCCCCTCCGCCCGGCCGACGAAGCCGAGCTTCTCGGTGGTCGTCGCCTTGATGGAGACCGCCGAGAGCGGGACGCCCGCGATGGCGGCGATGCGCGCGCGGATCTCCTCGCGGTGCTGGCCGATGCGGGGAGCCTCGGCGAGCACGGTGATGTCGAGGTGGTCGATGCGGCCGCCGCGGGCACGGACGAGGTCGCAGGCATGGGCCAGGAACTGGTCCGAGGAAGCCCCGCGCCAGCGCTCGTCGGAGGGCGGGAAGTGGGTGCCGATATCGCCGTCCGCGATGGCCCCGAGCAGGGCGTCGGTCAGGGCGTGCAGCGCGACGTCGCCGTCCGAGTGGGCGAGCACGCCGCGGTCGGCGGGGATCTTCACCCCGCCCAGCCAGACATGGTCGCCGGTGGTGAAGGCGTGCACGTCGAAGCCGGTGCCGAGGCGGGTCACGTAGGTGGTCATGGCGCGGGCTCCCGGCGCTGGCAATGCGGTGGTCTCGGTCGCGAAGGCGCGGTCCGCCTCGATCAGGTCGGCGGGCTGGGTGATCTTGCGGTTGGCGACGTCGCCCGCGAACACCACCACCGGCAGGCCGGCCCATTCGGCGAGGGCGCCGTCGTCGGTGAAACCGTCGAGGCCCTGCGCGGCGGCGTCCCGGTGGGCACCGAGCAGCGGGCCGAACACGAAGGCCTGGGGTGTCTGGACCGCGCGCAGGTGCTCCCGCGGCGGGGTCTCGTGCACCCGGCCGATGCCGGGCGCGATGTCGACGACGCGCTTGACCGTGTCGGTGACCGGCACGCCCGGAACGGCCGCCCCGTGGTCGCGGCCGGCCGCGATCGCCCGGGCGATCAAAGCGGAATCCACGTAGGGGCGGGCGGCATCGTGGACGAGCACGATCTCGGGCGCGTCGCCGGCGG
Source organism: Methylobacterium sp. D53M (assembly GCF_053345625.1). Taxonomy (NCBI): domain Bacteria; kingdom Pseudomonadati; phylum Pseudomonadota; class Alphaproteobacteria; order Hyphomicrobiales; family Methylobacteriaceae; genus Methylobacterium; species Methylobacterium sp. D53M. The sequence continues at coordinate 13,295 of NZ_JBKFAL010000003.1, forward strand.
CCAGGGCCTCGAGACCGGCGCGCACGGAGAGCTGGCGCGTCGCGCCGCCCTCGACCGGCGGCGCGACCTTGGCGCGGATCGCGGGCGCGAGTTCCTCCAGGCAGTCGCGGAAGAACTCCGCCGCGTCGGCGGCGATCACAGGCTGGATCCGCGCGATCGCGTCGTCCGCCGCGAGTGCCGCCAGGGTGCGGGTGAGGACCGCCTGGCCGCCGACTCGGCGGTACTGCTTGGGGGTGCCGCCGCCGATGCGGATGCCGCGTCCGGCCGCCACCACCACCGCGGCGACGCCGGCTCCCGCGCTGGCGGGTCCGGTGGCTGGCGTGCCGGTGGCGGGCATGGGCAACGAGCTCGTGACGTCCTGAGGGGCGGAATGGCGGCCAGCGCGCGGGCCAGGCGTGCCGCCGTGACCCTGCCGCGGAGGGTGCCCGTCGTTTAAGCGGGGGAGGGCCCGAAATCAACGCGCGGTCCCGCTTGCCAGCGGACCGGCTTTGCCTCATTGTTGTGCAGAATGACGACTGACCAATATTTGAGCGCGCTGCGCCGTGCGGGAGCGACCGCGGAGGGGGCAAACGGGACCGATCCCGCCCCGCTCTGCCTGCTCGCGCCGCTCTCGGGCGTCACCGACCTGCACATGCGCCGCATCGCCCGCCGCTGCGGCGCCGACGCGGTCGTCTCCGAGATGGTGGCGGCCCGGGAACTCGCGCGCGGGTCCGGCGAGGCCGCGATGCGCGCCGAGGGCTCCGGGGTCGACCTGCACGTGGTCCAGCTCGCGGGCTGCGAGGCGGGCCCGATGGCGGAGGCCGCCCGGATCGCGGAGGCCGGGGGCGCCGACGTGATCGACGTGAACATGGGCTGCCCGGCCAAGATCGTGACGGGGATCGCCTCGGGCTCGGCCCTGATGCGCGACCTCGACCACGCCGAGCGCCTGCTCGCCGCGGTCCGGGGCGCGGTGTCGGTCCCGGTGACGGTGAAGATGCGCCTCGGCTGGGACGACGCGAGCCGCAACGCCGCGGATCTCGCCGCCCGGGCCGAGCGGCTGGGCCTGAACGCCGTGACGGTCCACGGGCGCACCCGGCAGCAATTCTACAAAGGCAGCGCCGACTGGTCGGCGATCGGGGCCGTCGTCGCGGCGGTGTCGATCCCGGTGATCGCCAACGGCGACGTGACCGACCTCGCCAGCGCCCGCGCCTGCCTGGACGCCTCCGGCGCCGCGGGCGTCATGATCGGCCGTGCGGCGACCGGCCGCCCCTGGCTGGTCGGCCAAGTCGCCGCGGCGCTCGCGGGCCGGCCGGCCGCGGAACCGTCCCGGGCCGCGCAGGCCGTCCTGGCCGCCGAGCATTACGCGGGGCTGCTGTCGCTTTACGGCCGCGACATGGGCGTGCGCCACGCCCGCAAGCACCTCGCCGCCTATGCCGAGACCGGCGGCGCGCTGGGTCCCGCGGAACGCGCGACCCTCCTCACCACCACCGACCCGGAGATCGCGCTCAACCTGCTGGCCCGGGCCTTCGCGGGTGCGGCGAACCGCGTGCAGGAGGCCGCGTGAGCGACGAGCCCCTCCCGCGCGAGCCCGGCACCCGGCGCGACACGGCCGCCGAGGCCGTCCTGAACGCGCTGCCGCTGCCGGTCCTGACCATCGGCGCCGACGAGCAGATCCTCCACTGCAACCACGCCGCGGAGGCGTTCTTCGACTACTCGGCGCGGCTGATGCAGCGCCGGCGGCTGCGCGACATCATCCCGTTCGCCTCGCCGATCATCGCCCTGGTGGCCGAGGTCCGACGGCGCCGCGCCAGCGTCAGCGAGTACCGGGTGGAGCTGACCCAGCCGCGCCTCGGCCTGGAGCGCAGCGTCGACGTGTTCGCGACGCCGCTCGGCGACGACGGCGAGGCCGTGGTGATGATGCTCCAGGAGCGCACCATCGCCGACAAGATGAACCGCCAGCTCACCCATCGCGGCGCGGCGCGCTCGATGGTGGCGCTCGGCGCGATGCTGGCCCACGAGATCAAGAACCCGCTCGCCGGCATCCGCGGCGCGGCGCAGCTCCTCGAGAGCACCGGCGCCGAGGAGGACCGGCTCCTCACCCGCCTGATCTGCGACGAGTCCGACCGGATCGTCCGCATCGTCGAGAGGATGGAGCTGTTCGGCGACGAGCGCCCCTCGGATCGCGGCGCCGTCAACGTCCACGGGGTGCTCGACCAGGTGAAGCGCTCGGCGCAGTCGGGCTTCGCGCGGCACATCCGGTTCATCGAGACCTACGACCCGTCGCTGCCGCCGGTGCTCGGCAACCGCGACCAGCTGATCCAGGTGATCCTGAACCTCGTGAAGAACGCCGCCGAGGCGATCGGCCCGGACGCGGTCGAGGGCGAGATCACCCTGTCGACCGCCTTCCGCACCGGCCTACGCCTGCAGGTTCCGGGCTCCCGCGAGCGGGTCAGCCTGCCGATCGAGGTGGCGGTGCGCGACAACGGCCCGGGCATCTCGGCCGACCTGCTGCCCGACCTGTTCGACCCGTTCGTCACCACCAAGGCGCAGGGCTCCGGCCTGGGTCTTGCTTTGGTGGCCAAGATCGTCGGCGATCACGGCGGGATCGTCGAGTGCGATCCCGCCCCGCGCCGCACGGCGTTCCGCATCCTTCTGCCGATGTCGAGTGCCCGGGACGGGCGCGAATCGGCGGTCGATCCGTGATGTCGATCCCCGAATCCGGCCCCCCGTCGGAGGTCTGAGTAGAGAGTCATGCCGAACGGCCACATCATCGTCGCCGACGACGACGCCGCCATCCGCACCGTGCTGAACCAAGCGCTGTCCCGGGCGGGCTACGAGGTCCGCTCGACGGGCAACTGCGCCACTCTCTGGCGCTGGGTCGCGCAGGGGGAGGGCGACCTCGTCATCACCGACGTGGTCATGCCCGACGAGAACGTGTTCGACCTGCTGCCGCGCATCAAGCGGGTGCGGCCGGAGCTGCCGATCATCGTGATGAGCGCGCAGAACACCTTCATGACGGCGATCCGCGCCTCGGAGCGGGGCGCCTACGAGTACCTGCCCAAGCCCTTCGACCTGAAGGAGCTGATCGCCATCGTGGGCCGGGCGCTCTCGCGCCCCCGCGGCGCGGCGCCGGCCGGGGCGCCCCCCGAGAACGAGGACATCCCGCTGGTCGGCCGCTCGCCGGCCATGCAGGAGATCTACCGGGCGCTCGCCCGGCTGATGCCGACCGACCTCACCGTGATGATCACCGGCGAGTCGGGCACCGGCAAGGAGCTGGTCGCCCGCGCGCTGCACGATTACGGCCGCCGCCGCACCGGCCCGTTCGTGCCGGTCAACATGGCGGCGATCCCGCGCGACCTGATCGAGTCCGAGTTGTTCGGCCACGAGAAGGGCGCGTTCACGGGGGCGCTCCAGCGCTCCGCCGGCCGGTTCGAGCAGGCCGAGGGCGGCACGCTGTTCCTCGACGAGATCGGCGACATGCCCATGGAGGCGCAGACCCGGCTGCTGCGCGTGCTCCAGCAGGGCGAGTACACGACGGTGGGCGGGCGCGTCCCGATCCGCACCAACGTCCGGATCATCGCGGCCACCAACAAGGACCTGCGAGTCTCGATCCAGCAGGGCATCTTCCGCGAGGACCTGTTCTTCCGCCTCAACGTCGTGCCGCTGCGGCTTCCGGCCCTGCGCGAGCGCTCCGAGGACGTGCCGGACCTCGTCCGCCACTTCTTCGTGCTGGTCGAGCGCGAGGGCCTGACCCGGAAGACCCTCGACGGCGACGCCATGGAGCGGCTGAAGCGCTACCGCTGGCCCGGCAACGTCCGCGAGCTCGAGAACCTCGTCCGGCGGCTCGCCGCCCTCTACCCGCAGGAGACGATCACCGGCCCGGTGATCGAGGCCGAGCTCGACACGCTGCCGCTGGCGACACCCGCGGCGCCGGCCGCCAACGGCGCCGCCCGCAAGGCCAACGGCGAGTCGGAGACCCTGTCCAGCGCGGTGGAGCGCCACCTCTCGGACTACTTCTCCGGCTATCGCGACACGCTGCCGCCCCCCGGGCTGTATCACCGGATCCTGCGGGAGATCGAAGGCCCGCTGATCGGCGCGGCGCTCGCCGCCACCCGCGGCAACCAGATCCGGGCCGCGGAGCTGCTCGGCGTCAACCGCAACACCCTGCGCAAGAAGGTCCGCGACCTCGACCTGCAGGTCTTCCGGACGGCGCGGTAGGGCGATCCCAGGCCGATCCCAACAAATCCCAGGTCCCGAGGTGCGCGCGGCGCGCCCCGGGATCACGCGGAGGGTGGGATGAGCGCGCTCCGGCCCGCTCTCAGCGGCCCGGCAGGATCGGGTCGCCGCGCATCAGCGCGTGCAGCCGCTCCGTGTCGAACCCGTTGGGGATGCTGGGCACGGCCGGCTTCGGCGCCGGTGCGGCCTTCGCCGGAAGCGGGATCGACCCCGTCGCCGACGGCTCGGCCTGGGCGGCACGGACCACCGGCGCCGGCGCCAGATGGGCGAGCCGGTCGGCGCTGACGAGGGCGACGGTCGCCGTCGAGACGAGGACGAGGACGGCGCCGAGGAGGGAACGCAGGATACGCAAGCGACCACCCGGGACGCGACTTGAGACGGCAACAGATTTACGGCGCGGCCGTTAACGAAGCCCCACTCCAAGTCTTCGGGAGGCGATATTGACCAACGTCCAGGCCACCGCGAGCGACAGCCCGTTCATCCAGGGCCGCAACGCGCGCCTCTACGGGAAGCCCGTGAGCGAATGCCCCTATCCGGAGGGCTCCCAGGAGCGCGCCGCGTGGATGGAGGCCTACGAGGAGGCCGTGGTCTCGGATCCGCCCGAGAAGCCGTGACGGCGGAAAACGCGGCGGCCCGACACTGCGAGCCCGCGCGTCCGGCTTGACCTCGCCGGGCGCGGCGCGCTTCGTGCGGTGCACCGCAACGCGATCTCCGAGCCTCGATGTCCCTGAAGCCCTCGCCCGACGCCACGCAGACCTTCGCGCCCGCGACGCGCCTCGTCCACGCGGGCCGCGACCCGGGCGAGCAGCACGGCTTCGTGAACACGCCGATCTACCGCGGCTCTACGGTCCTCTACCCGACCTACGACGCGATCAAGAACCGGCGCGGGCGCTACAATTACGGCACCTCGGCGACGCCCACCATGGACGCGCTGACGGGGGCCTGGACGGAACTCGCCGGCGCCGCCGGCACCGTCGTGACGCCCTCGGGCCTCGCGGCGCTCACCGTCGCGCTGATGGCCGCGGTGTCGGCGGGCGACCACCTCCTCGTCACCGATTCCGCCTACCGGCCGACCCGCCAGTTCTGCGACGGCGTGCTGGCGCGCTACGGCGTCGACGTGACTTACTACGACCCGGTCATCGGGGCCGGCATCGCGGCGCTGATGCGCCCGAACACCCGGGCCGTGCTGGTCGAGGCGCCCGGATCTCAGAGCTTCGAGATGCAGGACATCCCGGCCATCGCCGAGGTGGCGCACGCCCACGATGCCTGCGTGATCATGGACAACACCTGGGCGACGCCGCTGCTGTTCCCGCCGCACGCGCGCGGCGTCGACATCGCGGTCGAGGCCGGCACCAAGTACCTGAGCGGCGGCTCGGACCTGCTGATCGGCCTGACCTCCGCGAATGCCCGGTACTACCCGGCCGTGCGCCGCACCTTCGACCATTTCGCCATGTGCGCCGGCGCGGAGGACATCTTCCTGGCGCTGCGCGGCCTGCGGACGATGAATCTGCGGCTGCGCGAGCACGGCCGCGCCGGGCTGGAGATGGCCCAGTGGTTCCAGGCGCGGCCCGAGGTGCTGCGGGTGCTCCATCCCGGCCTGCCGGAGGATCCGGGCCACGCGATCTGGAAGCGAGACTTCGCGGGCGCCTCGGGTCTGTTCGGGGTGATCCTCAAGCCGGTGCCCGAGGCCGCGGTGGCGGCCATGCTCGACGGGCTGCAGCTCTTCGGGATGGGCTTCTCCTGGGGCGGCTTCGAGAGCCTCGTGATCCCGTTCGACTGCGCGGGCTACCGGACCGCGACCCGGTGGGCCCCCGGCGGACCGGCGCTCCGCTTCCACATCGGCCTCGAGGACACCGCCGATCTCAAGGCCGACCTCGACGCCGGCTTCGCGCGCCTCCGGGCGGCGTCGTAGGGCGGTCCCGTCCACGACAGGCGGGGACCGGCGAACCTCAGGGCCGGGACCCGCGGCGGGAGCGGCGCCACATCCGCGCATCGTGATGTGCGCGCGCGCCGTCGCGACCGGCGACGGCACCGCCGTATTTGACCTCGCGCCGTGTTCCTGATTGACCGGCCCGGCATGACCACGAGCCTCTCCGCCGGCGGCGCGCCGCGCCTTGCCCCCGTCGACCGGATCGGCCGCGGGCTCGACGCGCTGAGCCTCACCCACGGCAGGGCCGCCGCCGCTCTGCTGGCGCTGTGCCTGCTCCTGTTCCTGCCGGGCCAGATCTCGCTGCAGCCGATGGACCGGGACGAGCCCCGGTTCGCCCAGGCCTCGAAGCAGATGCTGGAGAGCGGCGACCTCGTGGATATCCGCTTCCAGGGCGAGGCGCGGCACAAGAAGCCGGTGGGGATCTACTGGGCGCAGGCCGCCGCCGTGGCGGCCGGCGAGGCGCTGGGCGTGCCCGGCGCCCGCACCCAGATCGCCCTGTACCGCATCCCGTCGCTGATCGGCGCCGTCGCCTCGGTCCTGCTCGCCTATTGGGGGGCGCTCGCCTTCCTGCCCCGACGGTCGGCGCTGCTCGCCGCCGCCCTCTACGGCGCCTGCCTGATGCTCTCGGCCGAGGCCCACCTCGCCAAGACGGACGCGCTGCTCGCCGCCTGCGCCACCGCGAGCCTCGCCGCGCTCGCCCGCACGTGGCTGGCGCCGCGGGACGGCAGGCCGGTCTCGGGGCCGACCTTCGCGGCGTTCTGGCTCGGCATGGCGGTCGGGATCCTGGTGAAGGGGCCGATGGTGCCGCTCTTCGTCGCGCTGCCGGCGCTCGGCCTGTCGCTCGTCGCGCGGTCCGGCCGCTGGCTGCTGCCCCTGCGGCCGGGGCCGGGCCTCGCCCTGACGCTCCTGCTGGTGGCTCCCTGGTTCGCGGCGATCGCCTGGAAGAGCGGCGGCGCCTTCTACGCCGAGGCGGTCGGGCACGACATGCTCGGCAAGGTCGGCGGGGTGGCCGAGCGGCACTGGGGACCGCCCGGAGCCTACGCGCTCGTGTTCTTCGCGACCTTCTGGCCCGGGGCGGCCTTCGCCGCCATGAGCCTGCCCTTCGCGTGGCGGGCGCGGCGGGAGCCCGCCGTGATCTTCCTGATCGCCGCGGTGCTGCCGGCCTGGCTGATCTTCGAGGCGGTGCCCACCAAGCTGCCCCACTACGTGCTGCCGCTGATGCCCTGGCTCGCGATCCTGACCGTGCTGGCGCTGAACCGGGGCGCGCTGGACCCGCGCCTGCGGGGCGCCCGCCTGACGGCCCTGCTGCTGCCGGCGATCCCGGTCGCCCTGACCCTCGGCCTCTGCCTCACCGGCTGGCGCCTCGACGCCCACACCATCCCGTGGCCGGCCCTCCCGCTGCTCGCCGCCGCCTGCGCGGTCGCATTCCTGGCCTGGCTCGCCTTCGCGCAGGGATCCGCCGAGCGCGCGCTCGTCCTCGGCGTGCTGGCCTCCGCCCTGCTCGGGCCCGCGGTGCTCGGCGTGGCGCAGCGCTCGCTGCCGGCCCTGAAGGTCTCGCCGCGGCTCGCGGCCCTGCGCGACCGGATGCCCTGCCCGAACCCGCTCGTGGCGAGCCTCGGCTACCGCGAGCCGAGCCTCGTCTTCCTCGTCGGCACCGGCCTCGCCCTGCCGCCCGACGGCGCCGCCGCCCGGTCCTTCCTCGAGGGCGGCGGCTGCCGCCTGCTCTTCGTAGAGTCCCGGGACCGCGACGATTTCAACGCGGCCTGGCCGGTGGGACGCGGTGCGCCCGCGCCCCTGGCGGAGGTCGAGGGCTTCAACCTCAACACCGGCCGCCGGGTCTTCGTGACGGCCTACGCGGTGGCCCCGTGAGCGGATCTCCCCATCTCAGCGTCGTCGTGCCGGTCAAGAACGAGGCCGGCAACATCGCGCCCCTGGTGGCCGAGATCGAGGCCGCCTGCGCGGGCCTCGCCTTCGAACTGATCTACGTGGACGACGGCTCCACCGACGGCACGCCGGCGGCCCTGGCGGCGGCCCGGGCGGGGCGCCCCTGGCTGCGGGTGCTGCGCCACGCGCGGAGCGGCGGCCAGTCGGCGGCGGTGCGCAGCGGCGTCCTGGCGGCCCGCGGCGGGATCGTCGCGACCCTCGACGGCGATGGCCAGAACGATCCGGCCTTCATCCCCGCGCTGCTCGAGGCCCTTGAGGCGGCGGGACCGGGGGCCGGTCTCGCCCAGGGCCAGCGGCGCGGCCGCAAGGACGGCCGCTTCAAGATGCTCCAGTCCCGGATCGCCAACGGCGTGCGCGGCCGGATCCTCAACGATTCCACCCGCGACACCGGCTGCGGCCTGAAGGTCTTTCGCCGCGCCGTGTATCTCAGGCTGCCGTACTTCGACGCCCTGCACCGGTTCATGCCGGCCCTGGTCGCCCGCGAGGGCTTCTCCGTCGTCCACCGCGACGTGGTCGACCGGCCGCGGCTGACGGGCGTGTCCAATTACGGCCTGTTCGACCGCCTCTGGGTGGGGCTTCTGGATCTCGCCGGCGTCTGGTGGCTGATCCGGCGCAAGCGCGCGGACCCGCGGCCCGAGGAGATCGCCGGCCCCGCCGGCGCGCCGGCGGAGCCGCCGGCCGGCCAACCCGCGGACCAGGACGTCGGATGCTGATCCAGCTCGCCCACGATCTGCCGGCCTATTTCTACGACGTGTTCGTCACCCGGCTCGACTTCTGGCTGGTGTTCGGAATCGTCGCCCAGGTGGTGTTCGGATCGCGCTTCATCCTGCAATGGATCGCCAGCGAGCGGGCCGGGCGGAGCGTGATGCCGCTGTCGTTCTGGTTCCTGTCGATCCTCGGCGGGATGATGACGCTGGTCTACGGGTTCATGCGCCGCGAGCCGGTGATCATCATCGGCCAGAGCCTCTCCACCGGCATCTACCTGCGCAACCTCGCGCTGATCTTCCGCGAGCGGCGGAGGAAGCGGGGCGCCGCATGACACGGACGCCGCTGCCCGCCTTCTACGACGACCTCGACGCCACCTTCGCGGAACTCTGGCGGCTGCTGGCGGACGGGGCCGCCCATGGCCGTGGCGGCTTCCACCTGCCGACCCTGGCGACGCTCGGGGCCGACGGCGGGCCGCGGCTGCGCACCGTGGTCCTGCGCGCCGCCGACCCGGCCGAGGGGACGCTCCGGTTCCACTGCGACCGCCGCTCCGACAAGGCCGCCGAGATCCTGGCCGCCCCCGCCTGCGCCCTGGCCGCCTACGACGCGGCCGCGAAGATCCAGATCCGCGTCGAGGGCCGCGCCGCGCTGCACACCGACGACGCTCTGGCCGAGGCGGCCTGGACCGGGTCCCGGGCGATGAGCCGGGTCTGCTACGGGGCCGAGCCCGGCCCCGGCACGTCGCTTCCGGCGGGGGACGCCTACAGCCTGCCGGACGAGACCGCGGCCGCGACGCTCGGCCGGCCGCACTTCGCCGCCGTTCTGGTTCGGGCCGAGCGGCTGGATTTCCTCTATCTCGACCGCCGCGGACACCGCCGGGCCGCCTGGCATCGGCTGGCCGGCGGGTGGTCCGGTGGCTGGATCGCGCCGTAGCCGGAGCGCCGTCCGCGAGCCGGGCCGCCCGGGGTCGGCTCGCCGGTCCGGATGGCAGCCCTGCACCGCCCGGCCTGTCGCGATCGGGCCGTCCGGGCTAAAGCCCGCGGACCCGGCCGCCCATCCGGGTCGACCGGGAGGACTCCGTGGGCCTCGTCTACGCGCTCGCCGCCTATCTGAGCTGGGGCCTCGTGGTCCCGGTGCATTTCCGGATGCTCGGGGCCTACACGCCGTACCACATCCTGTCGGAGCGGATCGTCTGGTCGAGCGTGTTCGCCGGCGCGCTGGCGCTGATCCTCGCGGCCCGCCACCGCCTCAACCTGCCGCTGCCGCTCCGGAAGCGCCACGCGCTGCTGGTGCTCTCGGCGGCGATGATCGGCGTGAACTGGCTGCTCTACCTCTACGCCGTCAGCGGGGGTCACCTGCTCGACGCGAGCCTCGGCTACTACATCAATCCCCTGGTGAGCGTGGCCTTCGGCCGGGTGGTGCTGGGCGAGCGCCTGCGGCCGGCGCAGGCCGTCGCGATCGGCATCGCCGCGACGGGCGTCGCCGTCGCGGTGGTGTGGGCCGGAGAACTGCCCCTGATGTCGCTGTCGCTGGCGGTGAGCTTCGCCCTCTACGGGCTTGCCCGGAAGATCGTCGGCGTCGACGCGCTGGTCGGCTTCCTGGCCGAGACCCTGCTGCTGCTGCCGGCGGCGATCGTCTGGCTCGTCCTGTCGCCCGAGCCGTTCCTGCCGGCCGCGCCGGGGGACCGTGCCCTGCTGATGCTGACGGGGCTGACCACCGCGCTGCCGCTGATCTGGTTCGCCGCGGCGGCGGTGCGCCTGCGGCTCACGACCCTGGGCCTCCTGCAGTACGTGGCGCCGACCTGCCTGCTCGTCCTGAGCGTCCTCGTCTACGGCGAGCGCGTCGAACCGCATCGGGCGCTGATGCTCGCGCTGATCTGGGTGGCGCTCGCGCTCTACACGATCGACGCCCTGCGGTTTCGCCGGCCGCCGGCCCCCGCGGCCCCGCGGTCGGATCCGGACGCGATGCGTGTATAAGGAATACTGGTTCGAGCCGCCGCGGGGCGGGTGACGGGACAGCGTCGGGTCGATGAGCGAGACTGAGAGCGGCCCAGGATCCGTCACGGAGGCCGATTACCGCAACCTCGCCGAGACGCTGCCGCAGCTCGCCTGGATCGCCGAGGCCGACGGCACCATCGTCTGGTACAATCAGCGCTGGTACGACTACACAGGCACCTCCCTCGACGAGATGCGGGGCTGGGGCTGGCGCACGGTCCACCACCCGGACCACGTCGCGTCGGTGACCGAGCGCTACCGCGCCGCGATCACGCTGGGCCGGTCCTGGGAAGACACGTTCCCGTTGCGCGGCCGCGACGGGAGCTACCGCTGGTTCCTGTCGAAGGCGCTGCCCCACCGGGACGGATCCGGGCGGATCCTGCGCTGGTACGGGACCAACACCGACATCACCGTCCGCCGCGCGGTCGAGGAGCGCCTGCGCCATTCCGAGCAGCGCTTCCGGGCGCTGGTGGACGCCTCGGCGGCGGTGATCTGGAACACGGACGCGGCCGGCGAACTGATGCCGCCGCAGGTCCGGTGGAGCACCTATACCGGCCAGACCGAGGAGGCCTACCAGGGCTGGGGCTGGCTGGACGCCGTCCATCCCGACGACCGGGGCCACGCGGCCGATGCCTGGGCGGCCTGCGTGGAGGCGCGCGCGACCTACGAGGTCGAGTACAGGCTGCGCCGGCACGACGGGGCTTGGCGCGCCATGGAGGTGCGCGGCGTGCCGGTCCTCGCCGAGGACGGCTCCCTGCGGGAATGGGTCGGTACCTGCGTCGACGTCACCGAGCGCAAGGAGGCCGAGGAGGCGGTGGAGCGCGCCCGACAGGCCGCCGAGGCGGCCAACCGGGCGAAGAGCCAGTTCATCGCCAACATGAGCCACGAGCTGCGCACCCCGCTCTCGGCGGTGATCGGCTACTCCGAGATGCTCGGCGAGGAGCTGGAGGATATCGGCCAGGCCGCCCTCCTGCCGGACCTGCGCAAGATCGAGGCGGCCGCCCGTCACCTGCTGTCGCTGATCAACGACGTCCTCGACATCTCGAAGATCGAGGCCGGCCGCATGACCGCCTCGGCCGAGACCTTCACGGTGGCCGACCTGCTCCGGGACGTCTCCGATTCCACCGGATCCCTGGTCGAGAAGAAGGGCAACCGCTTCGTCCTCGACGCCGGCGCGGCGGGCGAGGCCGGCCTGGGCTCCATGCACCAGGACCAGACCAAGATCCGCCAGTGCCTGCTGAACCTGATCGGCAACGCCGCGAAGTTCACCGAGCGGGGGACGATCACCCTGACGGTGCGGCGGCACCGGGACGCGGGGGCCGACTGGCTGTCCTTCGCGGTCGCCGACACCGGCATCGGCCTGACCGAGGCCCAGATCGACCGCCTGTTCGAGCGCTTCGTCCAGGCCGACGATTCGACCACCCGGCAGTTCGGCGGGACGGGCCTCGGGCTCGCCATCACCCGCGCGTTCTGCCGGACGATGGGCGGCGATATCGGCGTCGACAGCACCCCGGGCGCGGGCGCGACCTTCACGATCCGCCTGCCCGCGACCCTGCGCCCGGAGGACGCGCCGCCGACCGAGGCCGAGGCGCACACGCCGGTGGAGCCGCACGAGGAGCACGAGACGGTGCTGCTGGTCGACGACGACCCGGCCGCCCGGGAGCTGCTCCAGCGCTTCCTGGAACGGGAGGGCTTCCACGTCCGCAGCGCCAACGACGGCCGCGCCGGCCTGACGCTCGCCCGGGCCCTGAAGCCGCGGGCGATCCTGCTCGACGTCGAGATGCCGCGCATGGACGGCTGGGCGGTCCTGCACGCGGTCCGCAACGACCCCGACCTCGCCGGGACGCCGGTGATCATGACCTCGGTGGTGGCCGAGCAGGGGCTCGGCCAGGCGCTCGGCGCCACCGACTACTTCGTCAAGCCGATCGACTGGGACCGGCTCAAGGGCCTGATGGAGCGCTACCGGCCCGCGGCGCCGAACGAGGCGCGGGTCCTCGTGGTCGACGACGACGCGGATGCCCGGGAGCGCCTGCGCCGGTCGCTCGGCCGCGAGGGCTGGACCGTCGACGAGGCGGAGAACGGCCGGATCGCCCTGGAGCGGGTCAGCCAGGCGCGGCCGAGCCTGATCCTGCTCGACCTGATGATGCCCGAGATGGACGGGTTCGGCTTCCTGCGGGCCCTCCGGTCGCGGCCCGACGGCGACGTGCCCGTGGTGGTGCTCACCGCCAAGGAGGTCACGGCGGCCGAGAAGGAGAGCCTGAACCGGCAGGCCGACCGGGTGATCGCCAAGGGCTCCATGAGCCTCGCGGAGATCGGCCGGCAACTGCGCGTCCTCTACGCGCGTTCGGCGACCGAGCCGGTGCCGGGGCAGCTCCAGGGTTTGCTGGATCGGCTCGCCGAGAAGGACGCGGGAGAACCACGATGAGCGCGGACGGGATCGATCCGGAGAAGGCGGTGGCCATCCGGCTGCGGGCGCGGCTCGCGGTGGTGGAGCGGGCGGCGTGGTTCGGCTTCGTCCACGCGATGAAGACCCGGCCGGTCGAGACCGAGGCCTACATCGCCTCGGAGCGGGCGCGCTGCACGGACGGGTTCGGCAGCGGCGCCTGGGCCAAGGACCTCACCGACGCCGAGCGGAGGATGCTCGCCGAGGAGGTCGACAGCGGGCTGGCGCAGCTGCTGGAGGATGCCCGCGCCGAGCTGTGAGGCTCGGCCGGAGGCGCGGAGGCTGGTCCGCGCGTCCCGATGGCAACGAAAGGCGTTCTCCCGCTTTGACGGCGTGACGTCGACGGGACGACGTCGCCGAGGCGCCCATGCTGTACGAACTCGCGACCCTCTCGTGCCCGCTGCTCGCGGTGGGTCAGGTCTCGGCAGGCGTCGAGGCCTGGCTGGACGATCCCGACGCCAAGGGCGAGCTGGTCGGCTGCTGGCGCAGCGAGATCGGGACGCTGGGGCGCCTGATCGTGCTGCGCGGCTTCGCGGCGCCCGAGGACATGACCGCCGAGCGCCGGCGCGCCCTCCTCAGCGCCAACCCGTTCAACGCCGGGCACGTGATCACCGCGCTGGAGATGGACAGCTACGCCCCGTTCCCCTTCCTGCCGCCGATCCGGACGGGCGACCGGGGCGGGGTGTACGAGATCCGGACCTATCGCCAGAAGCCGGGGGGCCTGCCGCCGACCCTCGCGGCCTGGGAGGCCGCGATCGGGCCGGCACGCGCCTACACGCAGCACCTCGTCGTCAACATGTACGCCCTCGACGGCGCGCCGCGCATCACGCACATCTGGGGTTTCCGCAGCCTGGAGGAGCGGGCCGCGCTGCGAGCCCGCGCCTACGAGGCGGGAATCTGGCCGCCGAAGGGCGGCCCGGACCAGATCGCCGAGGCGACCGCGACGATCGCGCTCCCCCAGGGGCGCTCGCCCCTGCGCTGACAGCCATCCGTCGAGAGCCGCAACCCGCGCTGGCGCCACCCCAGGGGGCGGCGCCAGCGCCGTCACTCAGCGGCGGCAGACGCCCCGCGGGCCGCGATAGAGGCCGGGCGGGCAGCCGCGGGGAGCGCCGGTGATGGCGCGGCGGATCGCACCGCGCGGGCCGCGATTCAGGCGGCAGCCGCCGTAGGCCCCGCGATGGGCGCCGAACCCGCAGCCGCCGCGGACGAGGGTGACGGCGGCGTCGCCGCCGGTCAGCGGTGCCACGGGCATCGCCTGGGCTCCGCCGGCGAACAGGGCGACGGACGCGGCGACGATCAGGCCGGTCATTCTCATGAGGTTCTCTCCCGCTGGGCACTGGGCGCGGCCCCGGGCGATCCGGACCGCGTCACGGCCTCCGGCCGCGGCCGGTAACCCCGTGCCCGCGGCATCGTTCCGCGCCGGGACGGGGCGGGCCGGCGCCGTCGATCAGGCGCCGAACACGTCGCGCCAGGCCGGCGGAAGGCCCGTGCCGGCCAGGGGCGGCGACGGCGCGTGTCCGGGCAGACTCGTCGCCGAGAACACGCCGCGGGCCACCGCCCGGGCCAGGACGCGCGCGGCGACGTCGCCGAGGCGGGCGAGGTCGACCACCGGTTCGGCGAGGGGCATGGCGCCGGTCGCCGCGGCGAAGACTAGGTCGCCGTCGAGGGGCGTGTGCGCCGGCACGAGCGCGCAGGCGAGTCCGTCCTGCGCGGCCACCGCGAGGCGCCGGCACTGCGCCTTGGTCAGCGCCGCGTCGGTCGCCACCACGGCCAGCGTCGTGGCGGCGCCCGGCAGCGCCCGGGCCGGGAAGGCGAGGGCCTCCGGCGGCACCCGGACCGGCGCGCCGAGACCACCGAACTCGTCGCCCTCTTCGAAGGGCGCCGCCCAGAAATGCGGCCCGGCGCCGATCGTCGCGTTGCCGAAGGCGTTCACGGCCGCGAGCGCCCCGACGCGGAAGCCCGTTCCCGGCACCTGCGCCGAGGCGGATCCGATCCCGCCCTTCAGTCGCCCGGTGCGCGCGCCTGTCCCGGCCCCGACCGAGCCCAGGGCGAAATCCTCCGCCGCGGCCGCGGCGGCCTGAAAGCCCAGCTCGCGATAGGGCGGATAGCGGCCCCAGGCCTTGTCCCCGCCGTTGGGGAGATCGAACAGGACCGCCCCGGGGACGATCGGCACCCGCATGGCGCCGACCGGGAAGCCGCGCCCGGCCTCGGCGAGCCACGCCGCCACGCCCGCCCCCGCGTCGAGGCCGAAGGCCGAGCCCCCGGAGAGCACGAAGGCGTCGACCCGCTCCACGGTGCGCTCGGGGTCGAGCAGGTCGGTCTCGCGGGTGCCCGGCCCGCCGCCGCGCACGTCGACCGCGGCGATGGCCGGCTCATCGAACACGATCGCGGTGACGCCGCTGGCGAGCCGCAGGTCGGTGGCGTGGCCGACCCGCAGGCCGGGAATGTCGGTGATGCGATTCTGCGGCATGGACCGAGCTTGCCACGCCGCGTCATCACCGCAAATCCGGCCGGGGCCGTTGACCGTCGGCCGGGGTTTCCCAGCTTTCAGACGGCACAGCGCGTCGAGGAGCACGGCATGGACGTCGGATTCATCGGAATGGGGCGGATGGGTCGCGCCATGGCGGCCAATCTCGCGCGGGCCGGCCACGCGGTCCGCGCCTGGAACCGCTCGCCGGAGGCCGCGCGCGGCATCGACGGCGTCACCCCGGTGGCGAGCGCCGCCGAGGCCTTCGCCGGGGACGCCGTGATCACCATGCTGGCCGACGACGCGGCCCTCGAGGCCGTGATCGTGGCCGGCAGCCTCCTCGACCGGCCGGAGCGCCCCGGCCTGCATATCGGGATGAGCACGGTCTCGGTGGCCCTGGCGAAGCAGCTCGCCGCCGTCCACGCGCGGGCGGGCGTCCCCTACGTCTCGGCCCCGGTCTTCGGGCGGCCGGACGTGGCGGAGGCCGGGAAGCTCAACATCGTTGCGGCGGGAGAGGGAGCCCTCATCGACCGCGCCGGCCCGCTCCTCGACGCGATGGGCGCCAGGACCTGGCGCTTCGGCGACGACCCGACGCGGGCGAACGCCGTCAAGCTCGCCGGCAACTTCATGCTGATCTCGGCGATCGAGGCCATGGCCGAGGCCTGCGCCCTGACGGAGGGCCACGGGGTCCCGGGGGCCGAGTTCCTCGACCTGATGACCAACACGCTGTTCGCCTCACCGGTCTACAAGGGCTACGGCGCCTCGATCGCGCAGAACCGCTACGAGCCGCCGGGCTTCATCCTCAAGCTCGGGGCCAAGGACGTGCGGCTCGCCCTCCAGGCGGCCGAGGGCGCCGGGGTGCCGATGCCCTTCGCGAGCGTGCTGCGGGACGGTCTCATCGAGGCGATCAGCCACGGCGACGGCGAGAAGGATCTCGCGGCACTCGCCCGCGTCTCCGCCCGGCGCGCAGGGCAGGGTTGAGATCGACGACGATGTCTCGCTTTTCTGGCGAGCCTTAACGCGTCATTTCAACCTCACGACAGAGTGTCCGGCCAGCTATAGGCACGGATACCAATAAATGCGCACACATTCCTATTCGCTGCGCAAGATGACTCTGTCTACGAAAGTCATCCTGCTGGCGATGCTCGCCGTGACACTCACCGCCGGCGCCATCTGGATCACGGTCTCGCGGCAGACCTGGTCGCAGATGGAGGCGCGTCAGCGCACCAACGGCGAGCGCAACCTGAGAACTCTGGCGCTCGTGCTGGCGGCGCGGGTCGAGGGCGCGGCGGCGGATCTCGACGGCGCGCGCGTCGCCCGGGTGTCGACGCCGAGCCTGTCGGGCTTCGCCGATGCCCGCGTCGTGGACGACGCCGTCGCCTACTCGGGCGGCCTGGCGACGGTGTTCAGCTACGAGCCCGCCTCCGACAGCTTCGTGCGGCGCCAGACCACGGTGCGCCGGGAGGACGGGACCCGCGCGGTCGGCACGGCGCTCGCCGCCGACAGCCCTGCCCAGGCCGCGATCCGCGCCGGGCGGACCTACGAGGGGCCGGCGACCCTGTTCGGGCGGCGCTACCACACGGTCTACCAGCCGACGGTCGACGCCGCCGGCAAGGTGAACGGCATCCTGTTCGTCGGCCTGCCGATCGAGATGTACTTCGACGCCCACGCCCAGACGATGACGAGCCTCAGCGTCGCCGCCCTGATCATCGCGGTGCTGGCCTGCGCCCTCGTGGGGCTGGCCGCGGCGCGGCTGTTCCGGCCCTTCTCGGCGATCGCCGCGCGGATCGAGGCCCTCGCGGCCGGCGACCTGGACTCGGCGATCCCCCACGCGGCGCGCGGCGACGAGATCGGCACGGTGGCGCGCGCCCTCGAGGTGCTGCGCGTCTCCGGCCTGCGGACCCGGGAACTCGAGAGCCTGCAGAGCGCGGGCGCGGCCGACGAGACGCGGCGGCGGGCCGCGCTCGACCGCGCCATCGAGGCGTTCCGGGGCCAGATCGTCCGCCTGAAGGACGCGCTGACCGCCAGCACCGGCGCGATGCGCGCCCGGGCCGGCGAGATGGCGGCCAGCTCCGCCGAGGCGGAGGCCGCCGTCGCCGAGACCGAGCGCGGCTCGCACGAGACCTCCGCCAGCGTCCAGACCGTCGCGAGCGCCGCCGAGGAGCTCTCCGCCTCCATCGCGGAGATCGGAACCCAGCTCGACCAGGCCGAGGCCCTGGTGGCCACGGCCGCCGCGGAGTCGGACGCCATGAACGCCGAGATCGGCGAGCTCGCCGAGGCCGCAGGGCGCATCGGCGCGGTGGTCGGGCTGATCCGCCAGATCGCCGAGCAGACCAACCTGCTGGCGCTCAACGCCACGATCGAGTCCGCCCGGGCCGGCGCCGCCGGCAAGGGCTTCGCCGTGGTGGCCGCGGAGGTGAAGGCGCTGGCGTCGCAGACCGCGCGGGCGACCGAGGAGATCGGCAGCCAGATCGCCGGCGTGCAGGCCTCGACGACGGCGGCCGTGGCGGCCATCGGCCGGATGGGCGAGCGGATGCGGGCGGTCAGCGCCACCACGGGTGGGATCGCGTCGGCGGTCTCGGCCCAGGGCGCGGCCACCGCCGAGATCTCCCGCAACGTCGCCGACACGGCCGGCGCCACCGAGGCCATCGCGGGCGGCCTGACCACGGTCGCCGGCGCCGCGCGGCGCTCGGCCCGCATGGCCGCCACGGTCACCGAGGCGGCTCAGACCGTCGACGCGGTCGCGGCCGACCTCGAGGGCGAGATCGAGCGCTTCCTCGGTCAGGTCGCGGCCTGAGCCCTCAGAGCCCGTAGCGGGCGAAGGCCGCGCGCTCCGCGAACGCGGCCATCGCCCCCTCGGCCAGGTCGATCCCGCCCGGCGCGCCGCCCCGGCGCAGGATGCGGGAGAGCAGGCCGCCGCGCGCCTCGGCGACGAGGCGCAGGTCGACCTTCTCGCCGAAGCGCGCGCGCATCGCGGTGCGCACGTCGCCCAGGGCGTCGACGAGGCCGAGGGGCAGCGCCTGCCGCCCGGTCCAGACCGCGCCGGTGAACAGGTTCTCGGACGTCGACAGGCCCGGGCGCCGGGCCGTGACGAGGCCGGTGAACAGGTCCTGCACGTCGGCCTGGATGCGCTTCAGGCGCTCCACGTCGGCGGGATCCTCCGGGCGGAACGGGTCGAGCATCGACTTCGCCTCGCCCTGCGTGTGCACCCGGCGCTCGACGCCGAGCTTCTCCAGGAGGCCGTGGAAGCCGAAGCCGGCGGAAACCACGCCGATCGAGCCGACGATCGAGGTCGGGTCGGCGACGATCTCGTCGGCCGCGCAGGCGATCATGTAGCCGCCGGAGGCCGCGACATCCTCCACGAAGGCGATCACCGGGACGCCCTTCTCCTCGGCCAGCGCCCGGATGCGGCGGTGGATCAGGTGCGACTGCGCCGGCGAGCCGCCGGGCGAGTTGATCACCAGCGCCACCGCCTTCACCCCCGGCATCCCGAAGGCGCGCTCCAGGCTGCCCGCGACGCCCCCGATCGAGAGCCCCGGCCGGATCGGCGAGACCGCCCCGATCGTGCCCGACAGCCGGACCACCGCGACCCGCGGGCGTCGGTCCCGGAAGCGGCGCGGGAGGAGGGCGCGGAATGTGTCGGGGAACGCGAACGCCATGGGAGTCTTACGCGGCTCATCGGGAAACCGGGCGGGGGACGGCCCGGAAGCGCCTCTTGCGGAAACTGGGCGCTTTCCGGCCCCGCGCAAGGGTGGTGCGCGAGGGTGGTGCGCGAGGGTGGTGCGCGAGGGTGGTGCGCGAGGGCGGCGCGTCTGCGCAGTCAGAACGGATCGAACCGTTTGCCGACCTTGGCCGTTTCAGGCGACGGCGCGAGCCTCGTGCCGGCCCGGATCCGCTGGACTCGGACGGGCGCTCACACGGGAGAGAAACGATGCGACCCTGGCCGATCCTGGTCCTCCTCGCCGCGCTGCTCGGCGGGCTGGCGAGTGCGCCCGCGCGCGCGGCGCCCCTGCCGGTCCCCGCGAGCGCCGAGGCCGCCGCGCCCGCCCCCGCGGTGCAGCAGGCCCACTGGCGCCACCGCCGCCACTGGCACCGCCGCCACCACTGGCGCCGCCACTGGCACCACCGCCGCCACCACTGGCACCGTCGCCATCACTGGCACCGGCACCACCATTTCCGCCGGCACTGGCACCGCCACCACGTCTGGCATGGCCGCCCGTACGCCCGTCCGTACGGCCACCGGCACGTCACGTTCTACTGAGCGCAGCCCTGCGCGTCCCGGCCCGATCCGGCCGGGACGCATCCCTGCCGGGACGCGCGCCGGCAGCCGCGCTGCGACCTTGCGGGCAGCCTCGGAAAACCTTATTTAACCGTCTGATATCACTGCTCTTCCGAGAGGCCGTTCCGGCGCATCGCGCGCCACCCGGGAACGGCCGTGAGCACCGCCCGTCCGGGCTTCAGAACGGATACCGACTTGGCCGAGAACGATCCGACTGGCGCCGCCCCGCCCGCCAGCGACATCCGCCCCGTCTCCATCACCGACGAGATGCGCCGCTCCTACCTCGATTACGCGATGAGCGTGATCGTGAGCCGGGCGCTTCCCGACGCCCGCGACGGTCTCAAGCCGGTGCACCGGCGCATCCTCTACTCCGCCTTCGAATCCGGGCACCTGCCCGAGCGGAAATACGTCAAGTCGGCCCGCATCGTCGGCGACGTGATCGGTCTGTACCACCCGCACGGCGACCAATCGATCTACGACGCCCTCGTGCGGATGGCGCAGGACTTCTCCATGCGCCTCATGCTCATCGACGGGCAGGGCAATTTCGGCTCGGTGGACGGCGATCCGCCGGCCGCCATGCGCTACACCGAATCGCGGCTGGCCAAGCCCGCGACCGCGCTGCTCACCGATATCGACAAGAACACCGTCGATTTCGGACCGAACTACGACGAGTCGCGCGAGGAGCCGACCGTCCTGCCGGCCCGCTTCCCGAACCTGCTGGTCAACGGCGCGGGCGGCATCGCGGTCGGCATGGCGACCAACATCCCGCCGCACAATCTCGGCGAGCTGATCGACGCCTGCGTGGCGCTGATCGACGATCCGGGCCTGACCATCGAGCAGCTCACCGAGATCGTGCCCGGCCCGGACTTCCCGACCGGCGGCATGATCCTCGGCCGGGCCGGCACGCGGCAGGCCTACGCGACGGGTCGCGGCTCGGTGATCATGCGCGCGAAGTCGCATGTCGAGGAGCTGCGCAAGGAGCGCGAGGCGCTGATCTTCACCGAGATCCCCTATCAGGTGAACAAGGCGACGCTGGTCGAGAAGATCGCCGAGCTGGTGAAGGAGAAGCGCGTCGAGGGCATCTCGGACCTGCGCGACGAGTCCGACCGGACGGGCATGCGCATCGTCGTCGAGATCAAGCGCGACGCCATGGCCGACGTGGTGCTGAACCAGCTCTACCGGTTCACGCCGCTGCAGAGCTCCTTCGGCTGCAACATGGTGGCGCTGAACGGCGGCCGCCCCGAGCTGATGAACCTGAAGGACCTGCTCCAGGCCTTCGTGGATTTCCGCGAGGAGGTCGTCTCCCGCCGGACCAAGTTCCTCCTCGGCAAGGCCCGCGAGCGCGCCCACGTCCTGTGCGGCCTCGCGATCGCGGTCGCCAACATCGACGAGGTGATCCGCCTGATCCGGACCTCGCCGGACCCGAACACGGCCCGCGAGGCCCTGATGGCCCGCGACTGGCCGGCCCACGACATCGCGCCGCTGATCGCGCTCGTGGACGACCCGCGCCACCGCGTCGCCGAGGACGGGACCTACCGCCTGTCCGAGACCCAGGCCCGCGCCATCCTCGACCTGCGCCTGCAGCGCCTCACGGCGCTCGGCCGCGACGAGGTCGGCGACGAGCTGAAGACCCTGGCCGACGAGATCGCCGACTACCTCGACATCCTGCGCTCGCGCGCCCGCATCCAGGGGATCGTCAAGGGCGAGCTCGCCGAGGTCCGCGAGCAGTTCGCCACCCCGCGCCGGACCGAGATCGTCGACTTCGACGGCAGCGTCGAGGACGAGGACCTGATCGCCCGCGAGGACATGGTGGTGACCGTGTCGCACGCCGGCTACGTGAAGCGCGTGCCGCTCTCGACCTACCGGGCCCAGCGCCGCGGCGGCAAGGGCCGCTCCGGCATGGCGACCCGCGACGAGGATTTCGTCACCCGCCTGTTCGTGGCCAACACCCACACGCCGGTGCTGTTCTTCTCCAGCCAGGGCCAGGCCTACAAGGAGAAGGTCTGGCGGCTGCCGATGGCCGCCCCGAACGCCCGCGGCAAGGCGCTGGTGAATATCCTGCAGTTGCAGGACACCTCCGAGCGCATCACCACGATCATGCCGCTGCCCGAGGACGAGGCGTCGTGGGAAACGCTCGACGTCATGTTCGCGACCGCGCGCGGCAACGTCCGGCGCAACAAGCTGTCGGACTTCACCACGGTGAACCGCAACGGCAAGATCGCCATGAAGCTCGACCCGGGCGACCACATCGTCCACGTCGAGATCTGCCGTCCGGACCAGAACGTCCTGCTGACCACGGCGCTCGGCCAGTGCATCCGCTTCCCCGTCGAGGACGTGCGCGTCTTCAAGGGCCGCGACTCGACCGGCGTGCGCGGCATCCTGCTCGGGAAGGACGACAAGGTCATCTCGATGACCATCCTGAACGCCTTCGACGCCACCGCGGAGGAGCGGGCCGGCTACCTGAAGATGCGCCGCGCCGTGACCGGCGAGGCCGAGGAGAACGGCGACGCGGAGCCCGAGGACGGCGCCGAGGCGGCGGCGATCTCGCTCGACCGCTACAACGAGATGGGCGCGGCCGAGCAGTACGTGCTGACCCTGTCGGAGCGGGGCTTCGGCAAGCGCTCCTCGTCGTTCGAGTACCGGACCTCGGGACGCGGCGGGAAGGGCATCACGGCGATGCGGGTCAATGCCCGCAACGGCAGCCTCGTGGCGTCCTTCCCGGTCGAGGCCTCGGACCAGATCATGCTGGTCACCGACGGCGGCCAGCTGATCCGCGTGCCGGTGGACGACATCCGCATCGTCGGCCGCGCCTCGCAGGGCGTGACGGTGTTCAACACCGCCAAGGACGAGAAGGTCGTCTCGGTGGAGCACATCGAGGGCGAGGACGAGGGCGCCGAGGCCGGTCCCGAGGGCGGCGAGGAGGCCTGAGGCGCCGCCCGGTTCCGTCCGGCGCGAAAATGCTCTAGGTCGGGTCGCGATGACCCGCACTGCCCTCTACGCCGGCTCGTTCGATCCGGTCACGAACGGCCATCTCGACGTGGTCCGCCAAGCCTGCCGGCTGGTGGACCGCCTCGTGATCGCCATCGGCGTCCACCCCGGCAAGGCGCCGCTGTTCTCCGCCGAGGAGCGGGCGGCGCTACTCAGTGAGACCTGCGGGCCGGTGGCCCAGGCCGAGGGTGCGGCGCTGGAGATCGTCACTTTCAACGATCTCGCCGTCTCGGCCGCCCGGCGCTGCGGCGCCGCGATCTTCATCCGCGGCCTGCGCGACGGCACGGATCTCGACTACGAGATGCAGCTCGCCGGCATGAACGGCGCCATGGCGCCCGAGGTGCAGACCGTGTTCCTGCCCGCCTCGACGCAGGCCCGCCCGATCACCGCGACGCTGGTGCGCCAGATCGCCGGCATGGGGGGCGACGTCTCGCCCTTCGTGCCCGCTCCCGTCGCCGCGCGCCTCCGGCAGCGCTTCGCCGCCCATTCCTGACACCGGCCCGACCCTGGAAGGACTTCGATGAACCGACGCCACGCCCTCCTCGCGCTCGCCCTGACGCTCGGCACCGCTCAGGCGGCCCGGGCCGCCGACGCCAACACGGTCTATCTCCAGACCAAGGACGGGCGGATCACCATCGAGCTGCGGCCCGACATCGCGCCCAAGCACGTCAAGCAGATCAAGACCCTCGTCTCGCAGGGCTTCTACAACGGCCTCAAGTTCCACCGCGTCATCGACGGGTTCATGGCCCAGACCGGCGACCCGAAGGGCAACGGCACCGGCGGCTCCAGCCTGCCGAACATCCCGGCCGAGTTCACGCAATCGGCCCAGTTCCGCCGCGGCACCGTGGGCATGGCCCGCTCGCAGGATCCGAACTCGGCGAACTCGCAGTTCTTCATCTGCCTCGGCGACGCGCCGTTCCTGAACGGCCAGTACACGATCGTCGGCAACGTCACGGACGGGCTCGACGTCCTCGACAAGATCAAGAAGGCCGCCCCGGGCGCGCCGGGCGGGGCCGTCCAGGATCCCGACAAGATCGTCAGCATGACGCTCGCCGAGAAGGCCAAGTAGCGGCCGCATGCCGGGCCGGCGCGCCGCCTCGATCCTCCTGCTGAGCTTGATCCCGGCGGCCGCCGCGGCCTATGACGGCGCGCCGTTCTACGGCTACGCCGACGAGCCGGGGGGCGGCTACCCGCTGAGCCTGCCCCAGACCCTGCGCGCCACGGTCCCGGTCCCGGTCGCCCGGATGGCGACCAAGCCCGCCGACACCCTTGCCGAGCTCTACCCGGCGCTCGCCGCCTGCTGGCAGGCACCGGGCGGCCTCGGCCGCCCGAGCGGCGGGTCCGACGACATCGAGATCACCCTGCGGCTCGCGCTGCGGCGCGACGGCAGCCTGATCGGGCCGCCCCGCGTCACCTACGCGGCGGGGGTCGCGGGCGATCGGCGGAATACCCTGGTGCGCGGGACCCTCGACGCCCTCGCGCGCTGCACCCCGGTCCACATCACGCCGGGTCTGGGCCGGGCGATCGCGGGGCGGCCGGTGGCGCTCCGCTTCGTCTACCGCCCGCCGGCCTGAGCGCCGGCGAGACCGACACGGGCGCTGGCCGGATCCGGCACGCGCCGATACAGTTCCCCCAACCGGAAGGAAAGACTATGGCCGACAACGAGACCATCGTGCTGGAGACCACCAAGGGCCGCGTCGTGATCGCGCTGCGCCCCGACCTCGCCCCGGGCCACGTCGAGCGCATCAAGACGCTCGCCGCCCAGGGCTTCTACGACGGCGTGCCGTTCCACCGGGTGATCGACGGGTTCATGGCCCAGACCGGCGACCCGACCGGCACCGGCTCGGGCGGCTCCGACCTGCCGGACCTGAAGGCCGAGTTCAACGCCGAGCCGCACGTGCGCGGCACCTGCTCGATGGCGCGGACGAACTTCCCGCACTCGGCGAACTCGCAGTTCTTCATCTGCTTCGACGACGCCCGCTTCCTCGACAAGCAGTACACGGTGTGGGGCAAGGTCGTGGAAGGCATGGACGTGGTCGACACGATCAACAAGGGCGAGCCGCCGCGCTCGCCGGACAAGATCGTGAAGGCGGCCGTCGCGGCGGCCTGAGCTCGGATCAAGCCTCACAGCCGAAGGCATCTCCCGATGGCTTCGGCTGTACCGTCTTTGCGAGCGGAGCGAAGCGAGCCAGGGTCGCGCCACATCTCCAAGATGTCGTGCTGCCCTGTGTCACTTCGCTTCGCTCGCGATGACGGCGGGCCGCATCACCCGTGGTCCAGGGCTTCCGCCGCCGCCAGATCCGCCGGCGAATTGATGTTGAGGAACGGGTCCACCGGCTCGACCGGCCAGGTCGCGACCGCGGCCCCGTGGCGCGCGATGAAGGCGCCCACGCGCCGCTCGCCGCGTTCGAGATAGTCCCGAAGCGCGTTGCTCAGAGCCGTCGGCCAGAGCGCGATCGTGTAGTGCTGCCGCTCCCCTGAGGCCGCGAGCGCGATGCCGGTCTCCGGTCCGGCCGCGCCGAGGCGCGCTACCAGATCCTCCGGCAGGAACGGCGCGTCGCCCGACACGCTCACCACCCGCGCGATACCCCGCGCGCCGGCGTGCTCCAGCCCGGCGAGGATGCCGGCGAGCGGGCCCGGCTGATCCGGCACGGGGTCCGGCAGGACCGGACCGGGAAAGCCGGAGAACCGCGCCGGGTCGCCGTTGGCGCTGAGCGCCAGTCCCGCCCCGCATTGCGGCCCGAGCCGCTCGACCACCCGCTCCAGCAGGGTCCGCCCACCGAGCCGCAGCAGCGGCTTGTCGCCCCCGCCCATCCGCCGCGCCCGCCCGCCGGCGAGGATCAGGCCCAGGACCGGCGGCGGAAGAGGCGGGGAGGGCACAGGATCACTCGAAGACGATCTTCGGCGCCGTCCGCCCGGCCGGAGCGCCGGACAGGTTCGCCCAGAGCTGGGCGGCGATGTCCCGGTAGACCTTGGCGTGCGGCCCCTCCGGATCGGTCGCCACCACCGGCCGACCGGCATCCGAGGTCTCGCGGATCGTCATGTTCAGCGGCACCTCGCCGAGGAACGGCACGCCGAGCCGCTGCGCCTCGTTCCGCGCGCCGCCGTGCCCGAAGATGTGCGAGGCGTGGCCGCAATTCGGGCAGACGAAGGTCGCCATGTTCTCGATCACGCCGAGGATCGGCACCGCGACCTTCTTGAACATGGTCACGCCGCGCCGCGCGTCGATCAGCGCGAGATCCTGCGGGGTGGAGACGATCACGGCGCCGGACAGCGGCGTCGCCTGCGCCATGGTGAGCTGCGCGTCGCCGGTGCCGGGCGGCATGTCGACGAGCAGCACGTCGAGCTCGCCCCAGAGCACGTCGCGCAGCATCTGGGTGATGGCCGACTGCACCATCGGGCCGCGCCAGATCATCGCCGTCTCGGGCTCGATCAGGAAGCCGATCGACATGACCTTGAGGCCGTAGCCGACCATCGGCTCCATGGCCTTGTTGTCGACGACGTTGGGCTTGCCCGAGAGCCCGAACAGCTTCGGCACGGAGGGGCCGTAGATGTCGGCGTCCAGGAGGCCGACCTTCAGTCCCTGGGCCTGGAGCGCCAGGGCGAGGTTGCAGGCGGTGGTCGACTTGCCGACGCCGCCCTTGCCGGAGGCGACCGCCACGATGTGGCGCACGCCCGCGATCTGCGGGCCCTGGTTAGGCGGCGCGCCGGGCCGCGGCGGCGCGACCGGCGGCGGCGTCACGGGCCGGGGAGCGGCGCCGCTCTGGGCCGGGTGGCTCTGGTTCCGCTCGGAGGTGAGGCTCGCGAACACGCCCGAGACGCCCGGCATCTTCAGGACGCGCCCCTCGGCCTGGCGCCGCACCGGCTCGAACCGCTCGGCCTCGCTGGGATCGACGAGGATCGAGAACATCACGCGGCTGTTCGGATCGACCACGACCTGGGACAGCCGTCCCGAGCCGGGCAGGGTGGTGCCGGCGGCATCGACGGTGACGTCGGCGAGCGCCTTCAGCACGTCGTCGCGGGTGATCGCCAAAATCGTTCTCCACCGGGGCAAGCAGGTATGCCAGTGCATGTAACCGAGCGGGCCCAGAACACCAGACCCCGGGCCCGAGATCGGCGCGCGCCGGTGGCCCGCGTCCCCGCGGCCATCGCGCGCCGGAGCGGGGCGCCGCCCGGACCGGGCCGGCGTCAGTGCGGCCGGGCGATGAGGTTGCACGCCTCCATGGGACCGCGCACCACGGTCCCGTCGCCGCGCCGGTAGAGGCCGTGGCGCAGGCGACGGCAGCCGAGGGGGCCGCGCAGGCGCTTCACGCGCTCGATGTGGACGCTGCCGTAGCGGCGGTTCGAGAAATCGTGGCCGCCGATGCGCACGCCCGGGCCGAAGCGCACCTCGGCGCCGGCCGGCCGAGCGCCGAGACAGAGCGCGCCCAGCGCCAGCGCCGCGGCCGTGCATCCCAATCTCCGAACACCTCGCATCCGAACCTCCTCACCGCACGGGCAAGCTGAACCAACCGGAGACTGATCCGTTGTCGGGGCAGCCTTCGGGCGGGGCACCCTTCGGAGACCCCGCCGGGACCGAAACGACGCGTAGGAGACCACTTTCATGCATCAGGGCAACCACCGCGACCACGAGGGCGCGAAGAAGCTGTTCGAGCTCATCAAGGACGTGAAGATCGCCATGATGACCACCGTCGACTCCGACGGCACGCTCAACAGCCGCCCGATGTGGAACAACGACGCCGACGAGAACGGCGACCTGTGGTTCTTCACCAAGCTGCACTCGCCCAAGACGGCCGAGATCAGCAAGGACAACCAGATCAACCTCGCCTATTCCGACCCGTCGAGCCAGAACTACGTCTCGGTGGCCGGCAAGGCGGAGATCGTCCGCGACCAGTCGATCATCGACGCGAAGTGGAATGAGAGCCTGAAGACCTGGTTCCCGAACGGCAAGGACGATCCAGAGGTCGCTCTGATCCGCGTCCACCCGGAGAAGGGCGAGTACTGGGACAGCCCGAACAGCACGATGCTGCACCTCTACGGCTACGTGAAGGCCTCGCTCACCGGGGAGAGCCCGAAGACTGAGACCAAGAAGGTCGACCTCGCCTGAGGATCGGCTGTCAGGATCGGCGGTTTCGCGGGCGGTCTCCGGGCGGAGGCCGCCCGTCTTCTTGACGTGTGCGGTCCCGGCATGCGCTCTGCGCGTTCCAAGCGCGGCAGAGTGCCTGACGAATGCTCGATCTGGCGAAACGGGTCTACGATCACAGTTTCCGCATCGACCCGATCGTGCGGTCGCTCCTCGACACCGATTTCTACAAGCTCCTGATGGCGCAGACGATCCTGCGCCGGCACCCCGACATCCAGACCACCTTCGGCATCACCAACCGCACCCGCCGGATCCGGATCGCCGACGAGGTCGATGCCGGGCTGCTGCGGGAACAGCTCGACCACGCCCGGACGCTGCGCCTCAGCAAGGGCGAGATCACGTGGCTGCGGGGCAACGTGTTCCGCGGCCAGGGACGCATCCTCGGCCCCGAATTCGTCTCCTGGTTCGAGACCTTCCAGCTCCCCGAATACGAGCTCGCCGTCCATGACGGCCAGTACGAGCTGACTTTCCACGGCCCCTGGGTCGAGACCACCATGTGGGAGGTCCCGGCGCTCGCGATCCTGAACGAGCTGCGGGCGCGGGCCGTGCTGCGGGGCCTCGGCAAGCTCGACCTGCAGGTGCTCTACGCCCGCGCCATGACCCGGGTCTGGGAGAAGATCGAGCGGCTGCAGAGGCTTCCGGACCTGTCGGTGGCGGATTTCGGCACGCGTCGGCGCCACGGATTCCTGTGGCAGGACTGGTGCGTTCAGGCCATGGCGGAGGGCCTGGACGGCGCGTTCCTCGGCACCTCCAACTGCCTGATCGCGGCCCGGCAGGAGGTCGAGCCGGTGGGGACGAACGCCCACGAATTGCCGATGGTCTACGCGGCGCTCGCCGAGGACGACGCGGCGCTCGCCGCCGCGCCCTACGCGGTGCTCGCCGACTGGCAGGAGGATTACGGCGGCAACCTGCTGGTGATCCTGCCCGATACCTACGGAACCACCGGATTCCTGGCGAACGCCCCCGACTGGGTCAGCGACTGGACCGGCATCCGCATCGACTCGAAGGACCCGATCGAGGGCGGCGAGGAGGTCATCCGCTTCTGGCAGGATCGCGGGCACGACCCGCGGGAGAAGCTCGCGATCTTCTCGGACGGCCTCGACATCGACGAGATCGAGCGCATCCACGCCCGGTTCCACGGGCGCATGCGCATCGGCTACGGCTGGGGCACGCTGCTCACCAACGATTTCCGCGGGCTGCTGCCGGACGGCAAGCTCGACCCGGTCTCCATCGTCTGCAAGGTCACGCAGGCCGACGGCCGGCCGACCGTGAAGCTCTCCGACAATCCCACCAAGGCGCAGGGCCCGGCCGACGAGGTCGCCCGGTACCGGCGCGTCTTCGGCGTGGGCGCGCAGGAGGCCCTCCCGGTAGTGGTGTGAAGGGGGTTCGTACCGTTTCCGGTTGATCAGATCGGTTCCGCCGTCCTTGCGAGCGGAGCGAAGCAATCCAGATAGCGCCACGCTCCCTGCTGTCCCGCAGCCCTGGGTTGCTTCGCTGCGCTCGCAAAGACGGAGCGGGCCGCACCGACCGAAGCGTTCAACCGGAAACGGTATCAGACCCGCTGCGGTGAAACACGGAGGCCGCCGCCCCAGGGATGAATTCATTATCATGTCCGGCAATCGGGGCGCCTCGGGCGGCCCTGTCCGGGAGAACGCCATGTCGATGAATCGCCGCTCGCTCATCGGGGCCGCGGGCCTCGCCCTGACGGCGCCCGCCCTACAGGGCGCGCAGGCGGCCGAGGCCGCGAAGCCGGCCGCGAAGGCAGCGCCGCCGCACGTCACGAAGATCCTCGCGCAGTGGATCCTGGGATCCTCCTACGACACCCTGCCGGAGCCCGTCCGCCGCGAGGGCGTGCGCAGCTTCCTCAACTGGGTCGGGGTGGCCATCGGCGGCTCGCACCACGAGACCGTCGACGTGGCGGTCTCGGCGCTGCAGCCCTTCTCCGGGCCGCCGCAGGCCGGGCTGTTCGGACGGACCGAGCGGTTCGACATCATGAACGCCGCCTTCCTCAACGGCGTGTCGAGCCACATTTTCGACTTCGACGACACCCACCTGAAGACGATCATCCACCCGGCCGGCCCGGTCGCCTCGGCGATCCTGGCCTACGCGGCGATGAAACCGGTCTCCGGCAAGGACTTCCTCGAAGCCCTGGTGGTCGGGATCGAGGCCGAATGCCGGATCGGCAACGCGGTCTACCCGAACCACTACGATGCCGGGTGGCACATCACCGGCACCGCGGGCGTGTTCGGATCGGCCGCCGCCGCGGGCAAGCTGATGGGGCTCACCGAGCAGCAGATGGTCTACGCCCTCGGGCTCGCCGCCTCGCAGCCGGTGGGCCTGCGCGAGTCGTTCGGCTCGATGAACAAGAGCTTCAACCCGGGCCGGGCCGCGTCCAACGGCCTGTTCGCCGCGATCCTGGCGGCCAAGGGCTTCACCTCGTCGGACGGCATGATCGAGGCCAAGCGCGGCTGGGCCAACACGATCTCCACCAAGCAGGACTGGTCGCAGATCACCGACGGCCTCGGCACCCGCTACGAGGCGCAGCTCAACACCTACAAGCCCTTCGCCTGCGGGATCGTCATGCACCCGACGATCGACGCGGCGATCCAGATCCGCGACCAGGACCACGTCAAGCCGGAGGACATCCAGCGCGTCGACCTGAAGGTCCACCCGCTCGTCCTGGAGCTAACCGGCAAGACCGCGCCGAAGACCGGCCTGGAGGGCAAGTTCAGCATCTACCACGCCGCCGCGGTGGCCTTCGTGGAGGGCGCGGGCGGCGAGAAGCAGTTCAGCGACCGGGCGGTGAACGATCCGCGGGTGGTGGCCCTGCGCCAGAAGGTGGTCCCGGTGATCACCCCCGGCGTCGATCCCGCGCAGGTCGACATGACCGTGACGCTGAACGACGGGCGGACCTTCCACCGGCATATCGAGCACGCGATCGGCAGCGTCGAGAAGCCGATGTCGGACGCGCAGCTGGAGGCGAAATTCACCGACCTCGCCGCCGGCATCCTGCCGGACGCGCAGGCCAGGAAGGTGATGCAGCTGTGCTGGTCTCTGCCCGAGCTGAAGGATGCGGGCGAGGTGGCGCGGGCCGGCGTCGCGGGGGCCTAACCTGAACGCGAAACCCTCGGGATCGATTTCGCGTCCTGTGCCGTTCCCCGTCCGCGAGGCTTCCGCCGCTCCCGGCGGCCGCCCGCGCGTGGCGTTCGGGACGTGGATCACGGTATGGGCACGAGAACCCCGGTCGGGGTCGAACCGGCAGCGCGGCACGGGACTCCGCTGATCACACCGCGGCCGACCCGCGTCGCCGCCGCCGAGATGCCGCGGGCCGCCATGGCGTCGCCCGTCGTGGTCGGCGCCACCATCATCGCCGCCCTGTATTTCGGCCGCGAGATCTTCATCCCGATCGCGATCGCGCTGCTGCTGTCGTTCGTGCTGACGCCGCTGGTGAACCGCCTGCGGCGGCTGCGGCTGCCGCGGCTGGTGGCGGTGGGCGTCAGCGTGCTCCTGACCGTGGGCATCGTGGCCTCCCTGGCGACCCTGATCGGCATCCAGGCGGCCGATCTCGCGGGGGACGTCCCGCGTTACCGAGCCACGATCGAGCGCAAGATCAACGGCCTGCGCGACTCGCCTGTGGGCCACGTCACGGAATACGTCGCCAATATCGGCCGGGCGCTGCACGGCGGCGCCAAGGAGGCCGGGAGCCCGGAGGCGCAGCCGGCCGCGCCACCGCCGTCAACGTCGCCGGCATCGCCGCCGTCGACGCCCTCGGCGGCTCCCGAGCCGGCCCAGGCCGCGCCCAAGCCCGTCCTCGTCGAGGTCGCCACGACCCCGCCGGGCTCCCTGGAGATGCTCTCGACCGTGCTCACGCCGGTGATGCATCCCCTGGCCACGGTCGGCATCGTCTTCGTGGTGCTGCTGTTCGTGCTGATGCAGCGCGAGGACCTGCGCGACCGCATGATCCGGCTGGCCGGATCGAGCGACCTGCACCGGACCACCGTGGCCATCGACGACGCGGCCAAGCGCCTGAGCCGCTACTTCGTGGTCCAGCTCGCCCTCAACGCCGCCTTCGGCGTGGTCATCGGCATCGGCCTCTACCTCATCGGCGTGCCGAACCCGGTGCTCTGGGCGATCTTCGCGGCCCTGATGCGCTTCGTGCCGTATCTCGGGGCGGTCCTGTCGGCGATCCTCCCGATGGCGCTCGCCGCGGCGGTCGATCCCGGCTGGAACATGATGATCGCCGTGGCGATCCTGTTCGTCGTCCTGGAGCCGCTGACCGGCCAGGTCTTCGAGCCGATCTTCTACGGGCAATCCACCGGGCTCTCGCCCTTCGCGGTCCTGGTCTCGGCCCTGTTCTGGACGTGGCTGTGGGGGCCGGTCGGCCTGCTGCTCTCGACGCCCCTGACCGTCTGCCTCGTGGTGCTCGGACGCTACGTCGAGCACCTGGAGTTCCTAGACGTGCTGTTCGGCGACCGGCCGGCGCTGACGCCCGTCCAGAACTTCTACCAGCGCATCCTGGCGGGCGATTCCGAGGAGGTGCTGGGCCATGCCGAGCTGATCCTGCAGCAATGCTCGCTCTCGTCCTACTACGACGACGTCGTGCTCAAGGCGCTGGAACTCGCCGCCCGCGACGCGGCCCGCGGGGTGCTGACCGCGCAGCAGAAGGGCGCGATGCGCGCCGCGCTCACCGAGCTGATCGCCGACCTCTCCGACCGCAGCGACGCCGTCGCGGGGGCGACGGGCGACGGCGAGGAGAGCGCCTGCAGCCCGCTCCCGATGGGGCCGCCCGCGGAGGCGCTGCCCGCCGCCTGGACGCGCGAGGGCGCGGTGCTGTGCGTGGCGGGGCGCGGCTTCCTGGACGAGGCCGCGGCCGCGATCCTCGCGCAGATCCTGGAGAAGCGCGGCCTCGGCGTCCGCACGGTCCCGTTCGCCGAGACGGCCTCCGTGCGGATCGGCCGGTTCGAGGCCGGGCCCGCGCGGATCGCCTGCGTGGTCTCCCTGGCGCTCGACGGAGAGCCGACGCACCTGCGCCGCCTGATCCGCCGGCTGCGCGGCCGGGTCCCGGGCGTTCCGGTCCTGCTCGGCCTGTGGCTCGCCCAGGACAGCGGGGCGAACCGCCTCGCCGGCGGGCCGGGGGGCGCCGAGGCCGACGCGCAGGTCGGATCGCTGCGCGAGGCCGTCGAGGCTATCCTGGCGGCCGCGCAGGAGGACGCGACCTGCGCGACCGCGACGAACGCATCGACGGACGCATCGGAGGGCACGTCGGACGCCCGCGGCCAGGCGGCGCGTCTGCCCGCGCCGGCCGGGGCGTGAGTCGCGGATGCGCGGGGGCGGGGGCTTGACGGGCAGGGGCGCGCGCCGGTTTCGTCGGGACGGGCCGTTTGGCCGGGCGGCCTTCGGGCGCAACAGGGGACGGAACGGATGAGCGTCGTCGAACTCGGCCGGTTCATGGATGACCTCGCGGACGCGTCCGGGAAGGCGATCCTGCCGTTCTTCCGCGCCCAGTTCGGCCTGGACGACAAGGCCCGCGGCGGGGCGCCGTTCGATCCGGTTACCGAGGCCGACCGGGCTGCCGAGGTCGTCCTCCGGGCGATGATCGGCCAGACCTTCCCGGGCCACGGCATCCTCGGCGAGGAATTCGGCGCGGAGCGCACCGACGCCGAGTGCGTCTGGGTCCTCGACCCGATCGACGGCACCCGCGCCTTCATCGGCGGCCTGCCGACCTGGGGAACCCTGATCGGGCTGACCCGAAACGGCGTGCCGGTGCGGGGGATGATGCACCAGCCCTATCTCGCGGAGCGGTTCACCGGGGACGGGCGCAGCGCCAAGCTCCGCGCGCCGGCGGGCGAGCGGACCCTGCGCACCCGCCGCTGCGGTGACCTCGCCCAGGCGATCCTGGCGACCACGGATCCCCGGCTGTTCGCGGCCGGCGACGAGGCCGAGCGATTCCGGGCGCTGGAAGGCCAGGTGCGGATGTCCCGCTACGGCGCGGATTGCTACGCCTACTGCATGCTGGCGGCCGGCCAGATCGACCTCGTGGTCGAGGCCGGGCTCAAGCCCTACGACATCGTCGCGCTGATCCCGATCGTCGAGGGGGCGGGGGGGCGGGTCACCGCCTGGGACGGCGGCTCGGCCGCCGGCGGCGGCCGCGTGATCGCGGCCGGCGACCCGCGGCTGCACGAGGCCGCGCTCAAGGTTCTGAACCCGTGACGCGCGTCCGCATCGAGCCCGTCCGCCGCCGCGAAGGCCCGACCGCGTGCTGCTGAACGCGCTGATCCTGATCACGACCCTGGTGCCGCACGCCGAGGCCGGCGCGGACGCCCTCGCGCGCGCCCTTCCGCCCCCGGCGACCGTTTCCGCTCCGGCCGACAGCCCACCCCCGCGCTTCGACCCCGCGACCCGCTCCGTGTCCAACTGGCACGGCCAGACCGGCGCGCAGCTGACGCCGCGGGCGCTGGCGATCACCGCCTCGCTGGCCGACGATCCGCCCTACGTCGCCCGCTGCGTGCGGCTCAACAACGGCTGGTGCATCAAGTCCGCCCGCTGGTCCGGCGAGATCGGCGCCGACGGGGAGGGCCACACCGCCTTCGCCACCCTCGACGACGGCGCCGACGCCGCCGCGAGCCTGCTGCGGCGCTACTACCGCGACTACGGCCGTCGCACGGCGCTGGCCATCGTGCGCCGCTGGGCGCCGGCCGAGTGCCGCGTCGGTGCCGCGCCCGCGCGGCCGGGCCGGGCGGCGGCGGCGCCGGTCGTCTCGGCGGCCCTCGCGCCCCGCGGCCTCGGGCGGACCCTGCGGGCGCGCTACCTCGCCGCGCACCGCCCCGGCGGCGCGCCGCGGGGCCGGGCGGCCCTGCGGGTTCAGCCCTGGTCGCTGCTCGCCCGGATGGCCGGCCGCCCGACCCGACGCCCGGTCGCCATCCCGCGGGTGGCGATGCTCCAGCCGGTTCCCGACATCGCCGCGGGCATTTCGGCCTCCACCGGCCGCCCGGCCGGGAGCGTCGCCGACCCGTCGGCGCTGCTCGACCGGAAGCCAAGTCGCGTCCCGAGTGCCGACCGGATGGTCGCCGAATCCGCGCTGCTGCCGGCGATCGCGGCCGGCCTGCCGGTCCTCGACCTGCGCCTGCCGGCTCCGCTCTGCACCGGCGACGAGGTCCGGATCCAGGCCTACGCCAACCGCATCAGCGCCAGCGTCGGCCTGAAGCCCGGCGACGACCTCGACCTGTTCGGGCCGGACGGCGCGCCGCGCGCCAATCTGGCGCCCGTGATGCTGGCGATGTCGGCGGTGGAGCTCGGCACGCTGCGCGCCGGCCCGGACCTCGTCGCCGGGGCGATCGCCCGGCTGAGGCCGCCCACGCCGGCCGCCAACACCGCGCCGCCCTAGGGGCGGCTTCCCGGGCGGCAAGCCTTGCGGTTCCGGCCCGCCCGCGCCACCTCTGCCCGGCCCGTTCCCCTCACCACGAGCCCGCCCGTGCCCCTGATCGACCTTGCCGCGCGCGCCGGCTCGGCCGTCAAAGCCTTCGCCGAAGCCTCGCACGACCTGCTGGTCCAGCCGACCCTGCGGCTGGGCGTGACCGGGCTCGCGCGCTCGGGCAAGACCGTGTTCACCACGGCGCTGATCCACCACCTCGTGGAGACCCACGCGCTGCCGGCCTTCGCGCCCGCCCAGGAGGGTCGCCTGCGCCGCGCCAAGCTGGTGCCCCAGCCCGACGACGACGTGCCGCGCTTCCCCTTCGAGGAGCATTTCGCGACGCTCACCGAGGCGCGGCGCTGGCCGCGCTCCACCGACCGGATCAGCCAGTTCCGCCTGGAGATCGCCTACGAGCGCGCCGCCGGCTGGCGCTCCGGCCCCGCGACCCTGATGCTCGACGTGGTCGACTACCCGGGCGAATGGCTCCTCGACCTCGCGCTGATCGAGACCAGCTACACGGCGTGGTCCCGGGCCACGATCGGCGGTACCCGCCGGCCCGGCCGCGCCGCCGTGGCGGCGCCCTGGCTGGAGGCGCTCAAGGGCTTCGACCCGAACGGCCCCCTCGACGAGGTCGCGGCCGAGCGGGCGAGCGACGCCTTCAAGACCTACCTCGCGGGCCTGCGCGCCGGCCCCGAAGCCGTGGCGACGACGCCCCCGGGCCGGTTCCTGATGCCGGGCGACCTCGCGGGTTCCCCGGCGCTCACCTTCGCGCCCCTCGATCGGCTCACCGAGACGATCGCCCCCGACAGCCTCGCCGGGCTGATGGAGCGGCGCTTCGAGGCCTACAAGTCCAAGGTCGTGACGCCGTTCTTCCGCGACCATTTCCAGCGGGTCGACCGGCAGATCGTGCTGGTGGACGTCCTGTCGGCGGTCGATGCCGGGCCGACCGCCCTGGCGGAGCTGGAGGAGGCGCTGGACGCGGTGCTGCTCAGCCTCAACATCGGCCGCAACACGGTGCTGTCGCGGCTGTTCGCGCCACGGGCCGACCGCGTGCTGTTCGCCGCCACCAAGGCCGACCATCTCCACCAGACGAGCCACGACCGGCTCGACGCGCTGCTGCGGCTGCTCGTGTCGCGGGCCATGCGGCGGACCGAGGCCGCGGGCGCCCGGGTCGGTACGGTGGCGCTCGCCTCGGTGCGCGCCACCCGCGAGTCCACCGTCCACGACGGGTCGGAGACGCTGCGGGCGGTGGCCGGCACGCCGGAAGCCGGCGAGGTGGTGGGCGACGAGGTCTTCGACGGCAACAGCGAGGCCGCGATCTTCCCGGGCGAGCTGCCGGCCCGCGCGGAGGCGGTGCTGGAGGGCGCGGTCGAGCCGGGCTCGCTGCGCTTCCCGCGCTTCCGGCCGCCGCTGGTGCGCCCGGACGGGCTCGGCCGCGCGGGGCACCTGCCGCAGATCCGGCTCGACCGGGCGATGCAGTTCCTGATCGGCGACCGGCTGGCGTGACGATGTGTGCGATGCGGAGCCCGCGACCATGACCTCCGGCCAGAAACCCCGCGCCTTCCGGATCAGCCCCGAACCGGTCGGCGAGCCGAGCGTGACCACGACGCCGCTCGGACCGCGGCCGCCGCAGGCCCGGATCGTCGAGGAACCCTTCGAGATCCTCGACGCCGCCGACGGCGTCGCCGTGCCGGTGGCGCCGCGCTCGCGCTCGCCCTGGGGCGCCCTGTTCTTCTCGGCGGTGGGCGGCCTCGTCTCCCTGGGCGTGGGACTGTCGGTCGAGCGGATGATCAGCGACCTGTTCCAGGCCGCCCCCTGGCTCGGCTGGGTGGCCCTGGCGCTGCTGGGCCTCGCCGCACTGGCGCTGCTGGCGATCGTGGTGCGGGAACTCGCCGGCCTTCGGCGCGAGCGCAAGATCGAGCGGCTGCGCCAGTCGGCGCTGGACGCCCTCGCCACCCGCGACCACACCGGCGCGCAGGCGGTGGTGCAGGCGCTCTCGACCTTCTACGCGGACCGCGACGCCCTGTCGGCGGGCCGCGCCCGGATCGACGCCGCCGCCGACGCGATCCTCGACGTCGACGACCGGATCGGACTGGCCGAGCACGAACTGCTCGCCGGCCTCGACCGGCAGGCGCGGAACGCCATCGCGACGACGGCCAAGCAGGTCTCGGCGGTGACGGCGCTGAGCCCGCGGGCGATCGTCGACGTGGCGTTCGTCGTCTTCGCAGCGGTGCGGCTTCTGCGCCGGATCGCGGCGATCTACGGCGGGCGGCCGGGCTTCCTCGGCTTCCTGCGGCTGGGGCGCGCGGCGCTCGCGCATCTCACGGTCACCGGCGGCATGGCGGTGGGCGAGAGCGTGATGCAGCAGGTTCTGGGGCTCGGGATCGCCGCCCGGGTCTCCGCCAAGCTGGGGGAGGGCGTGCTCAACGGGCTGATGACCGCCCGGTTCGGGCTCGCGGCGCTCAACGTCTGCCGGCCGCTGCCGTTCGTGCGGGAGGCCCCGCCGCGGCTCGCCGACGTCGCCGGCGAGCTGCTGCGCTCGGCCGAGGCCGAGCCGAAATAGGGGCGGGGCTACTTGGCGCCCGCGGCGGCGCGGCGGTTGGCGATGCGCGAGAACATGTTGCCGGTGTAGTCGGCGGTCTTCGGCTTCTCGGGCTCGCCGAGCTTGGCCTCGAAGGCCTCGATCCGCTTGAGCAGCGTCACGTCGTTGAACAGCGAGCTGTTGAAGTTGCTCTGGGCCCGGGGGCCGAGGGCGGTCTGCACCGCTTCGAGTCGTTCCAGAAGCTCTTTGCGCGTCACGGTGCTCTCCAGGGGCGGCTTCGGGACGAAGGACCGCCCGTGCCGCCACTGAAGAGGGCGGTGGTAAACAGCGCGTTAATGCGACCCGCGCCGGTCCCATCCCGCCGAGCCACGGGGACGCCGATCGTCCGCGCGCGCCGCAGGGCTCGCAGGCTCAGAGCCCCTTCAGGAACCCGGCGAGCCGCATCAGCCCCTCGGGCCAGGGGCCGTGCCCGCTCGCCACGTTGAGGTGGCCGGATTCGCCCGCGTCGACCGTGAGCGCCCCCCAGGCATGGGCGAAGTCGTCCGCCCGCTCGTAGCGGCAGTACGGGTCGGTACGGCTGGCGACCAGCAGGGACGGGAAGGGCAGGGGATCGCGCGGCACCGGCGCGAAGGCCCGGACCGCGTCGGGCAGGCCCGGCGCTTCCTCGACGTCCGGGAGCGCCACCAGGAGGGCGCCGCGCACCACCCCCGCGGGGAAGCGCGGCACCGCCTCGACGCAGGCCACCACGCCGAGGCTGTGGGCGATCAGGATGACCGGCCGCGTCGCCGCCGCGACCGCCTCGGCGATGCGGCCGCACCACGCCTCCGGGGTCGGTTCGTGCCACTGGTCCTGCTCGACCACGCGCGCGGTAGCGAGGCGGCCCGCCCAGCGGGCCTGCCAATGGTCCTCCTCGGAGCCCCCGAGCCCCGGGACGATGAGGATGTCGCAGTCGGCGGTCTTCATACCGGGATGCCTAGTGCGGACCGACGGACGCGTCGAGACCGTCCCGTCATTCGGCCGCGATCGGCGCCGCTCCCTCGAGGGCCAGGATGTGTCGGGCGATCTGCACGGAGGCGCGGTTCTTCGCCTTGGCCTCGATCTCGAAATCCGCCCAGGCGAGGTGCCGGGCGACGAGGTCGTTCACCGCCCGGTTCCACATCATGTCGGAATGGGCCGCGAGGTCCCGGACCGCGTGGCCGGCCGCGCGCAGGGCCGGGAAGTCGGGCAGGGCGTCCGGATCGCAGGCGGCGGAGACCGCCTCGCGCGACACGCTGATATGGGCCACGGGCCGGACGCCGCGCCAGGATTCCTGCACCCGGGCGATCCGGGCATCGTCCGGCTCGAGATACTCCCCGCCGCTCTCGACCCAGTGGTGGTGCAGGTCGAGCACCACGGGCACGAGGTCGGCGAGCCGCAGCACCGCGTCGAGGCCGAACACGTTCTCGTCGTTCTCGACCGTCACGAGGTCGCGCGCCACCCGGCTCGCCCGGGGCAGGGTCTCGCGGAAGCCCTCGACCCCCGGGTCGCCCGCGCCGACATGGATGTTGATATGGGCGCCGTGCGGATGCCAGCCGCCGCCGTAGCCCATCCGGTCGAAGATCTCGGCGTGGTAGTCGAGCTCGGACAGGCCGTTGGCGATCGCCGCCGGGTTGCGGCTCGCCAGCAGGCAGAACGGTCCCGGGTGGAAGCTCAGGCGCACCCCGAGCCGGCGGGCCAGCGCGCCGGCCTCGGCGAGGCCGCGCTCGACCAGCGCCGCCATCTCGGGCTCGGCGTAGAGCGGCTGCGCGATCGGGTGGGTGTAGCCCGGAAGGACGTTGCTCGCCATGCGCAGGAGACGCTCCAGCGGCGGCCGGGCCCCGACCCAGGCGATCTGGCGGGCGAGGGCGTCGAGGTTGTGGGCGACGAGCCCGGTGAGCTTCACCCGCCGGGCGGCCGGCTCCAGCTTCGTGAGATGGGCCATGGTCACGCTGGTGAGGTTCATGTGCAGCGTGGCCTCCCGCTCCGCCTTGAGGGTGGCATGGGTGCCGGGCGGCTCGTCCAGGACGAACTTGCAGCAGAATCCGAGTCGGGGCTGATCGCGCATAACGAGCACAACGCGCGGAGGGCCGCGGCGTCCCCGCGCGACGCGCGGAACGGCCGCGGCACGA
Source organism: Methylobacterium sp. D53M (assembly GCF_053345625.1). Taxonomy (NCBI): domain Bacteria; kingdom Pseudomonadati; phylum Pseudomonadota; class Alphaproteobacteria; order Hyphomicrobiales; family Methylobacteriaceae; genus Methylobacterium; species Methylobacterium sp. D53M. Next base: position 53,503 of record NZ_JBKFAL010000003.1, read on the forward strand.
CGACGTTGGGAGTCCCGAGCGCGGCAGTTCCGCGCACTGGCCCCGATCCATGCCCCCGTCACCGTCGCGTTCGACCGGCCCCTCGGAGGGCGGCTCGATCCTCTGGATCCTGATGCTCGGTTCGGCGCTGGTCGCCCTCGCGGCGGCGCCGGCGCGGCGCCGCGTGCCGGCGGCTCTCCCCGCCGACGCGCCGCCGCTCGACCGCGATCCGTCCTGCGACGATCGGGGCCTGCGGAAGGGCGTCGCCGCGGGGGCGCGCTCGATCTCGGGGCGCGCCGCGCAGCTCACCGCCGCGACCCAGCCGGAGCGCGGCCGCGCCGCCGACAGCCCCGTCGAGATGACGCGGTCCGGCTGGAAGGACATCGTCGTCCGGGTCTACCTGGAGTTCAACAAGGACCGGGTCCTGGCGGTCGCCGCCGGGGTGACCTTCTACACGCTGCTGTCGCTGTTCCCCGCCATCGCCGCGCTGGTCTCCTGCTACGGCCTCTTCGCCGACGTGACCGTCATCAACGATCACCTCGCCCAGCTGCACGCGGTCCTGCCGTCCGGCGCGGTCGAGCTCATCGGCGACCAGGTCAAGCGCATCGCCGCCAAGGGCAGCGGCTCCCTCAGCATCACGTTCTTCTCCAGCCTGCTCCTGTCGATCTGGAGCGCCAACGCGGCCATGAAGGCGATGTTCGACGCGCTGAACGTCGTCTACGAGGAGGAGGAGAAGCGGAACTTCTTCTGGCTCAACCTCCGCTCGCTCACTTTCACGGTCGGCGCCCTGCTGTTCATCATCGTCGCGCTCAACGTGATCGTCGTCGTGCCGGTGATGCTGAACTTCCTGGGCCTCGGCTCGACCGCGTGGCTGCTCGCGGCCCTGCGCTGGCCAGCGATCCTGATCGTCCTGCTCGGCGGCCTGTCGGTGCTCTACCGATTCGGGCCGAGCCGGGAGCACGCCCGCTGGCGCTGGGTCGGGTTCGGCAGCGTCGTCGCGGGCCTGCTCTGGCTCGCCGCGTCGCTCCTGTTCTCCTGGTACGTCGCCAATTTCGGCACCTACAACGAGACCTACGGGTCGCTCGGCGCCGTGATCGGCTTCATGACGTGGATCTGGATCTCCTCGACGATCGTGCTGCTCGGGGGCGAGATCAACGCGGAGCTGGAGCACCAGACCGCCCGCGACACCACCACGGGCGCGCCGCTGCCGATGGGCGCGCGCCGGGCGCGGATGGCAGACACCGTCGGCGCCGCCGCCTGAACGCCGCGTCTCCGATCCCGGAGACGCCCTGCGGCATCCTCCGGGACTGCCGGACAGGGCGCGCGATCCCTATATAGCGTGGCGAGAAGGGAGATCGTCATGGCCGACACGCCGACCACCAGCCCGGAGACCCGCAGTGACGCCGAGTGGCGCTCGGCGCTGACACCGGAGCAGTACCGGGTCCTGCGCGAGCACGGCACGGAGCGGGCCGGCACGAGCTGTCTGCTCGCCGAGAAGCGGGCCGGGACCTTCACCTGCGCCGGCTGCGGTCATCCGCTGTTCGAGCAGGGCACCAAGTTCGAGTCCGGAACGGGCTGGCCGAGCTTCTTCGAGCCCCTCGACGGCGCCGTCGAGACCACGGTGGACCGCAGCCACTGGATGGTCCGCACCGAAGTGCACTGCGCCCGCTGCAAGGGCCATCTGGGCCACGTCTTCGACGACGGCCCGGCGCCGACCGGCCTGCGCTACTGCATGAACGGCGCGGCGATGAATTTCGAGCCGGCTGAATGAATCGCGGGGGCCGCTAACCTGGGTTCGGAAACGCGGCGCGAAAGCCGGGATATCGGGGACAGGGACCGCCGGGGCCGGATCCTAGAGCCGATCCGGTCTTGATTTCGTCGCGTTTTTGCTTAGCGCTCTATAGTCTCAGGATGTCGCTGTCCGGTGATTGGCGACGGAAGCGGTCAGGCTCTGGCGAATACGGCGTGGCAGTCAGCTTATACGCCGTGCGGGCCGGCTCCACGTGCCCCCTTCCGTGCGGCCCGGCGGCGCTGAGGGCTGTCCGCCGGATCGGCGCGCCGCCGACCAAGCGGGAGGGGTTTTGAGTTCATGAGCACCGTTCGCCGATTTCTGGTCGCACCATCCCTGGTCCGCCTGATCCGCAAGGAGCGGGGTGGCGCCCGCATCACCGAGGGTCACTTCGCGCCCCAGGGCGGCCGGGCCTCCTACGTGCGCGTCGACGGCCAGGTCTGCCAGCTGGTCCTGGTGAACAAGGGGCCGGACGGCGTCCCTGTCGAGGAGCGCACCGACGTCCCGCGCGCCCACGGCGACGCCCTGCTGGACGTGTGCCCCGGCAAGGCCGCCTACGACCGCACCACGCTGAATGCCGGCGGGCGCGAGATCGCCATCGACCGCTACGTCACCCCCGGCAGCCTGGACCTGATCAGCGTCACCTTCGACGATGACGGCGAGGCCGCCGGCTTCCACGCCCCGAGCTGGTTCGGCCGCGAGGTCAGCAGCGAGCCGGCCTTCGAGCGGGCGGCCCTGGCCATCCAGGGCGTGCCGGCGGCCGAGGAGGTGGCGCTGAGCAACGCCGCGCTGGACGCGGTGCTGGACCTGATCGAGCCGCGCTTCGGCTTCGGCCGTTACGGTAGCAGCAGCAGCAGCCGGAGCACCGAGTCCGACGAGGGCGCGATGGGTGCTATGCGCCGGGCCGCTGCTCCGGCGGCGCTGGCCGCCGCCGCGCCGGTCGTCGCCGCACCGCCGCCGGCTCCCGAGCCAGCCGCTGCCGCCGCGCGCCCGCCCGAGCCGGCCCCGGAGCATCACCCCGAGCCCGAGCCGCAGCCGGAGCCCGCGCCGGAAGCGGCCGCGCACGCCGCGCCGGCCGCCGAGACGCCCGCCCCGCAATCCGGCAGCGGCGACGCCCTGCACGGGGATGCCCGCATCGACGACGTCATCGAGAGCCTGTCGCAGGCCCTCGGCGCGGCGATCCACCAGCAGCCCGATCCCGCCGCCGAGAACAAGGACGGGAAGAGCGAGGATCCCGCCTCGATGTTCGAGCGCTGGACCGTCCGCCCCCGCCGGACCCAGCAGCAGACCTGACCCGCGTCGCAACGACGCGAGGCACGGCCGGGCCGCAGCGCAGATCGCGCTGCGGCCCGTCTGTTTTCGCGGTTCCGCGGCTCTCGGGTACGAGAGATCTTCGTCCGGGAATGACAGGTTTTTGTCACGGATGGTTCCGGGCGGATAAGCGTGCAGCCGTTGAGGCGCCGGGTGATAGTCGCTAGCGTGCCGGCAAATCGGGAGGGTGCGCGGTCGTCGCACGGGATGGACATGGCACAGGCAATCCAGGCGACGGCTCCCGCCGCAGCGCCCCGCGAGCCCTGGTACAAGGTGCTCTACATCCAGGTGCTGATCGCCATCGCGCTCGGCGTGCTGCTCGGCTGGTACGACCCGGCCACCGGCAAGTCGATGAAGTGGCTCGGCGACGCCTTCATCGGCCTGATCAAGATGATGATCGCGCCGATCATCTTCTGCACGATCGTCCACGGCATCGCGTCGATCGGCGACCTCAAGAAGGTCGGCCGCGTCGGCCTGAAGGCGCTGGTCTACTTCGAGGTGGTGTCCACCATCGCGCTGCTGATCGGCGTCATCGTCGGCGAGGTGATCCGGCCCGGCGCCGGCTTCAACGCCGACCCGTCGAAGCTCGACGCCAGCAAGGTCGCGACCTACGCCAGCAAGGCGGCCGCCGATTCCACCGTCGCCCACATCCTGGCGATCATCCCGAAGAGCTTCCTCGACCCCTTCGCCACCGGCGACCTGCTGCAGGTGCTGCTGATCTCGATCCTCACCGGCGTCGTGGTGACGAATCTCGGCGAGCGCGCGGCCTCGGTGAACCACGCGATCGACACCGCCGGCCAGATCTTCTTCCGGATCATCGGCATCGTCGTGAAGCTCGCCCCCGTCGGCGCCTTCGGCGCCATGGCGTTCACGATCGGCGAGTACGGCATCCAGAAGGTCTACGACCTCGCGTGGCTGGTCGGTACCTTCTACATCACGGCGATCCTGTTCGTGCTTCTGGTGCTCGGGTCGATCGCCCGGGTGGCGGGCTTCTCGATCCTGCGCTTCCTCGCCTACATCAAGGACGAGCTGCTGATCGTGGTCGGCACGTCGTCCTCCGAGACGGTGCTGCCGCAGCTCATGACCAAGATGCGCCGCCTCGGCGCCTCGGACTCGGTCGTCGGCCTCGTGGTGCCGACCGGCTACTCGTTCAACCTCGACGGCACCAACATCTACATGACGCTGGCGACGCTGTTCCTCGCGCAGGCCGTGGGCGTGGACCTGTCGATCAGCCAGTACGCGACCATCATCCTGGTGGCGATGCTGACCTCGAAGGGCGCCTCGGGCGTCACGGGTGCCGGCTTCATCACCCTGGCGGCGACGCTCTCGGCGATCCCCAACAGCCCGGTGCCGGTCGCCGCCATGACCCTGGTCCTCGGCATCGACAAGTTCATGTCCGAGTGCCGCGCGCTCACCAACCTCGTGGGCAACGGCGTCGCCTGCGTGGTGGTCAGCCGCTGGGAAGGCGAGCTCGACGTCGCCAAGCTCAACGAGGTGATGGCCCACCCGGTCGCCATCGGCACCCACATCGCCGACGAGTCGCCGCAGCCGATGGGCACCGACAGCAAGGTCGCCGCCGCCGAGTGATGGGATCGCCGACGGCGGAGAACGCGGGTCGCCCGCGTCTCGGGATCGATCTCGGCGGCACCAAGATCGCCGGGATCGTGCTCGGCCGGGACGGGTCGAACCTGGCCGAGGCGCGGATGCCCGCCCCGCGGGGCGCCTACCGGGCCACCGTCGAGGCCGTGGCCGACCTCGTCCTGCGTCTCGAGGCCGAGGCCGGCGCGCCCTGCAGCGTCGGCATCGGCATGCCCGGGAGCCTGTCCCCGGCGACGGGCCTCGTGCGCAACGCCAACTCGCACTGGCTCAACGGACACCCGTTCGCGGCCGATCTCGGTGCGCGCCTTGAGCGCCCGCTCCGGATCGAGAACGACGCCAACTGCCTGGCGGTGTCGGAGGCGATCGACGGCGCCGGCGCCGGGGCCCGCGTGGTCTGGGCGGTGATCCTGGGCACCGGTGTCGGGTCCGGCATCGCCCTTGACGGTCGGGTGCTCACGGGCCGCAATGGCATCGCGGGCGAGTGGGGCCACGGCCCCCTGCCGGCGCCCCGCGACGACGAGCGGCCGGGCGCCGCCTGCTATTGCGGCCGCCAGGGCTGCGTCGAGACCTGGCTGTCCGGTCCCGGGCTGGCCGCCGACCACGCGCGGCGGCACGGCGGCGACCTCAGCGCCGAGGCGGTCGTCGCCGAGGCCCGGGCCGGGAGTTCGGCGGCGCGGGAGACGCTCGCCGTCCACCTCGAGCGCCTCGGGCGCGCGGCCGCCCAGGTGGTGAACCTCCTCGACCCGGACGTGATCGTGATCGGCGGCGGCCTGTCCCGCATCCCGGAGCTGATCGCGGGCCTGCCGGCGGCGATCGCCCCCCACGTCTTCTCCGACGCCTTCGACACGCCCGTGCGGGCGAGCCTGCACGGCGACGCGTCGGGCGTGCGCGGCGCGGCGTGGCTGTGGGAGGCGGAGACCGTCTGAGATCCGTCCGCGACCCGTCCGCGGCCCGGCCTTGGTCGATCGAACTGCCGAGCTCACAGAGACGTCGGTTGCGGGGCCGGAGGGCGCAGGGCAGGACGGCAGCACCGCATCGCCGAAGCCCCGATGATCGTCCGCACCCGGCCCAACCTGCTGACCCTGCTGTTCACCCTGCGCGGCTCGATCGTGCCGCGGGTGGCGCCCAAGCTCGCGGGGATCGTCGCGGTCTCGTGCGCGGTGGTGTGGGCGGAATCGCGGTGGCCCGCGCTGTTCCCGGTCAGCGCGGGGGTGACGCCGTTCACCGTGGTCGGCCTCGCCCTCTCGATCTTCCTGAGCTTTCGCAACAACGCCTGCTACGAGCGCTGGTGGGAGGCCCGGAAGCACTGGGGCAACCTGATCGGCGAGGTGCGCAACCTCGCCCGCGCCCTCCCGGCCCTGCTGCCCGAGCGGGAGGCCGCGCTCCAGCTCCGGCGCCTGTCGGCCTTCGCGCACGGCCTCCACGCCCGCCTGCGCGACCTGGACGAGGCCGCCGCCGTCGACCGGACGAGCCCCGGATCGGACCTGTCCGGCCCGAACCCCACCGACTCGGTCCTGGCCGCCATCACCCGCGATCTCGCCGCGCTGACGCGCGCGGGCCGGCTCAGCGACATCCAGTTCGGCCTCCTCGAGGCCCGGATCGAGGCGCTGTCGGGGGTGCACACCGCCTGCGAGCGCCTCGCCAACACGCCGCTGCCCTTCGCCTACACCCTTCTCGTATACCGGACCGCCTGGCTCTACTGCCTGCTCCTGCCGGTGGGCCTCACCGGCGCCCTGGGCTGGGCGACTCCGATCGTGGTGGCGCTCGTGGCCTACACGTTCTTCGGGCTCGACGCCCTCGGGGACGAGCTCGAGGAGCCGTTCGGCACCGAGCCCAACGACCTGCCCCTCGACGCCATGGTCCGCGCCGTGGACCGCATCGTCCACCACGCGCTCGGCGAGCCGATGCCCCAGGCGCTGGCGCCCGACGGGTACTGGCTGCGCTAGCGCCTACCCGTTCCAGGCACGCAGCACGGGCTCGGTGCGGTCGTGCTCGTAGCCGAGCACCGAGACACTCGCGGTGCCGAGGACGAGGAGCGCGCCGCACCGCGGCTCCAGGCCGATCCAGCGCGCGGCCAGCACCCGCAGAAAATGTGCGCTGGAGAAGACGATGAGGTCGGCGTCGCGGGCGCGGGCCCGGGCGATGACCCGATCCGCGCGGGCACCGACATCCGCCGCCGTCTCGCCGCTTGGGCAGCCGTCGCGGAACAGCCGCCAGTCCGGCCGCTCGGCCAGGATCGCCTTCGTGGTCCGGCCCTCGTAGGCGCCGTAATCCCACTCGGCGAGATCCGGGTCGATCGCGCGGCGGTCGCCGAAGCCCGCCAGCGCGCAGGTCGTGGCCGCCCGGCCCGACGGGCTCGACCACACCTCCGCGTAGGCGCGGCGCGCCAGGCGCGGTGCGAGGGCGCGCGCCGCGTCCTCACCCTCCGGCGTCAGGGGGATGTCGCTGCGCCCGGTATGCTGACCGGACCGGCTCCAGGCGGTCTCGCCGTGGCGGACCAGCGTGATCTGCGGGAACGGGCTCTCGGCCATGCGTGCCTCCCCGGGCACGCGGTCCGCGGCCCTGTCATCGATCCAGTCATCGACCCTGCCATCAACGCCGCCGCCGCGCTTCGGTCTCATCGGTTCGGCAATGCCGTCGGGAGCCGTCACGCGCCGTCTTGGACCCGATCAAGATCGTGCTTGCGCCCGCGTGAAAACGGACATAAACATATCTTTATGTCTATCGAACGCAGGCAAGAAGCGGGGTCGATCCCCTTTCCGGAAGCCCTGGGCGTCCTGCGTGCCGCCGCGGAGGAGACGCGCCTGCGCATCCTGGCGCTGCTCGTCGAGGGGGAACTGTCGGTGTCCGACCTCACCGACATCCTGGGTCAATCGCAGCCGCGGATCTCCCGCCACCTGAAGCTCTTGGTGGAGGCCGGGCTGGTCGAGCGGCACCGCGAGGGGGCCTGGGCGTTCTTTCGGCTGTCCGACGCCCGCGCCGGCCTGGCGGACCCGCTCCTGTCCGGTCTCGACCGGACCGCGCCGCCCCTGTCGGAGGACCGCGCGCGCCTCGACGCCGTCCGGGCGCAGCGGGCGGATGCCGCCACGACCTTCTTCGCCCGGCTGGCTCCCAAATGGGACGAGCTGCGCTCCCTGCACGTGCCCGAGGCGATCGTGGAGGCCGCGGTGCTCGACGCCCTGGGCGACCGCCCGATCGGCAGCCTGATCGATCTCGGCACCGGCACCGGCCGGATGCTCGGCCTGCTGGCGCCCCGGGCCGGCCGCGCCACGGGGCTCGATTCGAGCCACGCCATGCTGTCCGTCGCCCGGGCCAACCTGGAGCGCCAGGGCCTCGCGCGGGTGGACCTGCGGCAGGGCGACATCCACGCGCCGCCCTTCGCGCGGGCGAGCTTCGACCTCGTCGTGGTCCATCAGGTGCTGCACTATCTCGACGACCCGGCCCGGGCGCTGCGCGGGGCCGCGCGGCTCGTGGCGCCGGGCGGCCGCCTGCTGGTGGTGGACTTCGCGCCGCACGAGCTGGAATTCCTCCGCACCGGGCAGGCCCATCGGCGCCTCGGCTTCTCCGCCGAGCAGGTCTCCGGCTGGCTCGCCGAGGCCGGGCTCGCGACGGTCGCCACCCGCGATCTGACGCCGCGCGAGTCGGGCCAGCTCACCGTCACCCTCTGGCTGGCCCAGGACGGGCTGGCTCAGGACGGACTGGCCGACACCGACACAGAACAGCCTCAGCGCGCCGTCGCCTGAGACACTGACCTCCGCAGACTTCGTCTGAACCGACCGACATAGAGGACGAGACCCCGATGCGCCGCTCCACCCACCGCGCCAGCCGCGACGGCTACCACCCGATCCGCGTCTCGATCGAGTTCTTCCCCCCGAAGACCGACGAGATGGAGAAGATCCTCTGGAACTCCATCGAGCGCCTCGCGCCACTGCAGCCGAGCTTCGTCTCGGTGACCTACGGCGCCGGCGGCTCCACCCGCGAGCGCACCCACAACACGGTCGCCCGCATGGTCCGCGAGACCGGCCTCAAGCCCGCCGCCCACCTCACCTGCGTGGACGCCTCCCGCGAGGAGATCGACGCGGTGGTCCAGTCCTACTGGGACGCGGGCGTGCGCCACATCGTGGCTTTGCGCGGCGACCCGGCCGAGGGTGTCGGCCACGCCTACCGGCCGCACCCGGAGGGCTACGCCTCGACCGCAGAGCTGGTGAAGGGGATCAAGCGGATCGGCGACTTCAAGGTCTCGGTTTCGGCCTATCCCGAGAAGCACCCCGAGGCGGCCTCCCTCGACGCCGACATCGACGCCCTGAAGGCCAAGGTCGATGCCGGGGCCGACCAGGCGATCACCCAGTTCTTCTTCGAGAACGAGATCTACCTGCGCTACCTGGACAAGGTCCGGGCCGCCGGGATCACGATCCCGATCATCCCGGGCATCCTGCCGGTGCAGAACTTCAAGCAGGCGGCGAACTTCGCCCGCCGCACCGGCGCCTCGGTGCCCTACTGGCTGGCCGCCCGGTTCGAGGGGCTGGAGGACGACGTCGAGACCCGCCGGCTCGTGGCCGGCGCGGTGGCGGCCGAGCAGGTGCTCGACCTCGTGGACGAGGGCGTCAACGACTTCCACTTCTACTCGATGAACCGCTCCGACTTGGTCTACGCGATCTGCCACCTGCTCGGCCTGCGCGCCCAGGCGCCGAAGCTGGCGGCCGCGAAGGCCGCGGCTTAAATTCTCGGGGCCGCGGTCCGTCATCGCGAGCGCAGCGAAGCGACCCAGGGCAGCGCGACCTCCGCGAGCGTGGCGCTGCTGGATTGCTTCGCTTCGCTCGCAAAGACGGCTTGTGTCCGAGACAGCAGCCAGGGCACGCACGAGAGACCGAAGACACCCCCTCCACCTCGTCCTTAGGTGCCGCGCGAGTGGCCCCGAAGGAGGGCTCCAGGGAACACCGAGATATCTGGAGGCCTCCAAGGCCTCCGCTTCGCTCCGGCACCTCAGGACGAGGTGATCTGACAGGACGCACGATGACCGATTTTGCCCCCGTCGACGGCACCGAGATCGCGAAGGCCTTGCGCCACCGCGCCGCGGAGAAGATCCTCGTCCTCGACGGGGCGATGGGCACCGTCATCCAGCGCCTGAAGTTCTCGGAAGAGGACTTTCGCGGCGACCGGTTCAGGGATCACGGGCACGATCAGAAGGGCAACAACGACCTGCTGATCCTGACCCAGCCCGACGCGATCCGGCAGATCCACCTCGACTACTTCCTGGCCGGCGCCGACGTCTGCGAGACCAACACCTTCTCGGGCACCACCATCGCCCAGGCCGATTACGGAATGGAGTCGATCATCCACGAGCTGAATGCTCAAGGAGCGCGGCTCGCCCGCGAGGCGGCCAAGCTCGCCGAGGAGAAGGACGGCCGCCGCCGCTTCGTGGCCGGCGCCATCGGCCCGACGAACCGCACCCTGTCGATCTCGCCCGACGTGAACAACCCGGGCTTCCGGGCGGTCACCTTCGACCAAGTCAAGCAGGCCTACGTGGAGCAGGTCCGCGGCCTGATCGACGGCGGCGCCGAGCTGATCCTGATCGAGACGATCTTCGACACGCTGAACGCCAAGGCGGCGGTCGCGGCGGCGTGGCAGGTCTTCGACGAGACCGGCATCCGGCTGCCGATCCAGATCTCCGGCACGATCACGGATCTCTCGGGCCGCACCCTGTCGGGCCAGACCCCGGCGGCCTTCTGGCACTCCCTGCGCCATTCCGAGCCGCTGACCTTCGGCCTCAACTGCGCCCTCGGCGCGCGCGAGATGCGCGGCCACATCGCCGAGCTGTCGCGGATCTGCGACACGCTGGTCTGCGCCTACCCGAATGCCGGCCTGCCGAACGAGTTCGGCCTCTACGACGAGAGCCCGGAGGCGATGGGCAAGCTGGTCGGCGAGTTCGCCGAATCCGGCCTCGTCAACATGGTCGGCGGCTGCTGCGGCACTACGCCGGACCACATCCGCGCCATCGCGGAGGCCGTCGCCGGCAAGGCACCGCGGCCGATCCCCGAGGTGCCGCGCCTGATGCGTCTGTCGGGCCTCGAGCCCTTCGTGCTCACGCCGGAAATCCCGTTCGTGAACGTGGGCGAGCGCACGAACGTCACCGGCTCGGCCAAGTTCCGCAAGCTCATCACCAACGGCGACTACGCGGCGGCGCTGGACGTCGCGCGCGATCAGGTGGCGGCCGGCGCCCAGGTGATCGACGTCAACATGGACGAGGGCCTGCTCGACTCGCAGAAGGCGATGGTCGAGTTCCTCAATCTCGTCGCCGCCGAACCCGACATCGCCCGGGTGCCCGTGATGGTCGATTCCTCGAAATTCGAGGTGATCGAGGCCGGCCTCAAGTGCATTCAGGGCAAGCCGATCGTGAACTCGATCTCCATGAAGGAGGGCGAGGAGAAGTTCATCGAAGCCGCCAGGGTCTGCCGCTCCTACGGGGCCGCCGTGGTGGTGATGGCCTTCGACGAGCAGGGGCAGGCGGATTCCTACGAACGCAAGGTCGAGATCTGCACCAAGGCCTACCGGATCCTGACCGAGCAGGTCGGCTTCCCGCCCGAGGACATCATCTTCGATCCGAACATCTTCGCGGTCGCCACGGGCATCGAGGAGCACAACCCGTACGGCGTGGCCTTCATCGAGGCGACCCGCACGATCCGCGAGACCCTGCCGCACGCCCATATCTCGGGCGGCGTCTCGAACCTCAGCTTCGCCTTCCGCGGCAACGAGCCGGTGCGCGAGGCCATGCACGCGGTGTTCCTGTTCCACTGCATCAAGGCCGGCATGGACATGGGCATCGTCAATGCCGGCCAGCTCGCCGTCTACGACGAGATCCCGGCGGAGCTGCGCGAGCTGTGCGAGGACGTCGTCCTCAACCGCCGCGAGGATTCCACCGAGCGCCTGCTGGAGGCCGCCGAGCGCTTCAAGACCGGCGCATCGGCCCAGGCCAAGACCGCCGACCTGACTTGGCGCGAGGCTCCGGTCGAGAAGCGGATCGAGCACGCGCTGGTCAACGGCATCACCGAGTACATCGTGGCCGACACCGAGGAGGCGCGGGCCTCAGCCGAGCGCCCGCTCCACGTCATCGAGGGCCCGCTGATGGCCGGCATGAACGTGGTCGGCGACCTGTTCGGCTCCGGCAAGATGTTCCTGCCGCAGGTGGTGAAGTCAGCCCGCGTGATGAAGCAGGCGGTCGCCTATCTCGAGCCGTTCATGGAGGAGGAGAAGCGCGCCAACGGCGGCGACGGCAAGCGCCAGGCCGCCGGCAAGGTGCTGATGGCGACCGTGAAGGGCGACGTCCACGATATCGGCAAGAACATCGTCGGCGTCGTGCTGGCCTGCAACAACTACGAGATCATCGATCTCGGCGTGATGGTGCCGGCCGCCAAGATCCTGGAGACCGCCAAGACCGAGAAAGTCGACATCGTCGGCCTGTCGGGCCTGATCACCCCGTCGCTCGACGAGATGGTCCACGTGGCCGGCGAGATGGAGCGCGAGGGGCTCGACGTGCCGCTGCTGATCGGCGGTGCCACCACGAGCCGCGTCCACACGGCGGTGAAGATCCACCCGGCCTACGCCAAGGGTCAGGCGGTCTACGTCACGGACGCGAGCCGCGCGGTCGGCGTGGTGTCGAGCCTGATCTCGAAGGAGACTCGTGGGCCGACGATCGAGAAGGTCCGGGCCGAGTACGCCAAGGTGGCGGACGCCCACAGGCGCTCGGAGGCCGACAAGCAGCGGCTGCCGCTCGCGAAGGCGCGGACCAACGCCTTCAAGATCGACTGGTCGGGCTACAAGCCGGCCAAGCCGACCTTCACCGGCACGAGGGTCTACGGCTCCTACGAGGTCGCCGACCTCGTGCCCTACATCGACTGGACGCCGTTCCTGCAGACCTACGAGTTCAAGGGCCGCTTCCCGGCGATCCTGGACGATCCCGAGCAGGGCCCGGCCGCCCGCGCCCTCTACGAGGACGCGCAGGCGATGCTGAAGCAGATCGTTGAGGAGCGCTGGTTCAATCCGAAGGCGGTGATCGGCTTCTGGCCGGCCAACAGCGTCGGCGACGACATCGCGCTCTACACAGGCGAGAGCCGGTCGGAGCGGCTCGCCACCTTCCACGGCCTGCGCCAGCAGCTCTCGAAGCGCGACGGGCGGTCGAACACCTGCCTGTCGGACTTCGTGGCCCCGGCCGAGACCGGCATCGCCGATTATGTCGGCGGCTTCGTGGTCACGGCCGGCCTGGAGGAGGTGCGGATCGCCGAGCGGTTCGAGCGGGCCAACGACGATTACCGGGCGATCCTCGTGAAGGCGCTCGCCGACCGCATCGCCGAGGCCTTCGCCGAGCGGATGCACGAGCGGGTGCGCAAGGAGTTCTGGGGCTACGCGTCCGACGAGGCCTACGGGCCCGAGGAGCTGGTGCTGGAGAAGTACGACGGCATCCGCCCGGCCCCGGGCTATCCGGCCCAGCCCGACCACACCGAGAAGACCACCCTGTTCGACCTCCTGAAGGCCGAGAGCCGGATCGGCGTGAAGCTCACCGAGTCCTACGCGATGTGGCCGGGTTCGTCGGTATCGGGGATCTACATCGCCCACCCGGACGCGCACTATTTCGGCGTCGCCAAGGTGGAGCGGGATCAGGTCGAGGATTACGCCGCCCGCAAGGGGATGGATGTCCGCGACGTCGAGCGCTGGCTCGGCCCGATCCTGAACTACGATCCGGCGCGGTACATGCCGCAGGCGGCGGAGTAGGGGCGGGGCACCACCGTCATCGCGAGCGCAGCGAAGCGAGCCAGGGCAGCGCGACATCGGTCGGCGTGCCGCTACCCTGGATTGCTTCGCTCCGCTCGCAAGGACGGCGGGGGTCAGACCTGCCCGTCCAACCTCAGCAGGTCCTGGCGCCCCGCGTATTCACGTACAGTGAATAGACCGAGTGCGACGCCGTCATCAGCAGGAGGTTGCGGTTGATGCCGCCGAAGCACAGGTTGGCGCAGCGCTCCGGCAGGCGGATCCGGCCGATCGGCTTGGCCTGCGGCGAGAGCACCAGCACTCCGTCCTCGGCCTCGCTCATCCCCCAGCCGCACCAGAGGTTGCCGTCGACGTCGACCCTAAACCCGTCCGGCGTGCCGGTGCCGGCATCGTAGAAGACGCGGCCGTTGGCGGTCCTGGTGCCGTTCTCGACCACGTCGTAGACGCGGATCAGGCGGTTCGGCTTCGCCCGCGCCTCGATGAGGTAGAGCTTGGACTCGTCCGGCGAGAAGCAGAGCCCGTTCGGCCCCGCCACGCCCTCGACCGCGACGCTGGCCTGTCCCGTCTTCGGATCGATCCGGTAGACGTTGCCGGGAAGCTCCGGCGCGGCCATCGACTCGTGCGGATTCGGCCCGAAGGCCGGGTCGGTGAACCAGACCGCACCGTCGGAATGGCAGACCACGTCGTTCGGCGAGTTCAGCGGCTTGCCGTCGAACCGGTCCATCAGCGTGGTCAGGCTGCCGTCGTGCTCGGTGCGGGTGACGCTGCGGGTCCTGTGCTGGCAGGTGACCAGCCGGCCCTGCCGGTCGCGGGTGTTGCCGTTGGCGTAGTTCGACGGCTTGCGGAACACCGAGAGCGTGCCGGACGCCTCCTCCCACTTCATGATCCGGTCGTTGACCACATCGCTGAACAGCAGCGATCCCATATCGCCGAACCAGACCGGCCCCTCGGCCCAGCGGAAGCCCGTGGCGACCCGCTCGACCGTCGCCGAGGCGAGCCGGTACTTGGCGAAGGCCGGATCGAGGATCTCGACGGCCGGATCGGGCACCCGCTGCGACGGCTCCCAGCCGGCCCCGGCCGCCCGCGCGGCGCCGAGCAGGGCCGCTCCGGCGAGCAGGCCCCTGCGTGCGATCATCACCATGTTACCTCCCTGTGATGGGGCCCGCCGCCTGTTGCCGGCGGCTCGGGCCGGTCAGTGAATCTCGGGTTCCGGGATCCCCCCGGCGCCCTCCAGAAAGTCGAAGTCGCAGCCCTCGTTGGCCTGCCGCACGTGCTGGGCGAACAGCCGGTTGTAGCCCCGCGGATAGGCCCGGTCCGGCGGCCGGAACGCCTTCACCCGCGCCGCGATCTCGGCGTCGTCGAGGTGCAGGTGGATCTGCCGCCCGGGCACATCCACGGTGATGAGGTCGCCGTCGCGCACGGCCGCGAGCGGACCGCCCGCGGCCGATTCCGGCGCCACGTGCAGGATGCAGGCACCGTAGCTGGTCCCGCTCATCCGCGCGTCCGAGATGCGGACCATGTCGCGCACGCCCTGCCGGAGCAGCACCTTGGGGATCGGCAGCATGCCCCATTCCGGCATGCCGGGGCCGCCGATCGGGCCGGCATTGCGCAGGATCATCACGTGGTCGGGCGTGACGTCGAGGTCGAGGTCGTTCACCGCCGCGCTCATCGCGTCGTAGCTGTCGAAGACCAGCGCGGGACCGGTGTGCTGCAGCAGCCGCGGGTCGGCGGCCGGCGGCTTGATCACGCAGCCGTCCGGGGCGAGGTTGCCGTACAGGATCGCGGTCCCGCCCATGGCCACGATCGGCCGGTCGAGCGGGCGGATCACGTCGTCGTTGAACACCCGCATGCCGGCGAGCCCGTCGCCGATCGTTCCGCCGGTGACCGAGCGGGCGTCGAGGTGGAGG
This sequence comes from Methylobacterium sp. D53M, assembly GCF_053345625.1. Taxonomy (NCBI): domain Bacteria; kingdom Pseudomonadati; phylum Pseudomonadota; class Alphaproteobacteria; order Hyphomicrobiales; family Methylobacteriaceae; genus Methylobacterium; species Methylobacterium sp. D53M. The sequence continues at coordinate 68,851 of NZ_JBKFAL010000003.1, forward strand.
AGGGGGGACAGGCGCGCCATCAGGGCGCGGATGCCGCCCGCGATGTGGAAATCCTCCATGAGCCACTGACCCGAGGGCCGGAGGTTGGCGATGACCGGCACCTTCTGGGCGAACTCGTCGAACTCGGTGAGCTTGACCGGGATACCGGCCCGACCGGCCATGGCCACGAGGTGGATCATCGCGTTGGTGGAGCCGGCGAGCGCGTTGTGGACCACCAGCGCGTTGTCGACCGAGCGGCGGTCGAGGATGTCGGACGGCTTCAGGTCCTCCCAGATCATCTCGACGATCCGCCGGCCGCAGGCGCCGGCCATGCGCGGATGGTCGGCGTCGGCCGCCGGGATCGAGGCCGAACCGGGCAGCGATAAACCCAGGGCCTCGGTGATCGCCGTCATGGTCGAGGCCGTGCCCATGGTCATGCAGGTTCCGGCGGAGCGGGCGATGCCCGCCTCCATGTCGTTCCATTCCTGCGCGGTGATGTTCCCGGCCTCCTTCTCGGCCCAGTACTTCCAGACATCCGAGCCCGAGCCCAGGATCGTCCCGCCGAAATGGCCGCGCATCATCGGTCCCGCCGGCAGGAACACCATTGGCAGGTTCATGGAGATCCCGCCCATCACCGTGCCGGGTGTGGTCTTGTCGCAGCCGCCCATCAGCACCGCGCCGTCCACGGGGTGCTGGCGCAGCAGTTCTTCCACCTCCATGGCCAGGAGGTTGCGGTAGAGCATCGTGGTCGGCTTGACGAAGTTCTCCGACAGCGACAGCGCCGGCAACTCGATCGGGAAGCCGCCCGCCTGCCAGACGCCGCGCTTCACGTGCTCGACGCGCTCGCGGAAATGCTGGTGGCAGGGGTTGATGTCGCTCCAGGTGTTGATGATGCCGACGATCGGCTTGCCGGTGAAATCCGCCCGCTCGTAGCCCATCTGCAGCATGCGCGAGCGGTGGCCGAAGCTGCGCAGGTCGGTGGCGCCGAACCAGCGCTGGCTGCGCAGATCCTCCAGGGTCTTCTTGCGCGCGGTCATCGCTCTGTCTCCGGTCTCACGCGTTCGACCCGGCCGGGCGGCCCGCGACGAGCGTGATCGCCGCGGCGGCGAGCGCGCAAGCCGCCAGGAAATAGAGGCCGGCCTCGTAGGTCCCGGTATAATCCTTCAGCCAGCCCAGGACGTAGGGGCCGACGAAGCCGCCGAGATTGCCGATCGCGTTGATCAGCGCGATCCCCCCGGCGGCCGCGGGCCCGGCCAGGAACTCCCCCGGCATCGCCCAGAAGGCGGGCTTGCTCCCGTAGAGCCCGATCGTGGCCACCGACATCGCCGCGAGCGCCCAGAGGCTGCCGAGCATGGGGCCGGAGACGACGAGGCCGAGGGCGGCGACCAGCGCGGCGATCGCGAAGTGCCAGCGGCGCTCGTCGCGCCGGTCCGACGACCAGCTCCAGGCGATCATGCCCAGGGTCCCGACGCCGTAGGGCACCGCCGTCGCGACCCCCGTCTCCCAGTCGGTGAGGTGCAGGCTCTTCAGGATCGGCGGCAGGAAGAAGGTGATGCCGTAGGTGGCGGTACCGATGCTGAAGTACATCGCGCCCAGCGCGAGCACGCGCCGGTCGGTCAGGACCTGCCCCAGGGTGAAGGGCCCGTGGGCCCGGACCGTGCCGTCCCGCTCCGCCGCGATCGCGGTCCCGAGCCACAATCGCTCCTCGGACGTGAGCCACGCGGCCTGTTCGGGCCGGTCGGTCATCAGCGCCAGGACCGCGAAGGCCAGCAAGATCGAGGGCGCCGCCTCGAGGAGGAACAGCCACTGCCAGCCGTGCAGGCCGAGCGCCCCGTCGAGCTGGAGCAGCGCCCCCGAGATCACCGCCGTGAGGGCGTTCGAGCCCGGGACCGCGAGGAACAGCGCGGCGACCACGCGCGCCCGGTACCGCTTCGGGAACCAGTAAGTGAAGTAGAGGATCACGCCGGGGAAGAAGCCGGCCTCGGCCACGCCCAGCAGGAAGCGCAGGGCGAGGAAGCTCGCCGGGCCGGTGATGAGCGCCATGCTGCCCGCCACCAGCCCCCAGGTGACCATGATCCGGGCGATCCAGAGCCGCGCACCGGCGCGCTCCAGGAGGACGTTGCTCGGCACTTCGAAGATGACGTAGCCGAGGAAGAAGATGCCGGCCGCCCAGCCGTAGACCGTGGCGGAGAACCCGAACTCCCGGCTCAGCCCGAACGCCGCGAAGCCCACGTTGGTCCGGTCCATGTAGGCGAAGAAGTAGATCAGGACGATCAGCGGCAGCAGACGCCGCGACACCTTGGCGACCGTCCGCCGCTCGATCTCCGGCGCCGCATCGCCCCCGCGCAACCCCGCCGCCATGGCGTCCCCCCGAGCCGAATCCGACGCGTCCCGGCCCTTTGCCGATCGCGGGCCGGGCCGGAGCGGGCCGGTGCGGCACGCTCAGCGGCCGGTCCGCGTCCGCCAGGCGGCGAAATCGGCGAGGCTCTGCTCGTCGGTGGCAGGGTAGAGGCCGAGGATTGTGCGGCCCTTGCGTACCTCCTCGGTGACGAAATCCTCGTAGGCGGTCATCTCCACGGCCTCGTCGGCGACCGCGTCAGCGAGGTGGGCCGGGATCACCGCCACCCCGTCGCCGTCGCCGACGATCACGTCGCCGGGAAAGACGGGCGCGTCTCCGCAGCCGATCGGCACGTTGATGTCGATCGCCTGGTGGACCGTGAGGTTCGTCGGTGCCGACGGGCGCGCGTGGTAGCTCGGCATCTCGAGCCGGGCGATCTCGTCGGCATCGCGGAAGCCCCCGTCGGTGACGAGCCCGGCGCAGCCGCGCACCATCAGCCGGGTCGCCAGGATCGAGCCCGCGGAGGCGGCCCGGGCGTCCTTCCGGCTGTCGATCACCATCACGGCGCCGGGCGGGCACTCCTCCACGGCCTTGCGCTGCGGGTGCGCGCGGTCGCGGAACACCGTGATCGGGTTCAGGTCCTCCCGGGCCGGGATGTAGCGCAGGGTGTAGGCCTCGCCGACCATCGTCGGGCCGCCGGCCTTCAGGGGCAGCACGCCCTGGATCATCTGGTTGCGGAAGCCGCGCTTGTAGAGGGCGGTCATCAGCGTGGCCGTGCTGACGGTCTTCAGCTTGGCGCGCGTCTCAGGGGACAACCCGGACATCCGCTTCTCCTCCCCGGGCCTCGGTCTCGGCACCCGCGGACGGTGACAATCACGCGTCGCTTGCGCCGGCCTTGGCTCCCGTCCGCGCTGGGCGCAGACTGATATCCCAGCTCTTGAGTAACACGGGGCGCCGCGCCATTGTCAACCGGCGCGGGTCGCGACCGACCCGAGCGGAGATCGACGGGGAAGCCCTTGGCCGAATTGGACTTTGCGGGCGGCAGCGCCTCGGCGGCGGAGGCGCGCAGGCCGCGCTCGCTCGCCGAGACCGCCTACGACGCCATCGAGCAGATGATCATCAGCCGCCGCCTCGCGCCGGGCGCGATGGTCTCCGAGGGCGAACTCGGCGCGGAGCTGGGCCTCGGCCGGACCCCGGTCCGCGAGGCCCTGGCACGGCTGAAGACGATCGGGTTCGTGGAGGTCCACCCGCGCCGCGGCGTCCTCGTCACCCAGGTCGACATCATCAGGCACCTCGAGCTGCTGGAGGTGCGGCGGCCCCTCGACGAGACCGTGGCCCGCTGCGCCATCGCGCGGGGCACCGAGGACGACATGGCGCGGCTGCTGGATCGCGTCGGCGGGCTGCGCCGCACCGCCGAGGCCCGCGACCGGGAAGCGTATTTCCGGCACAAGCGCGCCCTGCACGAGGGGCTGGTCGGCGCCGCCTACAACCCGACGCTCGCCGGCACCATGGCGGCGCTGCACGCGCAGTCGCGACGGTTCTGGTACACCTACGAGCCGACCGCGAGCTTCCCGGACTGCGCGGCGATCCACGCGGCGATCGTGTCGGGCATCGCGGCGCGCGACGCGGGGGCGGCCCTTGCCGGGATCGGGACGCTGTTCGACTTTCTCGACCGGATGACCCGCCGGGCCCTCGACCGGCGCCCCCTGGTCTGACAGGTTGACCGCCCCGAACCCGCCCCTATCCTGAGACTGGGATATCAGACGCATCTCAGCGGCGGGCGGATCCACGGCCGATCCCGGCGCCATGCCCCGGACGCGGCCCGAGCGCCAGGGAGGAACGGCTTGAGCGGATTGCCCCCACGCACCGGCGCGCAGGTGCTCGTCGACCAGCTCCGCGCGCAGGGCGTCGCGCGCGTGACCTGCGTCCCCGGCGAGAGCTATCTCGCGGTGCTCGACGCCCTGCGCGACAGCGGCATCGACGTGCTGGTCTGCCGGCAGGAGGGCGGCGCGGCGATCATGGCCGAGGCCGCCGGCAAGCTCACGGGCCGCCCTGGCATCTGCTTCGTGACCCGGGGCCCCGGCGCCACCAACGCTTCCGCCGGCGTGCACATCGCCCGCCAGGATTCGACGCCGATGATCCTGTTCGTCGGCCAGATCGCCCGGCGCATGCGCGACCGCGAGGCCTTCCAGGAGGTCGACTACCGCCAGATGTTCGGCGGCGTCGCCAAGTGGGCGGTGGAGATCGACGACGCCGCGCGCATCCCGGAGATCCTCGCCCGGGCCTTCCGGGTCGCGCTGCAGGGCCGCCCGGGCCCCGTCGTGGTCGCCCTGCCGGAGGACATGCTCGACGACGTCGCGGCCGTGCCGGACGCGCCGCGCGTCGTCCCGGCCGCGCCGGCCCCGTCGGGGGACGACGTCGCGCGCCTGCGGGCCATGCTGGCGGAGGCGCGGCGGCCGGTGGTGGTGCTCGGCGGCTCCCGCTGGACGGAAGGCGCCGTCGCCGCCCTGGCCGCCTGGGCCGAGCGCCACGACCTGCCGGTGGCGGTCTCGTTCCGGCGAGCGCAGCTCTTCCCCGCCGACCACCCGAACTTCGCGGGCGAGCTCGGGATCGGGCCGAACCCGGCGCTGCTCGCCCGGATCCGGGAGGCCGACCTGCTGCTGATGGTGGGCGGGCGCCTCTCCGAGATGCCGGCGCAGTCCTACGGCCTGCTCGGCATCCCCGATCCCGGCCTGCCGCTGGTCCACGTCCACGCCGACGCGGCGGAGCTCGGCCGGGTCTACCAGCCGGCGCTGGCGATCGAGGCGGCACCCGAGACCTTCTGCACGGTCCTGCCGGAGTTCGAGGCCACCGGCACCGGCCGCGCCGCCGAGGCCCATGCCGCCTACCGCGCGTGGTCCGAGACGCCGGAGCCGAAGCCCGGCGCGTTCCAGTACGGCGCGGCGATCGCGTGGCTGCGCGAGCGGCTGCCGCCGGACGCGGTGATCTGCAACGGCGCCGGCAACTTCGCCACCTGGGTCCACCGCTATTACCGGTTCCGCGCCTTCGGCACGCAGCTCGCGCCGACCTCCGGCTCCATGGGCTACGGCCTGCCCGCCGCCGTGATGGCGAAGCGCAGCCGCCCGGAGCGGATCGTCGTGGCGCTCGCCGGCGACGGCGACGTGATGATGACCGTGCAGGAATTCGCGACCGCGGTTCAGTACGGGATCGCCGTCGTGGTGGTGGTGCTCGACAACGGCATGTACGGCACGATCCGGATGCACCAGGAGCGCGAGTATCCCGGCCGCGTCTCGGCGACCGAGCTGCGCAACCCCGACTTCGCGGCGCTGGCCCGCGCCTTCGGCGGCCACGGCGAACGGGTGGAGCGCACCGAGGAGTTCGCCCCCGCCTTCGAGCGCGGCATCGCCTCCGGGCTGCCGGCCATGATCCACTGCCTCGTCGATCCCGAGGCGCTCACCCCGACCATGACCCTCGCGGCCATCCGCGAGAAGGCCCTGGCGGCGCAGCGGGGCTGACCGCCCGCGCGCGCCGTCCCGGTGCGGCCCGCCCGCACCCCCACCGAGAGGAGCAGCTCATGACCCTGCGCGGCGAGAACCTGATCGGCGCCGAGGCGCGGCGCGGCACCGAGGCGGCCTTCCGGGCCGTCGAGGCGGCCACCGGACAGGCCCTGGAGCCGGATTTCCCGGGCGCGAGCCGGAGCGACCTCGACCGGGCCTGCGCGCTCGCCGAGGCCGCCTTCGACACCTTCCGCGAGACCGACCCGGAGGCGCGGGCCGGCTTCCTGGAAGCGATCGCCGCGAACATCCTGGAGATCGGGGACGACCTCGTCACTCGCTGCATGGCCGAGACGGGGCTGCCCCGGCCGCGGATCGAGGGCGAGCGCGCCCGGACGGTCGGCCAGCTGCGCCTGTTCGCCGGCGTCGTCCGCGAGGGCAGCTACGTCGAGGCGCGGATCGACCCGGCCCTTCCGGACCGCAAGCCGCTGCCCCGTCCGGACCTGCGCCTGCGCCGGATCGCCGTCGGCCCGGTGGCGGTGTTCGGCGCCTCGAACTTCCCGCTGGCCTTCTCGGTGGCGGGCGGCGACACCGCCTCGGCCCTGGCGGCGGGCTGCCCGGTGGTGGTCAAGGCGCATCCCGCCCATCCCGGCACCTCGGAGCTCGTCGGCCGCGCCGTCCAGAAGGCGGTTGCGTCCTGCGGCCTGCCGGAGGGGACCTTCTCGCTGCTGTTCGATGCCGGCCAGTCGATCGGGCAGGGGCTGGTGGCCGATCCCCGGATCGCGGCCGTCGGCTTCACGGGCTCGCGCCGGGGCGGCACCGCCCTGATGGCGATCGCGGCCGGGCGCCCGTCGCCGATCCCGGTCTACGCCGAGATGAGCAGCATCAACCCGGTGCTGCTGTTCCCCGGCGCGCTCGCCGCGCGGGGCGCCGCGATCGGCAAGGCCTTCGCGGCCTCGCTGACGCTCGGCGCCGGGCAGTTCTGCACCAATCCCGGCCTGATCCTGGCGCTGCCGGGTCCGGGTCTCGACGCCTTCCTCGAGGCGGCCGGCGCGGCCCTGCGCGAGAGCCCGGCCGCGACCATGCTGACGCCCGGCATCCAGCGCGCGTACCGCGAGGCCGTGGCGCGGGTGGCCGGCCACGCCGCCGTCACCCGCATCGCCGAGGGCGCGGAGGGCGGGGCGACCCAGGGCCGGGCGACCCTGTTCGCCGCGGACTCGGACGTGTTCCTGGCGGATCCCGAGCTGCAGGAGGAGATGTTCGGCGCCTCGGGGCTCGTGGTGCGCTGCGCGGACTTCGCCGCGATGCGGGCGGTTCTGGAGCGTCTGGAAGGCCAGCTCACGGCCTCGCTGCACCTCGCGCCGGAGGATCACGCCGCCGTCCGGGACCTGCTGCCGCTCTTGGAGCGCCGCGTCGGCCGGATCCTGGTGGACGGGTTCGGGACCGGCGTCGAGGTGGCGCATGCCATGGTGCATGGCGGGCCCTACCCGGCGACCTCGGACGGGCGCACGACCTCGGTGGGCAGCCTCGCGATCGACCGGTTCCTGCGGCCGGTGAGCTACCAGGACGTCCCCGACGCCCTGCTGCCGGCGGCGCTCCAGGCCGCCAACCCGCTGGGCCTGCCCCGCCGGATCGACGGCACACCCGAGCGCCGCTGAGCCGCTTCGGGCAGGGGCCGGACGGCCGCGATCCGCCGCTTGCCAGGGGCGGGCGCGGCGTCTAGACAGCCTCCGCTCACCTTGGGGCGTCGCCAAGTGGTAAGGCAGCGGTTTTTGGTACCGCCATTCCCAGGTTCGAATCCTGGCGCCCCAGCCAAATTTCCCAACCAAAACAGCACCTTCGGCACCGGGACATAACGGACACACCGGAACAGAAGGTGTATTTCCGCTGCACAAAAGCCGGCACAGTCCCGAATGGCTAAGGAACTCCCGACCGTCTCGGAACTGCGGAAGGCCGCTGAGGTCACCGATCAGGAGATAGACGCAGCGGTCGACGCGGTGCTCGCAGATCTGGCGACCGAAGCCTACCCGCTCGCGAAGGGCTGGACCCTCGACCTTATCGAGACGATCCGCACTAACACTCGAGCGAACGAGGCGCTGACCACCGACAAGGCGGCCTGGAAGCGCAACATGGTCCGGACCGCGATCCTGCTGGCCCACCCGGTGAAGGGATGAACGACAACACCAATCCGGACAGGGAAGCGATCGCAGAACGCCTCTTTGAGCATTTGAGCGGATTCACGCGGGGAATCGGGATGAGCGGCGAAGACGCGCGTGAGATCATCGTCTGGGTCATTGCGTCGGATCCATCGGCCGGGGACGCTGACCTGCTGGCGAAGGCGCGCGCCTGGATGCTGATCGCGCTCGCGTAGCGAGATGCCGAAAGCCCCATCGCCTCGAGGCGCCCGGCCTCGTCACGACATTCGCCGTCGCGTCTTGGCGGCGCTGACGTCCGAGCCATCGACCGCCACCGAACTCGCCGAGCGCGCCGGAATCCCCGGCCGGGAGCGCGCCATGCGCGCCGCCGGCGCACTGGTGCGCCTGGAGGCTGACGGCCTTGCGGTCAGCGAGTTGCGCCGGAACGTCACCCGGTGGCGGACAGCCGGCGATATATCCCCTCAGGCGTAGGCGACCGGCAGCTCACTCACCTGTGTCGTGTAGCGCGGCGTGCGCATCTCGAACTTCGTGTTCCAATCGCGCCGGCTCACAGGCCCCGCCCGCGCCGGCACCACGGCGCCGCGGCCCCAGCGCGCGTTGCACGCATCCATCGCCGCCATCAACGGGCCGGATCGCTCGCGGTCCAGCGCGCCGATCAGCGCCCGCGGGCTGTGCGACAGCGGCACGAGGTCGTTCGTGACGATCCCGGCCTTGCTGTACCGCCACGGCCGCCCGCCCGGCTCGCGCCATGTCCGCGCCACCCCGTGCCGTGCCGCCTTGATCAGCGCCAGCGTGTCCGAGCTGTGCTCCGGCAGCTGCACGGTGGTCGAGACCGAGCGCATCGGCTCGCCCCGGTCATGCTCGCTCGTGTGGTAGAAGATCGTGACGTGGTTGGTGCCCAGCCCCTCGCGCCGCAGCTTCTCCCCAAGCCGCGTCGCGTGCGCGGCGACCGCTTCCTCCAGCACAGCCCGCTCGGTGATCCGGCTCGAGAACGAGCGCGTGACCGCGCAGCCCTTCCGCCGCGCCGGCACCATCTCCAGCGGCAGGCAGGCCGCGCCGCGCAGCTCGTAGATGATCCGCTCGCCGACCACGGTCAGGCCCTTGCGCACCGGCCGCGGGTCGAGGTCGCGCAGGTCCGCCACGCTCTCCACGCCCATCGCCTGGAGCTTGGCGAGCGAGGCCCGGCCGATGCCCCAGACCTCGGCGACATCGATCCGGCACAGCCAGTGCGCGTAGGCCGCCGGGTCCGTCAGGTCGCACACGCCGTCCAGCGCCGGCACGGTCTTGGCGATGTGGTTGGCGAGTTTGGCCAGCGTCTTGGTCGGGCCGATACCGACGCAAGTCGGAATCCCGGTCCAGGCTCGCACCGTCGCGCGCAGGTCCCGCGCGAGCTCGACCCGCAAGGCCGGCGCCACGTCCGACAGGTTCAGGAAGCTTTCGTCGATGGAGTAAATCTCCACCTGCGGGCTGAACTGCCGGTAGACCGCGTTGGTGCGGCCGCTCATGTCGCCGTAGAGGGTGTAGTTCGACGAGAACACCCGCACCCCCTGGACCCGACACATCTCGCGGATCTTGAAGTACGGGTCGCCCATCTTGATGCCGAGCGCCTTGGCTTCGCTGGTGCGGGCGATGGCGCAGCCGTCGTTGTTCGAGAGCACGATTACCGGCACGGCGGCGAGTTTCGGGTCGAACACGCGCTCGCAGGAGCAGTAGAAGCTGTTGCCGTCGATCAGCGCCACGGCGCGGCCGCCGCCGATCCGGTCGCGCAGCCGGGCCTCCGGCGTGCTCACGACAGCTGCCCGCGGGCGACGTGCCAGCGGATCGAGAAGCGCACCACGCCCCAGATCGCCCCCTCGCCGAACTCGTCGACCGCAAACGCCGGAAGGTCCGGGTTGCAGAAGGCGAGGCGGGCGACGTTGCCGTCGATCACGAGGCGCTTGCAGCTCATCTGGCCGTCGATCGCCGCGACGACGATACTGCCGTGGCCCGCCTTGAGGCTGCGATCGACGCAGGCGAGGTCGCGGTCGTAGATGCCGGCCCCCTCCATGGACGAGCCACTGATCCGCCACAGGAAGGTGGCGGGTGGGTTCGGCACGAGCCAGCGGGGCAACTCGAGCGCGCCCTCGAGGAAGTCGTCGGCCGGTGACGGGAAGCCGGCGCACAGGGCTTGCCCAATCAGTGGGACGCGGACGGCTTCAGGGCTGTGGATCAGCAGTTCGTCGATCCGGTTGAGGTGCACCCGGGGCTCCGCCGTGTTAGAACGAATACGGAACAAAGCTGATGCGCGGGCCGGGTTCAATCTGCGCGCGGAATGTTTCTTTCCGGCCGGTGGACGAATGTGAACTCGGGTCGAAAAGGTCAGTCGTGGCGGAATGTTAAGCGCCTCGCGCGGTCGGCGGTGAGCGTTTGGCGGGTCGGAGCGGGCGGGAGACGACGATGGCGATGAAGACGGCGTTCGTGGTGCAGCCCTTCGAGCTGCACCGGAAGCGGCTGCGGCCCGCCCGGCAGGAGCCTGCGCAGACCGAGAGCGGCGCGCTCAAGAAGGCAGAGAACCTCGCGAAGCGGATGCCGGGCGAGGCGGCACTGAAGGTGGTGGCCGACGACGAGACCGGCGAGCTGGAGGGCGTCACGATCCTCGGCCAGTGGGGCGAGATCCCCGACGACTTCGCGGATAGTCTGCAGGGCGGGTAGAACGAGCGATTGGCTCCGATCCCGAGCTCAGGAGAGAGGAACCGTCAGCCTGCATCCAGCTTGGCTCGGCATGCCTGGAAAAACGCCCGCCAAGAAGAAATCGGTCAAGGCGAAGGTCGCCGAGAAGGCGCCCCGCAGGGTCGGCCTACCAACGCAGCTCGCGGCGATCCAGACGCGGTATCGCGGCGCGCTGCTCGACGCAGCCGAGCTGCCATACGCAGAGCAGGGCGATCGCATCCGGTCCGCATTAGCGACGCTGCTCGCGGAGAAGGCTGCGCTGGGTGTGAAGGACGGCGAGGAACTCGCCGAAGTAGAATAGCCCTACCGCCCCACTCCCCGCGCCGCGAACTCCCAGACCGGCGGCCCCCAGGTCTGCCCGGGCTTCGTCCGGTAACCGGAGAAGCGGTCGAACACGATCCGGTCGGACTCGACGCCCACGACCTTGCTGTCGTTGACCATCAGCGCGCCGGCATACTCGACGCGCAGGAATCCGTGCTCCGGGTGGACGCCGAACAGCTGCTCCGCGGTCCAGCCGAGCCGGTGCGCTTCGGCGCCGTGCTGGTCGAGGAAAGCCAGCGCGTTCGCGCGCATCGCCGCCCATCGCGTCGGGGTCAGGTATCGGCACGGCGAGGCGTGCTCGGATAGGCGCTCGATCTGGTCGCGCCAGGAGGCGACGGTGGGCGGGAGGTCGATGATGCTCATCACGGAGGCGATAGGATGCCACCGTTCAGTATGCCTTAACTGGTATAGCGCCGCGACGACGCTGCATACGGGCTACCACGAATCTCGTGTGTCACCCTAAGGTTGCGCTATCCTGCATTTCGAATCAGGAGGAAGCGTTCTGTGGGCGTCACGACTCATCTCGGCCAAACGGGTAGAAACTATCAGTACGTCCCAAGCCTTAGGGCTAAATCGGGAGAGGTCGAAGCTCTCAGGAATTTGGATCCGGGTGTAAAGCCCAGGATCTTCCCCCTATTCCAGATCATGTCGAGCACGTCGGCGACGTTCGCAACCGACTTAGCCGCGGCGTGGCCGGGGCTGCCTGTTGCCTTGGACGGGGCTGCCCGATCCGCGGCGGATGGATCGTCCCAAGCCTTCGCCACGCTCCTACAATCCATCGGGCTCGCGGGCGTGCCTGTCCTGCCCGTGCTCGACGTTGGGGCCACCGGTCCGTACCACACCGGCGTCGGAGCCGTGCTGAATCGGTACGCGCCCGGCCTCGTGCTGAGGAGCAGTCTCGCGAACCTGCCGAACGCGGCTGCGTGGCTCACGCAGCAAGGCGGTTCGATCGCGGACACCGACCTTTTGATCGACGCGAACCATGTGTCGGATTTCGATCCGCCGCTCATTGCTCAGGTCGCGATCACGGCCCTTCAACCACTTATCGCGCAACCGGCCGGATGGCGTTCGATGACCCTGGTGTCTTCATCCGCGCCACAGGATGTCGGCGGCCTTGTACCGGGGCCGAACCTCGTCCCACGTCGATGCTGGCAGCTCTGGCAAGCGGTCGCGCCGGTAATCCCGAACCTTCACTTCGGCGACCACGGCATCTCGCACCGTAGTTTGTTCGAGCCGCCGCCTGCCGCGATGGCGCGCGCTACGGTCTCTCCACGTTACGCGCTACCAGCCGAATGGATCATCCGAAGGGGCGTCGCAACCAATGGGCCGAACGGACAGCCCATGACCGCCCAGTATCACGGGCACGCCCAGGGCTTCGCTGGACACCCGGGGTTCGGACAGGTCCCAGGGTGTTGGGCCGACGCTCGCATCCAGCAGATCGCCGCAATGGCCGGTGTCGGCAGGTCGGGCAACCGCGAGACCTGGGTGGGGCTGGGCTTCAATCGGCACGCATCGGTCACCTGCCACCACCTGCCCTAGCCAACCCGGGCGGGCCTTGAGACTGGCCCGCACTTCGTCGCGCAGTACGCATAGGGGGAGCTCGCGGGCCAGCCGATGGGCCAGCGTGTCGACCGGCTTGCTACGGAAGCCCTTGATGAGGGCGTGACGTTCCAGCACCTCGACAGCCTCGGCCCGCCACAGCAACCGAGCGATCTGCACCGGATCTGGCGTCGGGTTGCGAAGGGCGTCGCGAGACGGGGCTAGATCAACCGGCGCGCCAGCGCGTCCGCAGGCCAACGACACCCCCCACCAATCGGGGATGATGCCGGACGCCTTGGCGGCATGCTTCTCGGCGACCACCAGCGTCACGCGGTCGAACACCTGATTGTAGAGGGCGGCCTGCGCCGGAAGACGCTCCAGCGTATCGCGCTCGCTCTTCAGCTCGAAGCCGTGCAGCTCGCCGTTGATGACCGCGATGTCGACGCGCACGGATCCGGACCAGATGCCCATCTCTTGAACGACGCGCGTATCCGCGTCGCCGGCATGCAGCCGGTCCAGATAGGCCATGACGGCGCATCTTACGTCGCGATCATGCACGACTGCCGGTCCCCTCCCAAGATGGCGACGCTCTGCGGCTGTCGACCACAGAGCCGATGTGGCAGGGTATGCCTCTCGGCTTCAAGCATTTCCAGGGGGTCGACTGCCGCATAGGGCTGCATTCATTGCAGCGCCGAACCCGGACCACGCTTCCGGCTAAGATCGTGCGAGTTTGCGGTCCGCTGGGTTTCGCCGGTCGGCCCGCAGAATGGCATCTGGTTCTGGAGTTGCACCGGCTGTCAGCGCGGGTACGAGGGCGAAGGCGTGAGACCGCTGAACGGCATGGCCGACACCAAAGACGAGGCCATCGAGGCACTCGCCGCTGCGTGGGCCAGGGCGAAGGCGTGGAGCGCCCGAACCGGGCTGCCATTGGTGCAGGGCAGATCATGACCGACGAGCACAAGAGCTGCCTGCACCCGCTGTCCGACCTACGCTCATGGCACCTCTGGCAGACTGGCAGGCGATCGGCGACGTGCACGCTATGCAGGCCCACGAGGATGCCATCGCCTACCTCGACCTGCTGATCACGACGAAGAAGCAGCATGCAGTCGAGGATGAGGCGAGGCGTTCCCCTTAAATCAAAGCCCCCCTTCGTCGGCCTCCTCGAAATCTAGTTGACCACTTTGATCGTAGCGAGGATGCCTTCGATCCAGTTTCTTTTTAAAATCGTCATAGTTGTCGCTTAGCGACATGATGGTAGTCACGGACGCCAAGTGCTCACGGAGTTTTGGGTGGCCAAATTCTGGAGTTAGCTTTTGAGTCAAAGTCCCTTTTCTCCTGCCTGATGGCAACTTGGGGGTCGATTTTTTCAACTCTTCCAAGACACCGGGCGCAAGACGCTTGTAGATCACATCGTTCGTTAAATGTCCGAAATACTGCGGACGCTTTACTGTTGCGTGCGGATATTGCAGCCCACGGAGCCGGAACAATTCTTCGTAAAACTCGTCAGGAAATGTCTTAATCCAGGGTTGAAGCTCTTTCGCTATGAATGCCTCCAAAATACGAGCAAGAGCATCGCTTGCCCGCTCTCGCTGATAGCCGGTCGCCTCATCAACAAGAGCTACAATGCCGAGCCGCGCGAATGAGCGGATAAGCATGTCAGCGAATTGCGCATATCTGATTTCTTGCTCTGTCTGCAGCGCCTTCGCATCTCTAGCGCGGAGCAAAACTTCGCAAAGTTCTTGAAGCACCGTCGCCTCAAAGCCAGAACTCGGGGCGTTGCCACGAGGTGAAGCGCCAGTAAACAATATCGGATTCGATAACGCTTCAGACAGTTCTTTCGAAAGGAACGGTTTAATTATCCTATGTTCGCCGATCCGCTGAGCGCCTTGGCCACGCCCCTTCATGCCGATCGCCGCGGTCATCCCACGACCCGAGATAACCCTACGTCCATCATCTAGAATGAAGCAAGCAAGTTCTACATCTCCAATATTGATAACGCCCCTATGCGTCGCCGCCGGATACGTCTCACCATCATCAGGTTTTGCTCCCCATCTAGCATCCGCCGCCTTTTTAGCGGACGCCTTGCGCTCCTCCGGGGAGAGCATCTGAGCGCGCGCTTTGCCGCCGCGAGCCCGCCCCTCAACCTCATTCCGCTCCATGCACGCATCTCCTTGCTCAATGCGTGCATGATGCGCCTTTTAGCGAGCAATGCAAGCATATTAAACTGGCATGCGTGCTGAATCGATTCATGGCGCTCTGAAAAGGCACCCGGCTGCCGAAACGACAATGGGCGCCCCCGCCGAAGCCAGGGCGCCCAACGCGTTGACGGATGTTAACGGCTTCCGGTCAGTCGGGCGGCCGCCGCATGAAGGCCTTCAGCATCTCGTCGCGGGTCTCCTTCATCTCGCCCCGCACCGAGCTGACCATGTCGTCGATGCGCCGCTCCAGGCGGGTGATGACGTCGCCGGTCACGTAGGTCCGCGCCACCTCGATCTTGAAGGCGTTCAGCTTATCCTCGAGCGACCGGATCTCGATCTTGGCCGCTGCCATGTCGATGGTGAGCGGCGAGACCGCCTCCTTCGTGCCGGTGCGCAGCTTCCCGACGACCCAGTCGACGCCCTTGCCGACCGAGAACAGGAACAGCGCGAGCGCGATGAGCTGCGCCCAGGTGATCGGCCCGGGCGACAGGAAGGACGTGTCCATGGCGGCGGTCTTTCGCGGCCCTGCCCCTCTCCGGGGCGGGAGAGGGTTACCGGGTGAAGGTCTTCTTGACGCCGAGCAGACCGATCAGGCCGACGCCGGCCCAGATGATCGTCTTCTGGATCTCCAGGTACTCCCCCGGCATCGCGGCGATCTTCCAGGAGCCGACCGTGTGACCGTCCCAGGGGAAGCAATCGAAGGTGACGGCACCGAAGTGGATGATCGCGATCGCGAACGCGACGGGCATCATCCAGGCAGTCAGCAGGGAAGCCCGATCGGCGTTGCGCGCGGCCGCAACCTGCTGCTGGGCCACGATCCAGGCCTGGAACATCTGCGCGTTGGTCGAGACGTCGGCGCCGACATCGACCTGGTGCTTGGCGAGATCCGTGTCGGCCCGCTTGTTGGCGAAGTCGAGGATCTTGCCGAGCAGGCCCGGTACGAGGGTGAGGAGGGCGGCGAGCATCAGCGCGGCCCTCCCGGCGCGTCCCGGTCCGGGGCGCGCATGGGCGGCGTGGTCGTGTAGGCCCGCATCACAAGGCCCATCAGGAAGCACCCGGCCACGATCGCCTTCGCGGTCCCCTCCGGCGCGCCCATGTCGATGAGCAGCTGCCGGAAGTCGACGGCGTGCAGCGCGTCGAGCAGCGCCAGCAGGAATGCGGGCGTGAAGAAGATGAAGGTGCGCCAGCCGCTGAGGCGGCGCCATAGCATGCGGGCGCGGTGGAAGCGGGAGCGGGGCATCAGACGGTCTTTCGTCCGAGGAAGAGGTCGACGAGGCGGTTGAAGAGGGTGGGGCGCGCGGCCGTCGGCTTCGCTCCCGTCATCGGCGCGAGCGGATCGGGCGCGGTCGCCGGCGCCGGCAGGGTGCCGGCCATCGCCTTCACGGGCGCGCGGTCGCCGCGGCGGGCGTAGACCTTGGCACCGTCGTACGAGGCGAGGGCGGCCTGGTCGTGCTCGCCCTGCCGGCGCGAGATGATTGCCGCGGGCTTGTTCCACATCAGGAACGCCTCGACGGCCCCGGCCAGGTCGCCGGCATTGGCGCGGCGGACCACGGTGGAGTGCGCGAAGCCGACCGGCCCGATGTTGTAGGCGAGGCTCACGCAGGCATCGAAGAACGGCTGCGGGACCGGCTTCGCGAGGGCGGCGCGGACCGGGGCCGCGTACTTCTCCAGCGCGGCGGCGAAGAGCGCGTCGGACTGGAGCGGCGTGATCGTGAGGCCAGGCACGACCTTGATCAGCCCGGAGGCGGTCGTGATACCGGTGCCGATCGTCCAGACGCCGACGGAATCCTTGTAGGCAGTCAGGCGTGTGCCTTCGCGCCTCTCGAGGGCGGCGCGTCCGATGGGCGAGACGTCCATGATGGTCTCCGGGTCAGCCGAGGATGGCGAGGTGGACGCGGCCGACGCCCGACAGGCCGATGGCCCGGGCCGCGCCGCGCGAGAGGTCGATCGCCCGGCCGGCGACGAACGGGCCGCGGTCCGTGATCCGGACGACGACCGAGCGGCCGGTCGCGGCGCAGGTCACCCGCACCCGGGTCCCGAACCGCAGCGTCTTGTGCGCGGCGGTGAGCGCGTCTTGGTCGAACCGGGAGCCATCGGCGGCGAGCCGGCCGTGGAAGCCCGGACCGTACCAAGAGGCGACTTCGGCCTGGGCGCGCGGGACCGATCCTGCGAGCGCTAGGCACGCGAGGGCGGCCCGCGCCGTGTGACGCAGGGGCATGATGGCTCCGGGCATGAAAAAGCCGCCCGGAGGCGGCGCGGACGGACAGGTCGGGCAGGGTGGCGTCAGGCGGCGAGGCGCGCAGCCAGGACGAGGTTCTGCCACTCGTCGTACCGGACCGAGAGCGTGCTGGTCTGCCGGCCGTCGGCGTCGAGCACGGGGCGCTCCTCGATCTCGACGCGCCGGCCGCCATCGGCCTCCGGATCGTCGACCCCCACCGGCACCATGACGGTGTCGGGGGTCCGGCACAGCACCGACCAGGCGAAGGCGTCCTCGCCCTCGGCCTCGAACGCCGCGGCGATGTCCTGGGCGATCACCCCGACGTGCCAGCGCGCCTTGTCGGCGCCCTTCTCCTCGATCGACTGCTTCAGCTTGTACCGGCGCATCGGCACGGCGCGGACCGCGCGCAGTACGCTGTCCGGGATGGGCTCGATCTCGTCCTTCAGCTTCGCGTCCGAGTTCACCGTGACGGCGTTCTGAAGGTAGAGGTTGCGCCACTGGAGCGACGCGCTCTTGCCGAGGTCGCGGGCGTTGGTGACGCCCGGCGCGATGCCGGTGGCGTCGACCGCGACCTGCTGGGCGCCAGCCGTCGTCAGGTAAAGGGTCGTCACGGCCTGGAGTTGCAGGAAGGCCCCGCTCGAGGCGGCGATCGTGCGCGAGCCGCCGTCGAGGCTGACGTCGCCCGACAGGCTGCTGGCGCCCACCACCGTCAGCCCGGAGTTGAGCGTCGCCGTTCCGGTCACGGCCAGGCCGCCGTTGAACGTGCCCTTGCCGGTGCTGGTCAGGGTGCCGCCGACCGTCATCAGGCCGGACAGGGCGAGGTCGTTGTTCAGCGTCGCCTTGCCGGTCACGGTCAGGGTCGAGCCGAAGCTCGCCGCGCCGGTAGCACTGAGGGTGCCGCCGACCGTGCCGTTGCCGGTGACGCTGAGCGACCCGAGCGAGCCCGCGCCGGCAGTGGTCACCGCGCCGAACGTGCCCGTGCCGGTCACCGCGAGGTCGTTCCCGAAGGTGCCCTTGCCGGTGACGTTGAGCGTGGCCCCGAACGAGCCGCCAGCCGCGACCGTGAGCCCGGTGGCGTCCACCGTCACCCGCTGGACGCCGCCCGTGGTCAGGTACACCGTGGTCGGCGCCTGGATCTGCAGGAAGACGCCGGCCGTCGCCGAGATGGTCCGCGACCCGCCGCCGAGGTTGAGATCCCCGCCCGCGGTCAGGCCGCCGCCGAAGGTGCCGGCCGCGGCCACGGACAGGCCGGTGCTGTCGACCGTGACGCGCTGCGTGCCGCCGGTCGACAGGTAGACGGTGTTCGGGCCCTGGAGCTGGAGGAAGCTGCCGGACGTCGCCATGATCGTCCGGGAGCCGCCCGCGAGGGCGACGTCGCCGGCGATCGCCGCCCCGTAGCCGGCGACCGGCGCCATGCCGAGACCGACGCGGCCCGCGGTGTCCGCCTGCACGCCGAGCACGCCGCCGGCGGTGAGGCCGACCGCGCCGCCGCTGCCGGGGACGAGGAACAGGCCGGAGTTCTGCGCGGACCCGAAGGTGTAGCTCGGGGCAGCGACCGAGCCGCTGTCGTCGGCGTACATCCGGCGGATGCCGCCGAACAGGCCGGTGTGCGTGTCCCAGACGAAGGAGGCCGGGGGCAGCGTCTCACCGTCCGAGGTCGAGTAGGCCGGGGCGCGGTTGCCGCCGGTCCCCCAGTTGCCGATCCAGCCGCCGAGGATGTGCCCGGCGAAGAACGTGTTCTCGCACGGGAAGAAGCCGTCCTGGCTCGCGATGCCGCGCACGCCGCCCGAGCCCGCATCGGCGCCGTTGCCGCCGGCATAGGTGAACATCATCGGCAGGAGGTTGTTGTCGATCCGGTCGATGACGACCGCGGCGCAGCCGGCCGCGCCGGGGATCTCCGACTTGATGCGCAGGTTGTTGCGGCTGAAGCCCTGGTAGAAGTAGCCGGGCGCGTTCTTGGCGACGACCGCCTCGTAGGCGCGCAGCACCACGCCCTCGGCCGTGCGGGTCGCCGGCAGGGTCGTGGTGATCCGGCCCGTGCACTCCATGAAGCCCTGGGTCAGGCCGTTGAAAGTCGGGCCGTTGATCGTGCGCAGGACCGCGCCGTTGACGGTGTAGCGCTGGACCTCGAACTCGAGGTTCGACCGGAACGCGTGGACCACGTCGACGCCGGTCGCGGCGATGCCGTTGCAGTTCACCGACAGGCGCACGTCCACGCCGGTGATCGGGCCGTTGAGCTTGAACACCTGTCCGGTGCCCCAGGAGCCGACCGCGACGAACTCGGTGCCGCCCGGGCCGCCGACCTCGCCGCCGCCGGGCGTCGAGCAGCCGCCGGCCGGCAGGACCGAGAAGCCCGCCACGGTCGAGACGCTGGTGTCCGTGCCGTTGCCCAGCTCCCAGGCCGGGGCGTTCACGTTGGCCGGATCGGGCGCGAGCGCGATCTTGCCTGTGGGCAGGTACAGGGTCCGGCCGGTGGTGAGGAACGCCTTCGCGACGTTGAGGCCGACGCGGTTCGCCGTGGCCTGCATGACGGTGAGCACGTTCGGCACGACGCCGAACCAGCCCGCCTGCATGGCCGGCTTGCCGAGGTCGAGCTGGAACCACGTGCCGGCGGCGTCCTGGATCGCCATCGGCCCGGCCGAGGTGCCGCGGATGTAGGTCGCGCCGACGCCGAAATCGCCCGCGACCGCGAAGCCGGACACCCGGAACGAGGTGATCGGGATGATGCGGGTCGGGATATCCGCGCGGGCGATGCCGAGCGAGACCACGGGCGCGATCGCCGAGGTGAGCGGCTGCGACGCGCCGCCCGGCAGCGTGATCCGGAGCTTGGTCGCGTTGCCGCCGATTACCCAGCCGGTGGCGAGCCACGCGTCGGTGGTCTCGTCGTAGACCACCGAGACGGAGGTGCCGGCCACGAGATCGCCCGGGTCGAACTCCTTCCCGGCGATGTCCCGCCAGGGCTTCGGCCCGGAACCGTCGACGTTGAGGCTGGCCGCGCCGGTGTTGGTGCGGTCGAGACGCAGCAGCAGGGACATGCCCGGCCGCAGCTCGGACACGCCGGAGGAGGTCGCCGCGACATAGGCGTTGGCCGTGCCGGTCGTGACGATGCCGCCGCCCTGGTCGTCCGCGTAGGCGCGCATCGCCGCCATGACCAAGCGGATGAAGCTCGGGTAATCGCGCGCCGAGGCGCCGTCGATGGCCTGGATGAGGCGATCGGACAGCGCGTTACGGGCCGCGGACAGCGACCAGTTCCAGACACCCATGACGGTGTTCTCCGAAGGTTAGGTCTTGATGGCCCAGATCACGACGGCCCCCGGGGGCACGTTCGGATGCGGGGCGCCGGAACCGGCCGCGTCGATCACCAGCGTGTGGACGTGGTTCGGGGTCGGATCGATCGTGTGGGTGTGGTCACCGTCGACCGGGATCTCGTGCGCGTGCGAACCGCCCGGATCGGTCGAGAAGGCGTGCGTGTGGTTGCCGCCCTGGCCGGTCGTGAAGGTGTGCTGGTGCGGCCCGCTCTGCGTCGTCTGGCCGTTGCCCTGCGAGCCCAGGTTGATGCCGGTGACCACCTGGGCGTTGTTCGGCGTCTGGGTGCTGACGAGGCCGTAGCCGTACTGCACGACGTGGGCGTGATCGCCGCTCGTGTCGGTCGTGCCGCCGTGGGTGTGGGTGCCGCTGAGCCCGGTCGTGCCAGAATGCGCGTGATCGCCGCCGACCTTCGTGCCGCCGTGGTCGTGCGAGCCGGCCTTCTGGATCTCCGGCTCGAAGAACCCGGCCGGCGACATGGTCGAGGTGTGGATGTGGCTCGGCATCTGCGGGGCCAGCATCACCACCTGGTCGGCGCCGCCCATGTTGCCGAGCGAGCCGTCGAGGCCGCCGGCCGCGGTGAGCCGGCCGGTGCCGCGGTTGGCGCCGAATAGGGTGCGCCCGCGGGCGTCGGGCAGGTTGAAGGTCGTGAAGCCGTCGCCGTTGCCCCATCCCGTGCTGATCGTGGCGAACAGGGCGGCGTAGGCGGTGCGCGAGACTGCGCGACCGTCGCAGATCTCCCAGCCCGAGGGCACGTTCGGGCCGGCGAAGGCCTTGACCGCGCCGGCCTGCTCGGTGGTCGGCGACAGGGTGCGGTAGACCTGCGCGACCGGGTCGTAGACCACCGACCACACGACGTTCTGGCCGATGTCACCGGGCCCGAACTGCGTCCCGTCCCAGCGTAGCCACGGCTTCGGCGTGTTGTTGTCGGCCGCGAGCGTGCACGGGTTGAGGTTGGTCGTGGTCGTGCGGAACTTCAGCGTGTGCGCCCGGCCCGCGGCCTTCGCCGAGACGCCCTGCTGGGTGATGACGGTGTAGGCGTCAGATCCGAAGGCTTGGTTCACTCCCGAGTTGTCGACCATCCACAGCGCGACGGACGCCATGAGCGCGCGCATCGCGTCGTTGATCGTCTTGGCCGGCTGCCCTTCGTTGAACAGGATCGGGGGATCCGAGACGTCGTTGCCCGAGGGCGCGACGTCCCAGTTGATGGCGCCGGGCATAGAGCCGTCCTCGGGTTAGCGGGTCTTGGCGCCGGGCAGCAGCGCGAAGAACCGCTGCGCGTCGAAGCCGGGCGCCTGCCGGCGGTGCGGCGGCAGCGGCGCCGGCGCGGGGGCCGGAGCTGCGGCAGCCTGCGCGACCGGCGAGGCGGCTGGTGCGTCGGCGGCGGTGAGCGTCCGGAGCAGCGAGGCGACTTGGAGGGTGCGGTCGGCTTCAGGCGCCTGCATCGCGGCGCCGCCGGCGGGCGTGACCGAGCCTGCGGTGCCGGCAGCGACCGGTCCGGCGAGGCCGAACGCGCCCTGGCCCACGCCGCCGCCCGGCATCTGCATGGTCGGCGCGGCCCCGCCGACCTTCCCGTTGGCCCAGTCGAGGAGCTGTCCCGCCGTCATCGGCCGCACGAAGGGGTTCGCCGAGACCTGCCCGGGCTGGAGGACCTGCACGACCGGAGTGGAGGGATCCGCCGAGAGCACCGCGCGGGCGCCGCCCGGCCCGGCGAAGTGCGAGAGGTAGCGGGTGCCGTCGGTATCCGGCAGCCCGGCGGCGCGGAGCTTGGCGCCGTTCTCGTCCCCGTAGTGCTGGATCATCTCCTTCGAGATGTCCGGGTCGTTGCGCAGGGCGAGGATCTGGTCCTGCGGCAGGCCGGCGAGGTCGGGCCGGTACTTGGCGACCTGATCCAGCCACGTCGAGTCGATGAACTGGCCGAGGCCGGTCGCCGAGGAGCGCGGGTTCTTGGCCGTCGCGTTGCCGCCGGACTCGGCCGTCACGACCTGGTCGGTGTAGGCCATGCGATGCTCCGGAAACGCAAAAGGCCCGCGCGATGGCGGGCCTTGCTGGGTCCGGCGCGCAGCGCTGCGGACGGTGGCTGTTTCGGGCACTTCGCCCGTCGGGTCAAGGGGTGGGCCGGGCGCTTGCTCAAGCAGCCCGGCCCGGTCATCTTCGCAAGTGCGAAGCTACTGGAAAATTAGAAGGCGTGACTGAGGCCCGACACGAATGTGAGTCCGCGTAATCACTTCAACAGAAGACATGTTTCCATCAATATTGGTCCATTTGGCTGCGCAATTGCGCCATGTGCCACATCTTCAATACGGTATGTGTGGCCATTCCACGTAAAAAACTGTCCCGGCACGAACGATCCGTAAGGCTGATTTATTTCGGGCAGATTTGCGATCAGTGCCTTGTTGGCGCTCGCGATAAGCTGCAGGCGGAAGAATAACATTTTCGCCTCCATCGCTTGTGAATATTGATATCAAATTTTCCAATTCAGTCGAATATCACTGAATGTGGCGTCGCCCAAGCCCAATCGGTGGGCACCTACATCGACGCCGGCAAGCTGCTGTTTGTCCGGCATCGTGGTACACGTTGCCGATGCCCCGCTGGCTCCGCATCGTCCTCGCGCTCGTCCTGTTCGTCGGTATCATGCTCGCCGTGCGGGCGGTGCTGACCGTCGGGCTACATGCGACGATTCCGGGGTTCACCGCGTGGATGGACGAGACCGTGGGCCACACGGCACACGGCGTCCTCCTGATTGGTTTCCTCGTCCTGTGCGGAGCCGTTGGCTTTTGGCCCCGAGACAGGGCCGGTCGGATGAAGCGGCTTCTACCGCGCCGGCGCTGACTGCCGGAGCTGACCGGATCCGCCATTCGCGAGCGTCAGGAGCCGGTGCGTGAACAGCTCTGCGTTCTTGCTGCCCGGAGCCGACTTCGCCAGCGCCCGCAGATCCGGTACCGCCTGCGGATCGGTGAAGATGCGGGCGATGGCGGCGTTGTTCAGATCCCGGGCTCTATCGCCGAGGACGTTGGCAGCCGCCCTGCGGACGCCGACCAACCCGCCAGCCGCCGCGCCGAGCGGTCCAGCGGCCGTACCGCCTGCCACCGCGCCGGTCACGGCATCCGAGATCGCCGCCGCGACCGGGGTCCCGCTCTTGAGGCGCTCCTGGATCGCCGCGTTGAATGCCGTGTCGCTGCCCTTGTTCGGGCGGTAGCCGGTCGCCTCCAGGGTGGTGAGCAGTTTGTCGAGCGCTGCCCACCGCGTCTCACCCTCCGGCAGGGCGCGCATCACGGCTTCGAGGTTGTGCCGCTGCTGGGCGTTGCCCCGGATCGCGGACGCGAAGCCCGCGCCGCCGTACTGCGAGGCGAGGCCCTTGGTCTGCTGCGTCGCTTCGTTGAACACGGCCTCCAGGTAGGTCCGTGACAGCTCGCGCGCCTGCTGCGGGCGGTTGGCCGCCAGCGCCTGCATGGCGGAGGCCACCTCGGCGTGGCTTCCGGGCGCCGGGTTCGGGTTGAACAGCGTCCGCACGGCGTTGCCGACATCGGGTGACCGCGCGAGCTGGCCGAGCGGCGAAGCCTCGACCCGCGCGAGGCCTTCGCGAGCCAGCACGATGCTCGAGAGACGGTCGCGAGCACCCGGGAGCTGATCCAGGACGTCGGCATGCTTGCGCATCGCGGTGCGCATCGCCTCGGCAGAGAGATTGCCCTCGGCGCCGGCCGCACGGTCCAGGATCTGGGTCGTCACATACCGCTCCAGAGCCTCGCGCGAGAGGGGCGCAGGCTGGTCGAGCAGCTCGCGGGCGGCGGTCGCGCCCGTGAAGGTACCGGGCACCTGTTCGGCCGGCATCCGGAACGGGCCGTCACCGGCCGGCGTCTCGAACCGGTCCGTGGCGCGCCCGAGCGGCGCGTTCGGGCGGGTGTAGGGCTCGAGGGGCACGGAATGGCGAGCGAACACCTCGTCGGCCGCCGCCACCTCCGGCACGTCCTTGAGTCCTCGGTCGATCCCCTGGCGCGCGATCGTCAGGTCGCGGGCCTTGGTGCCGTCTCCGATCTCGATGGCGGACCGCACGTCCTGGTCGAGCCGCTCGCGGGCGCGGAGATTGCCCGCCACGGTCATGTCGACCTGCCCGTCCGGGCTCGCCCCCTCGAACAGGTTGCGGCGCGCGGCCTGGAGGCCGGAGCGCACATCGCCCTTCGCCGTCGGCAACAGGCCGTCGATCGCGGCGATACCAGGCTGCGGGTTCACCTGCCCGAACCGCACATCCGGGATCTGCTCTTTGATCGTCGTCGACTTCACGAGGGGCGCGGGCGGCTCGCGCATCGCACCGACGACCGCTTCGTAGGCGTCGAGCGGATCGGCGTGCTGCCCACGGACCAGCGAACCGACCACCCGGTCTCGGACATCCGGGTGAAGCTTGCTCGCGTCGATGCCGACCTTGCCCAGGTCCTCGCGGAGGCGGCTGTTCGCGAGCGACACCGCCTGGCTGTAATCGTCGGCGAGTTGGCCGGCCGTCGGCGCGCCGCCGGCGCCACGGGTCGTGCCGAGCGGGTACGAGGGGAAGCCGCGCTGCTCGTTCTGGAGCTTGCGCAGGAGCTCGGACGAGATGTCCCGCGCCATGCCGCCATCGGCGTCGGGCCGGAAGTACCCCTCCTCGATCAGCCGCTCGCGCCAGAAGTCGTCGATGCCCTTGCCGGTCGGGCGGGCGACGTTGCCCTGCCCGGGGATGTTGAACCGGTGCAGGTCGGTCGCGGCGGCCTCGTCATCGAGCCGGATGCCACCATTGCGGGCGATGAAGCGCGCGAGGCTCTCGGGTCCCGCGGCGGCGGCCTCGGCCTCCGGACGCACCAAGGCCTCCAGCGGGCGCGGTGCCGCATCGGTGAACTGCGGGCGCGAGTAGGCCTGCGGCGTCACGATGGGATCGCCGAGCCGCTCGACGGTGATCATCCGCTCGATGCCGGCGCGCTCCGGAGCGTTGCGCGCGGTCTCGTACAGCGGGTCGCTCGCCGACTTCCGGGCCGCCTCAAGGCCACCGCGGATTCCGGAGAGCTCGCCCTGGATCGTCTGGCCGGCCTGCTCGGGCGTGACCCGGGGGCCGGTCGCCGCGCGCGCAGCCGAGAACGCCATGCCTTCCGGTGTCTGGGCCATCCCAGCGCGGGCCGCGTCCTGGATCTGGGGACCGAGCGTCGAAGGGGCCTCCGGCATCGGGGCGAGGCGCTCGAAGGCCTCGCGGCCCACGTTGTCGATCGCGGCCGGGCGAGCCGCGTAGAACTCGTTCATGACGCGGCCGCCATCGCCGCCGGAATTGGCGACCACCCGGGCGAGCTGCGACGCGCGCACGGCACGACCACCGGTCGCGGCGTTCAGCGCCTCGTCGAGCGACAGCGGCACGCTACCGCCAGGGAGATCCCGCGCCTGCCGGATCAGATGCTGCGCGGCCTCCAAGTCCTTCTCGTCGAGACCTTCCAGCGCCTCGCGCACGACACCCTGGCCACGACCGCCACCGGTGACGGCAGAGACGACCTTGCCGGCGAGGCGGCCAGCCGCAGGGCCAGCCGCGCCGAGACCCGCACCGAGACCTGCCCCGAACTCCATGGCGCCGAAATCGCCATCTGATCGGACCGCAGCATCGGCGCCACCCAGCGCCGCTCCGGAGAAGCCGGATGCCAGCATCCGCGCGGGAAGCGCCGCTCCAGACGCGCCGAACGCAGCTGGAGCGGCAGCGACCAGAGGAGCCGTCCCGAGCACGCCGCCTAGGATCTCACCGGCACCGCTGGCATAGGGGTGCTCGGAAGCGGTTCGCTGCCCGAAGTCCTCGACCGCCTTCAGCTCGTCGCTGTACCGGCTGTCGTTCTTCAGCGCCCGGATGCCCGCCGCCACACGGTTCAGACCGCCGAGCAGGTACTGTCCGACGACGGGAACGCCGTCGACCAGACCGCGGCCGATCGCGGCAGTGGCATCGCCGGGCAGGCCTGCCGCCGGGGCGTCGTCCTCGACGAGCGTGCCTGAGAACCGCGGACCGGCCGGGGCCGGCGCCGCCTCGTCCTCGACGAGCGTGCCGCTGAAGCGGGGTCCGGCCATGGATCAGTTCTTCCGGTAGCGGCGGCCGTCGGCGGGATCGACGTACATCGCCCCCTTCGGCAGGGCATCGAAATCGGCCTGAGAGCGCGGCGCGGCGATGCCACCGGGTCCGTTCGCGCCGGTGGCGCCATCGGACCGCTGCGTCGCCGATGCCTGCGCTGCTGGGAACAGCGGGTTGGCCGCAGCGTACTCCTCGAGCTTCTGGTCGAAGCCGGAGTCGAGACGGCCTCCGTTCGCCGCGGCGTAGTCCCGACCGAGCTTCGCCACCGCCTGCTGGCGCTGCGCCAGCGAGCGGGCGATGGCGATCAGTTCGAGGTTGCCGGCCTGGCTCTGGGCCAGGGTCGGCGCGGTGCGGCCGATATAGTCGCGGTCGGTGTTCGAGATGCCGGGCCCGAGCGAGCCGCCCAGGCCGTCGAGCACGACCTTGTTGGAGAGCGCGTCGAACACCTCGGTGGGCTTGGTGTAGTTCGCGTCCTTCACGCCCATGGCGACGAGGAACTGGTTCGCCCGCTTCACCGTCTCCGCGCCCGTGCCGGAGTAGAAGTTCGGGCTGCGGGCCGCCTGCTCCATCAGCGCGAGGCTGTTCAGCGTGTTGCCCGCGTTCCGGCCCTTCGTGGCGAGGTCGACCTGATAGTCGCCGTACGCCTTGCCCACGGTCGCGTCCTGCGCCTTCTCGGCGCCCATGTTGATCGTGGTCCCGGTCGCGTTGATGGGGCTGATCTTGCCGTTGGCGTCCTTTTGGTAGGAGCCGGCGGGCAGGCCGAGCGCCACCCGGTCGGCATCCGAAACCGGGGTGACGGTCTTGTCGTCCTTCGCCTGCAGCGCGACCGTCTCCTGGCCGGTCCGCTCATTGCGATTCCAGCGGTTGCCGTCCGCGTCGGTGTACTGCTTGTACAGCTCTGCCGGCGGCAGGACGCCCTTGAACAGCTCGTTCATGAAGGTGGAGTTGCCGCCCAGCGTGAGCGCCTGGTCGGGGCTGATGCCGGGGATCTTGCTCGCGACGTACTGCGCATTCCCGGAGAGCTGGCGCTGCTCCTGCGCGTCCTTCCGGACCTTAAGGCCGAACTCGGCCCGGGCGAGGTCGGAGGCCGCGCGCTTCCCTTCGTTGTCCTGGTAGGCCTTCAGCCCGGCTGCCGCGCCACGACCGAACCCGGGCGTCGACATCAGGCCGATCCCCAGCGAGGTCAGCAGGTCGCCGCCTCCATTCGCGTTGAGGTTCCGCAGCCCGGAGCCGATCCTGTCGAGGAGCGACGGCTCCGCGGAGGGCATGGCTGCCGTCGGGGCCGCCGCGGCAGGAGCAGCCGTCGACCCAGTCGTCGCCGGGGCAGCGGGCGCGGGCAGACTGCCAAAAGTCAGCGGGCGCGCGGGCGCGGCGGCGGCTGGCGCCTCATCATCACCACGCGGCGCGGGCGGCGCGCCGACCGGCACGGTGGGCGCGCGCGAACCGACGAGGCTGGGCAGCGGCGACCGCGCGGGCTCCGCAGCCACGGGCGCCGACATCTGCGGGGGCAGGGCGCCGAACATGCGCAGCGGCGCGGGGGTGGGCGCCTCGGGCTCGGCGGCCGGCGCCGCGGCGGCGACCTGGGGCTGCTTGGTCGGCGCGGTCGGGGGCACGAAGCCGGTGAAGCCCGGCGGGACCGCCGCCGGCACGTCATCGGCCGAGACGTCGACCTGCGGCCGCGCCTGCTGCATCAGGCGGGCGATATCGACGGGCGAGAGCGCGCCGAACGGCATGAGACCTGCGGACACGGCGCGCTCCTACTTGCCCATGAACTTCGAGGCAGTGCCGGCGATGGCCAGACCGCCGCCGAGCAGCTGCTGGATAACGCCCGGCTGCGGGATCTTCTGGACCGACGTGCCGCTCGAGGAGCCGCCCAGGCCGGCGATGGGGTTCACGAGGCCGGAGTAGAGCCCGAGTTGCTTCCAGGGGCTCGCCTGCTGCTCGTCGAAGACCTGCTGCGCCGTGTCGTACTGCCCCTGCCGGTCGGCATCGAGCGCCGCACCGACGCCGGCCAGGGTCAGGCCGGGCCGCTGCAGGTTGTCGATGTTCGTCCCGACCATGCCGAGGCCCTGGAGCGCTGCGGCGCGATCCGACTGCGCCGCCGACAGCTTCATGCCGGACTTCTGGAGCTCGTTCTGGATGTTCTGGCCATCGACGCCGGCCAGGGCCGTCGCGCCGCCGAGCGCGGTCGTGTTGGTCGAGTTGTAGAGGCCGGCGCCGGACAGCGCGATGTTGGCGTTGGCCTGCTCGGCGTTGTTGATCGACCCGTAGAGCCCCTGCTGGAGGCTGGTCCGGGCGTTGCGCGAGCTGTCGATCGCCGTGGCCGCCTGCGCCTGCCGGGTGCGCTCGTTGTCGTAGTCCGTGTAGCGCGCCTGGGTGGCGATCCCGCCGAGGGTATCGGCGATGGTCGCCGCGTACCGGCCCGATCCGCTGCGGCCCGCCGCGCCCATCTTCTGCGCGATCGTCGATGCGGCTTCGCCCTGGCTCCGGCCGATCACGGCGTCGAGGTACGGGTTCGCCCCGCCCAGGAACTTGCCGTCGGCGGCATCCTGGAGGGACTTCTCCGTCTGCGTCTGTCCGGACAGGCCATCGAGCAGGCCGGTGTAGCCCGAAGTCGAGAGGTTGTAGTCCCCGTTCGTGAGCTTGCGCGCGGTCGAGTAGGCGAGATTATTGGGGTCCGCCATCTGGTCGGCGAGCGACGAGATGCGCGACGTGTCGATCTTGCCGATGCTGTCGAGCCCGGCGAGCGCGGCCTGGATGCCCGAGGTGGTGCCGCCGTTCGACAGCAGGCCGGTCAGGTAGCTGTCGCCGGCCTTGGCCGCGCCCTGGCCTGCGTTGGCACTGCCGGCGATGGTGTCCAGCGCGGCGAGCGAGGTGTCGCCCAGGCCGGCGTAGCGCGGCCCGGTGTAGACCTGCGAGCCTACGCCCGAGTTGTAGGCGTTCGTCGCGCCCGCGAGCACGCCCTGGAGCGCGGGCTGTGCCGGCGCCCACGGGTCGTTGTTCTGCTGCTGGACCGTGGTCTGGGTCTTGGTGCCGCCGCCCATGTCAGGCCCCGATGCGCTTCACGAAGTGGGTGCCGAGGTCGCAGGCCGCGGCGGTGTAGTCCGGCAGCACGCGGGACCAGCCGCGGCGGCCGACGAACTCGACGGTAGAGCAGCCGAGCCGGGCGGCGCCGCGCTCGACGGCGGCGATCACCGCGCCCCAGGGACCGGCCGCCCTGCCGCCGAGCGACAGGACCCAGCAGGATAGGCGGCCGCCGCGGTGCTGGCGGACCTGCGTCACGCCCGCCGCCACGAAGCGGTCACCGTCGAAGATCCCGACGAGCTGGGCCTCGCCTGCCGCGCAGGAGGCGAGCAGACCGGGCACGGTCAGGTCGCAGCGGGGCAGGGCACAGGCAGCGGCCAGACATACTTCGACGCGCTCGGCGAGGTCGGGCGCGAGCGGCATCGACAGGGGCTGGAGGCGCATCAGGCCCGGCGCATCTCGTAGCGGAAGGTCCGGTCCGTCGCCGCGTCGAGGTTGTGCCCGACGGTGAAGCTGCGGCGGTCGGCCGAGATCAGCCACACCGTCGCCTTCGAGGCGGATTCCGTGATCGGCACCCAGCGGGGCAGGGCGCCCGCACCGCCGTTCTCGCAGGGCACCGTAGTGCGCGAGACGCCGTTCGCGAGGGTGAAGGTGGAGGACGCGATCGCGTTGGTGGCGCCGCGCGCCAGCTCGCCGATCGCCCGGGCGAACAGCGACAGGTCCTTCTCGTTCTGGCCAGGGACGTTCATCGTGCGCCCTCCGCGGTCGCGTCCGGCTCGATCGCCGAGACGTAGGACCAGGTCGTGCCCGCCGGGATGCGCACGCGGGCGCGGTGGTAGCGGCCTGATGCCCGGGACGGGGCGATCCGCTCCACCGTCGGCGCCGTCTCCGGCAGCCAACGCGGCGGCGCCGAGGCGGCGAGGCTCTCTCGCACGCCGATGGCCACCCGCCAGTCGTCCGCATCGGTGTCGACGCGGGCCCCGCGCAGGAAGGCCCGGTTCGGCCGCGCCAGCATCGCGTCGGGCGTCTGCACCGTCGCCTCGAGGGCGGGGCCGTCGAGGAGGGCGAGCCGGTTGTCGGTGGTCATCACCGCCAGCAGCGTCGCGCCGCCCTGATAGATCGGATCGTCGAGCGAGGGCTGGCCCGGATCGTCGACCGAGCCCTCGATGCTGTCGACCGAGACATCGGGCATGGCCGCGGACAGGCCGAAGCGGAACGGCACGTTGAGGAACGACCAGCGGTCGAGAAGCCAGTCGTACAGCAGCGCCTCGCCCAGCAGCGACGGGTCGGACGCGTCGGTGCCGGCGAGCCGGTAGGCGAACAGGATCCGCTCGCCGGTCGGGTCGCGGAACGCCACCGTCATGCCGACGCGCTCCGGGTCGACCCGGCCGAAGAAGAATCGGTTCACCCGCTCCGCGCCGATCGGCGTGGATGCGCCGCCCCCGATCACCAGGGCGTAGAAGCCGTCCCGGTCGAGGAAGAAGATGCGCGGCCCGACCTTGGCGATGCACCAGGGCGCCACCGCGCCGCGGTTCTCCTCCAAGACCGAGCAGTCGAAGATGTTGCCGGAGTCCGGGCTTAGCGTCATGCGCCGGATCGCCCGCTCCTGGAAGATCACCCCATACTCACCGCCCGCGAAGCCGGTCACGGCGCCGCCGTCGGGTAGCTGCTGCTCGTCGGCCTCGTGTCCGTCGAGGCCGAGGCCCCACTGCTCGATGTCGCCCGAGTCCGACCAGCGCACCGTCTGCGGCGTGTCGGGCAGGCCGGCGAGCACGAGGAAGTCGCCGACGACACCCATGTGCCGGGCCCGGGGCGGATTGCCGCCGAGGTCCGCGAACGGCTGCGACCCAGCCTGGAGCACGTCGATCGTCGCCTTCTGCACCGGGGTCCCGGCCGAGCAGGCGAGCAACAGGGTGCCGTAGACCACGAACGACCAGTAGTCCCCCGGGGGCACGCTGTAGGGTGTGGTCGGGTTCGTCACCTCGTGCCACGCCTGATCCGTCATCTTGTAGACGAACAGGCCCTTCGACGTGCCGGCGACGTAGATCGGGAAGTTGTAGGTCGGCGAGAACACCGCGATGGCGCCGCGGCACTCCGCCGGCAGCGCGAGCGACAGCGGCACGGGCGCGAGCACCGGCCCGTAGCCGTCCGAGCGCGGCACGACGTTCGTGGCGACCGCCGAGACCGAGGCGTCGACCGAGGCCGTGTCGGGCGCGTACGGCGCCAGCTTGATCGGGTTCATGCTACTCGGGCCGCGCCACGGCCTGGGCGGAGGCCTGCAGCTCGGCCGGGCGGCCGGTGCGCTTGGCAACCTTCGCGGTGTCGGCCTTGATCCCGAGCGCGTTCAGCACTGAGAGCATCAGGCCGGTATGCGCCTGCACGGCCGCCGGATCCTTCTGGAACAGGTAGGCCTCCGCCAGGACGGCGTAGAGGTAGGCGTCCGGCGCCTTGGCGAGCAGCCAGTTCGAGGGCGCGGCGTCGGTCAGCGGCGGGATCGCGGCATAGTAGGCCAGCGTCACGGCGCCGGGCTTCTCCGGCACCATGCGCACCTTGCCGGCGCGGATCGTGAAGTACTGCGGGTCGCCGCCCGGCCGGTGCCGGAAGCGCGCCTCCGGGCTGTCGGCCTCCGCGAAGGTCGGGCGCGCCGTGCGGCCGGAGCCGGCCCAGGACACCGCCAGCCACTCGATGAAGTCGGCCGGCAGCGGCATCACGGCGACCGGCGCCGCGGCGGTGCCGAGGCTCACCTCCGCCTCCATCTCGCGCGCGCGCAGGATCGCGTTGAAGTGGCTCTCGGCCAGCGCGATGAAGCCCGGCACCGCGTCCGCGAGGTCGGGGCGGGCGATGTAGTCCAGGACGGCGGCCTGAAGGCTCGCCAGATCGGTGATCGGTGCGGCCACGACTGCCTCAGAGATAGTAGGCCTGCACCTGGCCGGTGGAGGCGATGACGTTGGAGCGGCCGCGCAGCGCGCTCAGCTCCTCGGCGACGATCTCGGCCTGATCCCTGGCCATCGCCGGGCTGCGCAGGACGTTGCGGGCGAGGTGCCGTTTCGCCCAGGCCGCGATCAGGCTGGAGGCCTCGTCGGTCCAGGCGTTGGCGTCGTCGAGCGCCGGGGCCGGCAACCGGACATGCGCCATGAGGCGCACCGTCCAGGCATCCGACGGCATCGGCCACAGGCGGACGGACCGATCGAAATACGAGTAGGCGCACGGCCGCGACTGGCTGGTCGGCTGGTCGCCCTTCTCGATCCAGGCCTCGTCGACGCGCTGGAGGACGGTCGGGCACTCCCCGTCGAGCATCACGGCGCTGTCGATCGCCATCAGGTCGGGGATGCCGCTGGCGTCGCCGGCCGCGTAGACGTCCGCGCCCGCCATGGTCTGGAAGGTCACGAAGCCTTCGTTGAAGAAGAACCGATCCGGCTGGTAGAACCGGATCGCCCGGTCAACGGCGGTCGCGATCTGCGGGCCGAGGTCCGCGCGCTCGATGTCGTCCGCGATCTCCGCGTACAGATCGGCGAGCGTCGGCCGCCCGTCCTGTGTCGGCATCGGGCACCGTCTCCGTCTTCGAGGGCGACGGCGGGGCGCTGGGCTCCGCCGCCAGGACCGCCGCGCCGAGGTGCAGCAGCATCCACGCCGACATCAGGCGTCGTTGTCCGGCGCGTAGTGCAGGACGAGGGTGGCCACGCCCGCGGCCGGGCCGCCCGCGATGGTGCCGTAGACCGGGGTATCGGCGGCGAGGCGGCCCTTGAGGGTCGCGGTGTCGACGCGCTTCACGCCCGCCGCGGTGACGGCGGTGTCGGCCGCGGCGGCGAGGTCGTTGCCGCCGGCGGAGGTGCCGAGCGTGAGGGAGGCGCCGGCCGTGAAGGCGGTCTCCACCAGCACGAGTAGCGAGGTGATGAGCGCGCCGGCCGGCAGCGAGGCCGGCATGACGAACGCGCCGTTGGCGAAGGAGACGGTCTTGCGGATGGTGTGCGAGACCTGCTCGCGCAGCTCGCGCGCGGGCGGCTGCACCGGGGTGACGTTGGTGGGCACGGTGGCCTCCGGGTTCGGGACAGGCAGGGAGAGGCGGCGGACCGGAGCGCGAGGCCCCGGCCCGGGTCAGCCGTCAGGCTGGAGCGTCGGCCGATCAGGCGTCGACGGGCTTGGCGTAGGTCGGGATCACGATCGTGCCGAAGTCGTCGCCGTTGAAGGTCGTCTTCTTCAAGCCCCAGATCGCCCAGGCCGAGACCTCGAGGTTGCGCTTGTGGTCGAGCAGCTCCTCGTTCCAGCGGTACCGGGTGTCGCCACCGGCCTTGCCGTAGGCGATGGTCGCCGCCTGGGCGCCGAGCAGCACCGCGCGCCGGGTGAGCGGCACCGCGGACATGCCGTCGGGCGAGACGCCCGCCGTGACGTCCTGCGCCTCGCGGAGCACGACGCCGTTGTACTCGCCGAGCGCGCCCGAGAAGATCGGGCTCTTGCTCGACTCCATGCCGGCCATCGCGGCCTTCTGGATGTCGAGCCACTGGCCGGCGCCGGTGTTGGTGCGCAGCGACGTGACCTGCTCGGAGGCGAGGTAGAGCACGTAGAGCTTGCGCCCGCCGACCACGACCGGTCGGATCATGACCTTGCGGTTCTTGCCGCCGGTCTTGGCCAGCTCGACCGCCTTGTCGATCAGGTCGAGGGTGAAGCCGTCCGCGTTGGTCAGGGCGGCGTCGTCGGTCCGGCCGTTCGGGCGGAAGATGCGGCCCGCCGTCGCCGCCGTGACGACGTTGTTGGCGGTGAACTTCTTGGCGCCGTTGAGCTGGTTGGCCGGGGTGAAGCCGCAGACGTGGTTGAAGAAGCAGACCGTGCGGCGGGTCTGGAACCAGTCGGCGATGCCGGCGCGGGCGGTCTCGCGCAGGTTGAACGGCACGCGCTGCTGGTCGATCGTGTTCTCCGACTTCACGCCGACGACCTCGCCGAGCTCGTCGATGGTGACCTTGTCGGAGTTGACGCCGATCTGCTCGCCGTTGCCCTCGGCCACGTCGGACGAGGAGAAGCCCGGGCCGCGGAGCTGCATGCGCAGGCCGAAGGTGACCTGGTCGCCGTTCCCCTTCTTGGTCTCGGTCTTCTCCTGGATCACGGCATCGTCGCCGGTGCCGACCAGGGGATCGATGTCGATGGACTTGTTGGCCTCGGCCGCGAGCTTCTTGCTCCACAGCTTGACGGCCATCGGGTCGTTCTGCCCGAACGCGGTGTAGGACATGGTGGTGCCTCTGAAGGCTGGATTCCGTGGGGGAGGGTTCGTGCGCGCCGTGCGTCGGCACGCGGACGGAAGCCGGGCCCCAGAATGACCGTTGGGGACGGGGTCGGACGGGCGCCGTGCGTAGCGCGGACGAAGGCACTGACGCGGCCGGGCGGATCCTATGCGGGGATCAGACGAACGACCGGACACGCGCGAACATCCCGCCTTGCAGCAGGGTGGGGCACGGGACCGGACGGAAAGTGGGGAGGCGCAGAGACGGAGCAGGGCCCGCACGTCTCGCGACGGATAGTCCTTTGAGCGGGTTCGCCCGTCGGGTCAAGCCTGAATACGAACGGATCGACAGTTGGTTCTATGGCTAAGCCAGGACCGGTATTCACCACGACGGAACGGGCGCGTCCGCGTCACAATAAATATCTCATTAATAACGCTAGAACAGAGATTGTGTGCTTTCTGTATTTGCCAAAAAAACACTTGGGATTGCCCCGCGCAGCCACAAGACATATTTTTATTACGATATTAATTGAATATTCGATGAATAATACGGAAGGCAGGTCACGGATTTTGTTTGTCATCAGTCAGCTTCGGACCTAAATTTTTGCATAAATACAGTCTAACATAGAATTATTGTCAAATAGCGCGGAACTTTCGCGTGCCAGATAGAAAACAAAAGAATATAACGGAAAATCAAACGTATCAAAACATTCCCGGAACGACGTTACTTATTTTGAGCCGGACGATTGCCGCAAAGCGTCTTCCCCCCTTCCTCAGATTTGGGTACCTTGCTGCACACCCCTGCCGAAGCTGTGCCTTCAACCACACTCCAAAACAATTCTGAGGTACCATGAAAAGGATCTCTGGCGCTGAGTACCCGCTCTCTAAGATTTTTAGCTCAGAATTTGATTTCGTCATACCATCTTATCAGAGGCCTTATGCCTGGACAAACGACCAGACATCAGAATTGCTAGACGATCTTCTGTCCTTTGCCGATATAGATGGCGAAGAAGGTTATTTTTTGGGCAGCATTGTACTTATCAAGACCGAGGGCATCGCCAATTCCGAAGTCATTGACGGGCAACAGCGCCTGACAACTCTCACGATACTCCTTGCGGCTGCCGCCTGCGCACACGGCGGGGAAAACAAAGAAGACACAAAGCCTTACATAATCGAACCTGGAAAAAAGATGGAAGGGATACCCTCTAAGCCGCGGTTGTCATTACGCGAGCGAGACCAAAAATTTTTCGCAAAATACATTCAAGGATTTGCGATCAGTAGACTTTCAGAGCTTGATCCGAAATCACTCGAAAACGAGTCACAATTGAATATCCAAGCGAACGCGAATTATCTGTTAACCGAGTTGGAAAGACGGTTGCCGAGCGCTGCCGAAGTTACCAGCTTTGTTAATTTTTTGCTCACACGATGTTTCATCGTTGCTGTCTCCACTCCCTCTCAAGCTTCTGCATTTCGCGTCTTCTCCGTAATGAACAGCCGTGGCTTAGATTTGCAGCCGACGGATATCATCAAGGCTGACGTTATTGGAAAGATTAAATCTGAGACCGACCGCAGCACTTACAACGCAAAATGGGAAGATATGGAAGTTGAGCTAACTCGAAGCGGCTTCAACGAACTTTTCAGCCATATAAGAATGATATATGTCAAAGAAAAAGCAAAGGGCACGATTTTAGAAGATTTTAAACGGATAGTTCTTCCAAAAAACGCCGATCCAAAAAAATTCATCGATGAAATTGTTCAGCCTTTTGCCGAAGCGCTTATGGACATAAAAAACTCGAATTTTGCTTCTTCGAAACATGCCGAGGAAATAAATTACAGCCTGAAATGGCTCAACAGAATTGATAACGCCGATTGGGTTCCTCCGGCCATGCTATTCATGACCAAAGCTAGACACAAGCCTGCCGTCTTGGTCCACTTTTTTCCTATGTTGGAACGTTTAGCAGCATTTATGCATGCCGCTCGATACAATGTCAATGATCGAATTGTTGTGTATGGAAAACTGATATCAGAAATTGAGTCATCTATCGCCATTGAGGCTTTAGGAAGCCTCCATTTTGACAGAGCGCTTATCCGCGACTTTCGGGCTGCTTTGAATGGCAATGTATATCAGCTCACGCCGCGACGCCGGAATTTTATTATACTTAGGCTGGACTCTTTTGTATCAGATGGGGCTGCGTCTTATGACCCCAAGGTGCTGACAATTGAGCATGTTTTGCCGCAAAACGTAGATGAAGATAGTCAGTGGCTTGAGTGGTGGCCTGATGAGGATCAGCGTAACCAATGGGTTCATCGGCTTGCTAATTTGGTCCCGTTAAACAAAAAACGGAATTCGGCAGCAAGCAATTTCGATTTTAAGAAAAAGTGCAATGCATATTTTAAGGGAACAAGCAACGTCAGTTCTTATGCTCTGACCTCACAAGTCATTGGCATGGATGATTGGGGGCCTAAAGAACTTAGGGCGAGACAAAAGGAACTCGTGGATATAATGATGTTGGGATGGGGTTTGGCTTGAGTCGCCAGACGATCAGCCGCCCATCAAGGCGCGGATGCGTGCCGGGTTTGTGGAGAGCAGCTTCTCGAAGTCCGCCTCGGACATGCTGGACAGCGTCTCCAGCGTGATCTCGCCGGCCGGCTGACCGCCGGCGGCCGAGAGCGAGCGGCCCGGGCCGGCCTGTCCGGCGGCGGCGCGCGCAGCCTTCTCGGCGGCGGTCTCCTGCGGGGCGGCGGCCGGAACGGGCTCCGGCGCCTTCGGGGCGAACCCGCGCGTCTTGGCGAGCGCGGCGATCAGGGCGGCCGGCGACTGGCCGCGCTGGCGGGCGGTCTGGGCGAGGTTGAACTCCTCGTCGCGCACCGCCTCGATGGCGTCCTTCTGGGACATGCCGACG
The DNA here is from genome assembly GCF_053345625.1 of Methylobacterium sp. D53M. Classification (NCBI taxonomy): domain Bacteria; kingdom Pseudomonadati; phylum Pseudomonadota; class Alphaproteobacteria; order Hyphomicrobiales; family Methylobacteriaceae; genus Methylobacterium; species Methylobacterium sp. D53M. The sequence goes on from NZ_JBKFAL010000003.1 coordinate 106,312, forward strand.
AGCTGCAGCTCGGCGACCCGGCCAGCGAACAGGTGCTCGTAGGCGTCCGCAACCGACGCATCGGCCTGGATCGCGGAGCGGAGGTCCTGCTGGTAGAACCCGATCACCTCGTTCCGCTCGTCGTTGGCGCGGCGGGTCTCTTCGGCCTGCTTCTGGCTCTCGGTGAGCTGGGTCTGGCCGGAGCGCAGCGCCTCGATCTCACCCTTCAGGTGCTCGATGTAGCCGAAGATGTCCTCGGCCGGGTCCGGCACCTTCGCCGGCTCGGGCGCGGCCGCTGGCTGGGCCGGGGCGGCGGGGCGCTGCATCGCCTCAGACAGGATGCGCAGGCGCTCGTCGCCGCGGGCGAACCGCTCGCGCAGCTCGTCGCGCTCCTTCTCGACCGCCTTCCGACGCTCGCGCTCCTCGTGCAGGGCGCCGTGCGGGACGAATTTGCCCTTCTCGTCGCGCGGCTGCGCCTCGGGGGCGCCCTCGGGCTTGGCGCCTTCCTCAACGGCCTCGGGCTCGGCCCCGGGCGGCTCGGCAGCGGTCGAGAAGGGCTCGGCGGCCGGCGGCGTTAGGCCATCGGAGGCGGGCGTCTCATCGCCGCGCTCGTAGGCCGCGAAGGCAGCCTGCTCCTCGGGCGTGAAGGCGTCGTCGCCGCCGCCGATGGCGAGGTCGGTATCGGTCATGTGGTCCTCGTGACGTGAAGGGGACTAAAGCCGGCGTGCGCCGCCGGGGGGCGTAACGGGTCAGGCGGCGGATTCCGCGGCCTGGGCTGCGGCTTCGGGCGCGGTGAGCAGCTGGGCGAGCTGCATGGCCGCCGAGGCGTGATCCTGATGGGTGAGCGCCTGCTCGCGCCCGGCCTTGGCGTTCTTCAGGTTCGCGCCGGCGGCCATGTCCTGGATCCGGGCGACCGCCGTCTGCACGGCGAGGGCCTTCTGCTGCTCCTGCTCCGGCGTGTCGGCCGTCTGGGCGAGCAGGTCGCGCATCTTGGCCACGAACGAGGCTGGGAACGGCGAGTAGGGCAGGATCTCGAGCAGGACCTGCGGCGTGATCATGTCCTTGATGATCGGCAGGACGCTGGTGAAGGTCTGCCACACGATCTGCTGCTGGTTCGGCGAGGCCGGGGCGTCGTCGATCACCACGTCGAAGTCGCCCATCGTCCGGTCGCGGATGAGCGGCACGACCTTGGCGCCCTCATCGCCCACGATCCGGATTAGGCGGCCGTCCGAGAGGTACGTCTGGATGAAGAACAGGCGCACCCGGCCGATGTGCTTCCGGGCCCGGCGCAGGGAGTCGAACAGCGTCGCCAGGATCGTCATGGCGGCCTGCTTGCGCTGGTACTCCAGCACACCGGCCTGGTCGTTTTGCTTCTGGCCGAGCAGCTCCAGGTTCACGCCCGACGTGTCGCGGATGGAGCCGATCGCGAACTCCATGAGCTGCCAGTGGCCGGACGGCAGGACCGGGAGCGGCTTCTCCTTCATGCGCGCCGACATCAGGGCGCCGTCGGACACCCACGACACCGCGCCGGGCTTGGCGATGCTGGCCTCGAAGGCGCGCTGGTCCGGCACCGCGCCCTTTTCCATGATCCAGCCGCCCTTGGACTGGCGGTTGAGCATGTCGAGGGTCTGGGACAGCCATTTGTTGGCGAAGCGTTGCGGGTCGCGCATCGGCCGCACGATGCCGAACCACGTGCCCTTGTTGTGGTCGCGGTCGCCGGTCAGGCAGGCGTAGGAGAACTGGTCGCCGGCCGGGGCCGGGCCCTCCTCCAGCACCACGGCGCCGAGGAAGGCGCGGCGGTAGACCCGCTTCATCCGGTGGAACACCTTCACCGGCATGCCCAGCATCTCGGCGCGGCGGGACAGAACGGCGGCCGCCTTCGGCTCCATCTCCTGCGGCTCGCCGGTCGTGGGCTCGATCACCACCGCGACGCGGGCGCGCTCCCACCACTGGCACTCGACAATCGTCACGCGAGAGGACGAGGCGTCGGCATCCTCGCCCGGGCGGTCAATGCGACGCTCGCCCGGCTGGATCTCCCGGTGCTCGCCGTCGCCGTCGCGGTCCTCGGCCCAAGCGGCGTCGAGGAGCGCGGGGTCGACGTCGGGGAACAGCGCCTCGGCCTCGGCCCGGTCCATCGTCTTCGCGCGGAACAGGCGGCGGGCGTCGGCGAGGTTCCGCTTCCGCGCGGCCGCGTCCCAGATCATCTCCAGGGAGTTGACCCGGTCCTCGACATAGGCGCCGTCCGGGTTGGTCTCATAGTCGAGACGCATCTCGACCCAGCCCATGCCGCAGATCGCGCAGTCGACGAACGCGTCGGATTCCTCGTCCTCCGCCTCGGCCTCGTCCGCGAGGTAGCGCGAGGCCTCGGTGAGCAGCTCGTTCTTGGCCGCGTCGCCGATCTCGCGGGGCAGGTACTGGATGTCCTGCCGGCTGTTCACCTCGGAGCCGGCCACCGCCTTGATGACGGGCAGGATCCGGTTGAACGTCACCGGCGGGCGGCCCTGCTGGCGCAGCACGGCCTCGTCCTCGGTGCTCCACTGGCGCCCGGCCACGAAGTCGAAGTCCTCGCGCGCATCCTCGCGCCACTTCGCGGAGGCCTCCCGGTCGGTGCGGTACCAGCCGCGCAGGCGGCGCAGCAGCGCCTCGCGGTCGAGCCCAGCCTGATCCACCGCCTCGCCGTCGAGGGCGGGCGCGTCCGTGTCCGTCATGCCGCCCAACCTGATCCTGATATTGATTCCTCCGCCTCGCGGCGGCGTCGGCGCGCGTAGACGTCGTTCGGACCATCCACCGGCGGATCGTCCTCACGAGGCTCGGCGATGCCGATGGCGAAGTACCGGAAGGCGTCGGCCGCGTGGCTCGCCCAGTCGTGCAGGGGGGCCTTCGAGAAGGCCTGTGTGTTCGGGTCGACGTCGAACCGGTAGTTCCGGAGCGCCTGGAGCCCGTCGGCGCAGGCCTCCTCGTCGAACCAGCACCGGGCGAAGATCTTGCGGGCCGCGTCGATGCCGGCGGCGACCGTGAGGCGGGGCGTGATCCGCACCCGGTGCCCGGCCGCCCACATCTGCTGCTCGATCGTGCGCTCGGAGGCGAGCAGCTCGTTCCGGGCGTCATGCGGGAGCCAGTGCTCGCCGTAGACGTAGCCCTTCCCGCCCTGTTCCACCGGCAGCGCCCGCTCCTTTAGCACCTCGAGGTAGTGGCCGAGCGCGTGGCCGCGGCTCTCGTAGAAGTCGATCAGCCGGAACTCGAAGCCGACGATCTGGGCGAACCAGATGCTGGTCTTGTCGGCCCGGCCCAGGTCCCAGAAGGTGTGAACCGGCTTCGTCGGGTCGTACGGGACCTTGGTGAACCGCTTGGCGGTCGTCGCCGCCAGGATCTCGTTCGCGTAGATCGCGCCGTCGAGCACCGCCTTGCAGTTGCCGCCCCAGACCGTCTCGTAGGCGACCGGGTCGCGCTCCTTCAGGTCCAACGCCTCCTGCCGGAGCACGTCGGGGAACCACGGATTGTCCTCCCAGCCGATCTTCACGACGCGCGCGCCGGTCGGCGGCTTCTTCACGAAGCGCTGGTAGGTCTCGTCCTCCTCCAGCTCCGTGTTGAAGCTGATCCAGATCTCCGAACCCGCCTTGCGGATGGTCGGGATCAGCACGTCCCAGGACGTCTTCGAGACCGTGCGGGCCTCCTCGACCCAGCAGATGTCGACTCCCTCGGTCGACTTCACCGAGGCGACGTTGTGCCGGAGACCCTTGAAGATGAACTCGGTCCCGTTCCGGCCGAGGATCCGCTTCTCCTGGACCTCGTACAGGCCATCGAGCCCGAGGAGGTCGATCTGCTGCGCGAACAGCGCGTGCGCCGATTCCGCAATGCTGTTCTGGAACTCGCGGGCGCAGAGCACCCGGAGCGGCCGCTGCGCGCCCATGATGAGGAGGGCCCGGCCGAAGCCCCACGACTTCGCCCCGCCGCGGCCGCCATAGGCGACCTTGTAGCGGGCCGGCTCGAACAGGAAGGCGAGCTTCTCCGGGAACTCAACCTGCATCGGGCGGCTGCCCGGGCCGGATGAAGGTGACCGTCATGCCGGTCGGGATCGCGCCGCCCTCACCGTCACCGTCGATGGGCTGGGTCGGCTTCCCGTAGCCGCGATCCAGAATGGCGTTGGCCGCCGCGACCCGGGCCGCCTCGCTCTCGCCCGCGGTCGCGATCTCGACGAGGACCTGCAGCGCAGTCTCGGTATGCGCGCGGGCGAGGTCGCGCACCTTGGCCGACGCTTTCGGACGGCCGCCAGGATTGCCGGACTGGCCGGGCTGGAACTGGCTCATGAACCTGTTTCGTGCCTGATCTCAGGTCCGCCGCCGCAAGTCGCGGCCTGCGCGGGGCGGTCGAACACCCACACCCAGGCCCAGCCGGCGACGAGCACCAAGAGGATGCCGGCGGCATGCCGAAAGCCGACGATCCCACGCATCAGCGGACGATCCTCACGGGGATGCCTAGAAGGCGCTCTGCATCCGCGCGCGACAGCTTCGCGATCGGGCCGGCCGGTGCGCCGAGGTTCTCAGCACCGACGGACAGCTCGTGCTCGCCGCGATGGACGCGGGCCGGCGCGGGCCTGGCCGAGCGCGTGCCGAGCAGCCAACGGAGAACGATGCGCTTCAGCAGCATGGCTTGGCGTTCCTCATCGCCATGGAGCGGCGGACCTCGAACTCGCCGGCCCGGGCCTCGTCGTACGGCGTCTCAGCCGAGAGCTGCACCAGCGACGGGATCAGTCCCTGCCGACGAAGGTGGTCGCCGTAGGCCTGGGCCGCCGGGTCGCGCTGGAGGCGCTGCGCATGGCGAAGCGCCCGGTCCGCGTCGACCGGGGTGAAGTCGGGGCGTGCGGTCAAAGGATGATCGCCTCATGGGCGCCCGGCTGGAGCACGTGCTGCTCGGCGCCGGTCCAGGTGAAAAGGTACTCGACCGCCCCGCGGTACTTCGGGTTGTCGAGGACGTAGCCGACCGTGTCGTGCCGCCACCGGCGGCCGGTCGGGGAAGGGATGCCGTCGCGGTTCAGCCCCTCGGCGATCGCCTGGAGGGTCGCCCGCGGGCGCTTGCCGCGGCCACGCTCTCGGAAGATGCGCCGGACGATCGCCGCCTGCTCCGGAACGATGACAAGGCCGCCGGCTCGGTCGGTCGCGTAGCCGTAGGGGACCCGGCCCCCAGCGAAGCCGCCCCGGCCGGCCTTGGCGAGCTTCCCGCCTGCGGTCCGGTCCCGGATCGTGAAGCGCTCCGATTCCGCCATGCCGGCGAGGATGGCGAACACCGTGCGCCCCATCGGCGTCGCTGTGTCGATCGGCTCGGTGACGGACCGGATGCCGACCTCGTGCGTCTCGGCGAGATCCGCCACCGTGGTAACCGCGTACCGGATCTCGCGGGCTAGCCGGTCAAACCGGTAGACCAGCAGCACCGAGAACTTCCCGTCGGCCGCGAGCTGCAGGACCTCGCCGAAGCCGGCGCGATCGGCGGGCCGGGTCGCTCCGGACACGCCCGCATCGGTGATGACCGCGACGAGCTCGTAGGCCTGGCTCTCGGCGAAGGCGCGGAGGGCTCGCTCCTGCGTCTCCAGCCCGAAACCGTGAGCGGCCTGCTCATCGGTGGAGACCCGGAGGTAGGCCACCGCTCGGGTGGCCAGAACCGCCTTCGCGGCCTTCTGGGTTTTTATTCTGCCTCGGGCGCGAGCAGTTCGCCGCGACCCTGAAATCGCGGGTAAGTCACTCATATTGCTTCGTTATTTACGCTGTCGGGGCGGTTCTTGCGGAAATGTCTTGGTAATTCCGCATCGACCTACAAATCAGGCCGCCCGACGCCGCCGGGCCACCGTGTACGGCTTGCCCTTCTCGCTCCGCCCGGACGTGCCGAACGTGCGCTTCTCGACGGTCCCGATCAGTGGCCGAAGCTGGCGGATCAGCGACCGGATGCGCCGGCAGTGATGGTCCCGCGCGGCGAGGTCGACGTCCTGGCGCCCGGTCGCGCGGAGGCGGCAGAGCGCGAGGCTCTCCTCCTCGATCGCGGTGACGATAGCGTGGGCGCTCATCGGGGACCGATCATGGCATGGAACACCGCCCGCGTCTCATGGGGCAACGCCTAAGCTGTTGAGCGGGTTCGGTGAAGCTGGGTCCGGACATGCAAACGCCCGGCGGCTTCTCAGCCCCGGGCGTGCGTCTCGCGACCTCTAAGGGAATGGACGGTTTCGCCCGTCGGGTCAAGAACACGCGATCCTGATACTGCGCCAGCGCTCAGCTTCCTTGCCAGGCCGCTCGCGATCAGATGCATTGCGATCAGGCTTCGAGTTTTCTGAGGGCATGATGATACGGTTCGCAGTTGCGTGCGCGGTATGTTTGGCAGCGGTAACAGCGACCGCGCAGGTTGCCCCGAATATCCCGAACTCATCGGCTGCGCAGGACCAAGGCCCTACAAACTCACGAGGCGCACCTCAAGCAGAGAAGCCAACAGGCCCTTCCGCGGGGCAGTCGGTGACTCAGGAAGCACCCTCTGAAGCGCCAAAATCAATATCTCAGCCAGAGAAAGCCTCGTCTGCCGAAAAAGCTCAGGCTCCGCGTATGGAAGCGAAATCTGAGGATCATGAAGATTGGTGGACGACGTTTTTCTCGGAAGTGAAAGCAACGGATGTAGCTATTGCAATATTCACTCTAGCATTGGTATATTATACTGCCAGACTCAATAATTCCACCTTGAAACTATGGAGCGTGGCTAAACAGCAGGGTGAAGACGCAAAAGAGGCTATCGCAGCGGCGCGTTTGAGCGCTGAGGCCGCCAAACAATCAGCCGAGACGGCACGACTTGCGCTTCTGAATGATCAAAGAGCACTGCTCAGCATGGATATCCTACTTACTGGCGATCCAATAACGCTGAATTCAAGCGTCCTGCACATGCTCGGTATAGTAAGCGTGAGGAACGTCGGGAAGGTACCAGCTAAAAATGTTAGCCTTGATTGCTGGGCAATCACTACAAGCAGCGGCGATTATCTAGATAAGTTTTTGGCAAGATGTGAGCAATCGCGCAAAAATCATGCAGAACAGATCTCTGTCATGCCGAGTCCACTTTGGCAGACTCTTTTTCCTGGAGATTACCTAAATCCCGGGATAGCTAATTATGGCTTTTCGCTTAGCCGGGATGAGCTCAGCGCAGCGGCAGATCCAAATCGCAATCAGTCCATGATCAACATATGGCTGGTCGCCTGTGTAAATTACACTTTTGACACAGACCCTTCTCACGTACACCAGACCAGAAACACGAGATTGCTCCTAGGGTTTGAGCCTATCCTCCTGGAGCACGAGGAATTGAGCATACCACCTGGTAAGATCACTATGATTGCTGGACCGGATCTGGGAGCCGGCGCCGATTGAGGAAACGTGCTCACCGGCAGCCGGCCATGACTGCCTACGTCACCCGTCCTCACCCACCCGGTACCGCGCCGCCACCCTATCCCGCACCTTCGCGGTCCGCCCGGCCAGCGCCAGCGCATCCCGGTTCATCTGCGGCGCGTAGCGGGCCTCGCTGATGCCCCAGGCGTGGCCCTTGCCGGCCGGCACCGTGCGGCCGCGGGCATCCGTCTCCTCGCCCATCCGCTCGCCCTGGAAGAACCGCTCCTGGACGCCCTCGACACCTTCAGCCGCGAAATCCTCGTCGAGGTTCTCCATCAGGATCCGGAAGTGCGCGGCGATCTGGCTGGTGCCGCGGTCGCCACCCTTGCCGCGGGCCTCGGCGAACTGGGCGAAGGTCTGCCGGCCGGTGAGCACCTCGTGGAGGAAGCGGGCGCCTGGCACGCCGACGGCGCGGACGACCTTGTCCTTCAGCTTCGCCACCAGCCGGGCGTCGTCGATCGCGTAGATGACCGACAGCTCGTGCGCGATGGTCATGTCCTTCGAGCCGCGGACCCCGAAGTCCATGGAGCCGAGCCGGGCGCCAGAGGCCCGCTCGAAGATCGCCTGGACCTGGCGCCCGACCTCGTACTGCGAGACCGTGAGCCGCCCGTGCGAGCGCTCCATCTCCAGCACGTCGACGCGGCGGTTGACCGCGGCGAGCGAACGACCGCCCGGCGTCCACGGATCGTCGACCGCGACGGCCGCCGTCTCGATCGGGCCGCGCTTGCCCCGGACCGGCTTCGACAGGTCTGTGCGCGGGTCGAAGGCGCCGGCGTGGTCGTACCGGTCGCCGCGCGGATCCCGGCGCCGCTCCGGCTGGGCGAAGCGCACATGGGTGTGGGTTGCCGGCGAGCCGGCGAGAGAGATGGCCTTGGTCCTGGACGCTGCCACGGTGGTGCCCCTTGAGGCGGTCGACCTTCCGTCGATCCGTGACACCTGATCTGCGTCCCGTTTTTGGACATACGCAAGCGTGATCTATGCCTGCGTCACTCCGGCCGGCCGCTATCACGTGCGTTCCAGGCATCGGCGAGGCGCTCGCAGGCTCGCTTCCGGCGCCGGTCGAAGGTGCGCCGCCAGATCCCGAACTCGCGGCAATGGTCGGTGATCGATCCGCCCGGCACATCCTTCAGCAGCCGGAGGCGCCTGTGCCTTCTGATCCTGCCTCGCGCCTTGGCCCGGGCCCAGGTGAGGAGCGCGACCCGCTCGTCGCTGTCGCGCCCCAGGATCTCACCCGAGAAGACGATCCAGTCGAAGGTCGCCCGCATCTCCTCCGGGTCGTTCGGCTGGAGCCGGTTCGGCCGGACGCTGAAGATGCCCGAGCTGGTGAAGGCCATGAACGCCGCCACCAGCCACCGCTCCACGTCCGCGCACGTCATGGCCGGCGGGTCGGGCCCCTCAATCCTCAACGGGTTCGCCATCAGCACCGGGCGCCGTGTCTCCGTTCTCGTCCGCGACTACGGACGGCCGGCCGTGGGCGGCGGCTCGCCGCGGCGCCCGGCCTCGTACTGGTCGCGCAGGACGGCGCCGAACGCGCGAACGACGCCGCACTCGTCCGCGAGCATGTCGGCAACCGTGCCGCCCAGCTCATAGGTGCCGTCGCTCTTCAGCTTGAGCAGAACGTAGCTGGGCGGGTGGTAATAGATGGTCTGCTCCGCCGGCATCGTCAGGAAGGCGGGCTGATCCGCCGAGATGGTGGGCTCGTCCGTCACGGTGCGCTCCTGCTGAGGGTGCCAGCTACTTCCCGACGTTGAGCATCGGAAGGGCGCCACCAGGCACCATGGTGCTCGGCAGCTTTCCGTCCCAGCGCTCCGCCTGCGTCAGGGCCACGAGACCGGGGTTCGAGCCGAGCGCCTCGGCGCGGGCCCGGATCGCGCTCGCTTCCGCATCGCCCCGGAGCTTCGTGGCATCAGCCTCGGCCTGCGCCCGCTGGCGGATGGCGTTCGCCTCGGCGCCGGCCTTCGTGCCGACGATCTCGGCCTGGACCTTCTCGCGGAGGGCGTTCTGCTTCAGCCGGTCGACCTCGACGGAGGCCTGCATGCGCTGCTCGATCGACCGCATGTACTCCGGCGAGAACTGGATGTCCTCGATCTGCACGGCCTCGATCACGATCGGCGCGTTCATGCCGCCGATCGCCTCGTGGATGGCCGCCGCCATCTTGGCGTTGAGCTGCACCCGCTCCTGCACGGCCGTGACCGCGTCGAACTGGCCGAACACGTTCTTCGACTGCTCCAGCACCTTCGGCTCGACGACGCGGTCCTCCAGGTTCGCGGTCGACGTGAACCGGCTGTAGACCTCGGACACCCGGTCCGTCGGCACGTGGTAGAGCACGGACAGCTTCATCACCGCCGGCTGCTGGTCGCGCGAGTAGGCCTCCATCTTGTCGAATTCGACTCGGTGCGACTCGACGCTGATCGACACGGCCGACTGCACGAACGGCAGCTTCCAGTGCAGGCCCGGGTCTGCCTCGCCGACGACGGCGCCGTTCGTGAGCAGCACTACCCGCTCGCGCTGATCGACCGTGTAGAACGAGCCGCCGACGACGGAGAGGGCGACGAGGCCCGCGACGCCGATGAGGCCGAGCCGGACGTAGTTCATCTTCTTCGTTTCCCCTTGCCCCGGATCGCGCCCATCGCGCTGCCGTTCGAGCTGTGTGCCTTTAGCCATCGTTCCCTCACCCAGCCGCGCGACGTGGATTCACGCGGCCTGCTCTACTGTATGCGGAGGCAGAGGAATCGCCGCCCGCGCCTCGACAATCGCAAGGCACTCCCGGTCGGCGCACGACCACAGGCCGTCGGAGAGATTCCGAAAGACCCCGAAGCCGAACGAGGCGCCGAATACACCGCACTCGGCGCAGACGTGCTCGCCCGGCGGCTCACGCTCTGCCTCGGCGGCCTTCCGCGCGGCCTCGCGGTCGCGCAGCTCGGCCTTCCATAGATCGGGACGGCGGCTCACGACGCACCTCCGGTCAGGCCTTGGCGCTGGTCGAGGCGGGCCATCAGCCGGCCGATGTCCGGACCGTGGCCGGTCGCGCGGAGCCGGGCGAGGTCCTCGTCCAGCTTCGCCCGCTGCGCCCGGGCGATCTCGGCCGGCGTCTCGGCGCGGCGCCGCTCGGGCTCGGTCTGCCGCATGCGCTTCAGGTGCGCCTCGGCCACCTTCGCGACCTCCGCGCGCTGCTCCGCCGTCGGCTCATCGTAGATCTCGGCCTCGAGCACGTGCCGGATGTGGAGGAGTTGCCGCTTGAGCGGGATCAGGCCCTCGCGCACCTCTTCGGCGAACTCGGCCGGGGAGGGCCGGAATCGCTTCGACCAGGGACGCAGCGCCTCGCCGGATCGGAAGCGCTCGGCCGCGGCGTGAATCGCGGCCAGCGGCAGCGCCTTCAGCGCCGACACGTACTCTGCGATCAGCACCTCGTTCTCGTCGTCGCCGCGGCCGCGCCCTTGCTCGAATCCCAGCAGCACCCGGGTCACGACTACGTCGACGTGTCGGGGATTCGAGGCCGCCGTCAGCTCGGCCCTAAGCCGCTCGGCGAGCGCGCAGAGCTGCTGCCGCTCGGTGGTCGAGACCGCCCTGTCCCGCCGCACGCAGTACCGCGTCGGAAGGACGGGATGCGCCTCCAGCCTGCCATGCAGTGCCGAGATCCTCTCCTCGGCTTGGGCCGGCGTCAGGGTCGTTCGCGTCGATGGCAGGCGGTTCGACATCGTAGGCTCCCGTCAGGGATTCGGCACGTTGGCGGATGAGGCGGGCGGCGAGGCCGGTAGGTGCGGGCTGAGCGGGGCGTCCGCGGTCCGGGCGCCGGCCAGTGGCTTCGCGCCGGGCCTGGAGGCGCCGCTCGACCCAGGTCGAGAAATCGGCCAGCTCGCGCCCATCGGCCTCCTCGATCAGGCCGAGCACCACCACAGCCTCGTCGTGGGCGATGCCCAGCCAGTGCCCGATCAGGCCGCGGGCCGAGTGCTCGGACCGACCGGTGTTGGCGCAGATCAGCGAGATGCCCCGGGTCATCAGCTCCCGGCGGAAGCTCCGGGTCTCGTCGCCATCGGCCGCGCCAGCGCCGCCAGCCTGCCCGACGACGTCGGCCGACCCGTCAGGGTCGGAACCGGGGGCTGGGGAGGGGTTAAGGGGTGGGGGTGGAGGTGCAGGAGGAGGGGGTGGACCATCCGGGGAGGGGACGGGGGGTAACGTGCCGTCTGCGGTGTCACGTGACTTCACGTGACGCGTCCGGCCCTGGCGGACCCGGTCGGAGGTCCGGCGCTTCTCGATCGCCTCGACGGCGACCTGCGCGCGCGCGAGCTCCATCGCGACACGCTGCAGCAGCTCGGGTTCGAGGCCGGCGCGGGCCAGATCGGCGATGAGGGTGGGATCGCCCATCGGCCTACTCCGCCGCCATGGGCATGGGGCCGGGCTCGTGGTCAGCCTCGGTGTAGTCCTCCCAGGACATGCGGCTGAGCTGCGTCGGGCCGCGGTGGGAGAGGTCCCAGACGAACCAGGCGTGGGCCATGTTCGAGGACGCCTTCGGGCCCTCCCAGCCGTCGCGATGCATCATCGGCAGGCGCTTGCGGAAGCAATACACCCGGGCCAGCGTGCCGGTGTCGAGGATGGAGCCGCGCGAGATGCTCTCGTAGAACGAGAACCGCAGCAGCATCATCACGCGCGGACAGAGCCGCACCGCCTTCTCCACGAAGGCGCGCGCGTCCTTGTAGGGCGGGTTCGTGACGATGCAGTCGATGCCCTCGGGCGCCGCGTCGACCTTCAGGAAGTCGAGGCCCGAGACCTGCCCCTTCCAGCCATACTCGACGAGGTCGGTGGCGAGCACGTCGTGCCCGCCGGCATACAGCTCGCGCACGATGGCGCCGGGCCCGCAGGCCGGCTCCCAGATCCGCTGCGGCATCCACTCGATCGCCATCAGCGCGCGCACGGCCACGGCCGGCGTCTCGTAGAGGTCGTTCCCGCGCTCCGAGAGCGCATGCGCCTTGTTCTCGCGGTGGCTCACGCTGCAGCCCTCCGCCGGAAGGCCGGGACCATCCGCGAGAGCACCAGCATCACGCCGCGATCCAGGCGCGGCGCCAGCTCCGTCCCATCCGGATGGAAGTCGCGCTGGCAGAGGCGCATGGATTCGGCCGCGTCGAGCGCGCCTGCATAGGTGCCGCGGAACAGCTCGCGGCCCGAGAAGATGAGCACCCATGTCATGCCGCCGCCCTCACGGCTTGCGGCTCCAGCGCCGTGACCTGGATCACCAGCTCGGGCGTCTCGCCGTAGAACTTGCGGACAAGGCCATCGACCACGGAGGCGTCATCGGCCCAGACGACGTGGTTCAGCGCGTCGATGACCTTGGCGATGTTGTCCCAGTCGGGCTTGGTCGTGGGCCGCAGGCGGCGCTCGATCGCATCCAGCCGCTTCCGCCTCGACCAGCTCGCCGGAATCGGCATGGTGGCGAAGATCCGGACCTCCAGCGGTCCGGTGAGGAGGGCGCGCCCGCGCATGACGGCGCCGGCCGCGAGGCGCAGGGCGCTCTCGTAGGCCTCGGTCTTCTGGTCGGGATGGGAGTGGATGCGCGCCACGCCTCCCCGATGGACGAGCTGCGCGCGGTGCCGGCCCTTCCCGCGAGGGGCACCCGGCAGGCGGATGATGACGGTCTCGGACACCGCGCGCCTCCAGGCTCAAGCGTCCGCGGGTTCGCGCGTGCGGCGCGACCGGGTCTCGCGGGTGGGCGGCTCCGGCAAGGGCGAGCGACCGGCCTCCTCGCCGTCGCCGTCACCATCCTCGTCGCCGTCCTCGGCCTCCGAATCCTCGTCGATCGGCAGGTCGGGCTGATCCTTGTCCGCGACCGCGTCGGCGCGCTGGCCGAAGAAGACGCTCGGCTCCGCCAGGACGAGGACCGCAGGCTTCGCGCCGTGCTCGGCCAGCTTCGTGATGTCGTCGACCGAGCCGGAAGCGCCGACCTCGAGCTTGAGGCCGTCCTTCACGGTCCACTTGCCGGTCGACACCACCAGGTGGTCGAAGCCCTGGTGCGCCACGACCTTGATGGCCTCGCGCACCGTCTTGGCGGCCACCTCATCGGCGCGCCCGATGATGGTCCGCTGCTCGTGCTCGGACATCTTGGTCCAGCACGGCATCTGCCGGCAGATGTTGTCGAGGATCCGGTCGCGGATGTCGCCGCGCAAGGTCTCGATGCCGAGCTCTACAGCGGCTTCGGCTTGCGCGACGGCGTCTGTTGTGGCTTCCATTGCTCTCTCCATGGATGGGCACCACGCCCATTCGGTTCAGACCGCCCGGCACCCGCTCCCACAGCAGGCCGGGCGGTTCTCGTTTCAGGGTCAGGGGTGCGGACGGCCGCCGAGCGGATCGGAGCTCGCCGCCACGGCGTCGCCAGTGTCGTTGCGGCCGCGCGGAACGCCGGGCCCGTTCGATAGCGGCAGCGCCAGAGACGCCGCCGTCGCCTGGACGCCTGAGCCTCCGAGGCGACCTTCGAGCGCCCGGAACTCGTCGCGCATCGCAGCGAGGATCCGCGCCTCGGCCTCACCGACGGCGCCCTCGACGCAGATCTTCACCCTGGTCTCGGCGCGCTCGACCTCGGTGCGGATGCCAGCCTCGGCGTCGGCGACCGTCTCCCGCACGGTCTGAAGGCGAGCGCGCAGGCCGCCTTCCAAGGCGAAGAGGTCGTCGCGGACCCCTTCGGTGAGGGACCGAACGAACGACCGGATCGCGGAGAGGGGATTGAGCGTGAGGCGCATGGTCAGGCCGCCCAGCTGTCACCGGGCAGATCAATCCGCGTCGGCTGCATCACCGCGCGGTTGATCGCCATGAAGGCCTCTTCGACCTTGGTGCGGCCGATGGCGTACCAGCGCGGGTCGAGAGTACCGGCGGGCATCGCAGCAAGCGCGTCGAGCCGGCGCAGGACGATCTCCTCCAGTTCCTTGTTCTCGTTCACCAGCGTCTTCATGACGTCGGTGATCGGCCGATAACCTGCGATCGAGGCCGAGGCGGTTCCTGCCTCGACGACCTCCTGATCCTCCGGCACCGTGTCACCGTCGGCGCCCTTGCCACGCATACCCATGCTCAGCTCCTGAAGGTGGCCGAGCGGCGCCGATCGCCGCCCGGAGGTGGCGGGTCAGCCGATGCGAGCGCGGATGCGTTCGGCCGCACGCAGGATGCGCAGACGCGGTCCGTGCAGCTGCTCGATGCGGTCGTTCAGCGCGTCCGTCAGGCTCGGAGGCTCGGCGCGCGTCGCCGTGCCGCCAGCGCCTTGGGGCTCGGAGCCAGCCAGCGTCTCGGCGATGCCTTCGATGACGCTCGCGGCCTCGTTGAGGCTCTCGTTGTGCTCGCTGAGGCTGCGCAGGGCCGCATAGAGCGACGGCATTTCGCGAGGTGCCGCCGGTGCCGCTCCCTGCAGCGACGCGTGCGATTTCTGATGATCGGCTCCGTAAACCATGGTCTCACTCCTCCTCGTTCGCGGCCCGCCACAGCGGCAGGTCCGTCAGATCACCCGCACCCGGCAGGCCCGGCACACGCGGGCGAGCATCCGGAACGACCAGTGCCGATGCGGCCGCCCGTCCTGGACGGCGCGGAGCTGCGCCCGCAGCCGGCGCGCCTCCCGGTGTGCGCGGATGAGCCGCCCGATCTCCCCGAAGAGCCGCATGGAGATCCTCCCGGAGCAGAGCGTTGGTGGCTTCTGCGGCGTCGGCCGCGGCCTCGATGTTCGAGCAGAGCCGCTCGTAAGCGGTCCGGATGTTGTGCAGGACGTGCCCGTCGAGGCCGGTGTCCTGGCGCCCCA
Source organism: Methylobacterium sp. D53M (assembly GCF_053345625.1). Taxonomy (NCBI): domain Bacteria; kingdom Pseudomonadati; phylum Pseudomonadota; class Alphaproteobacteria; order Hyphomicrobiales; family Methylobacteriaceae; genus Methylobacterium; species Methylobacterium sp. D53M. The sequence goes on from NZ_JBKFAL010000003.1 coordinate 121,465, forward strand.
TGAACTTGCGGACCCAGGAGCCCGAGGCGCCGATCCGGCGCCCGACCGCGTCGTAGGCGGCCATCTTCGAGCCCATGCTCGACTGGGCGAGGCGGACGAGCGCCGACAGCTTCGGCAAGGTCTCGTCCCGAGCTTGAGATGCGGTCAGCATTGCTCGGTTCCGGTCAGTCTTTGTCCCCACAGCGCCATTCCTTCGCGACATCTTGCGGATGTCGCAGAGGAGCGCAGCGAATGCGGGAGGTTGACGGAGTACGCACGACACACAGCGCGACCGGCAGCTTGCAGGCGGAGACGGGCGCGCAGGAGAAGGGACGACCCGGCCGAGGGTCCGAGATTGCGATGGTCTCGGCCGGGTCGCTCGCTGGCGGGAGGCGTGAGCCTGCGACCGCTGCGATGGGTTGAGGCTATGCACAGTCGCGCAACAGCCAGTAGAGACGCCGATACCGTGCAACGGCTACTGTTCTCGCAACCGAGGGCAACGGAACCGGCGATGTGCACGGGCACCGACATCTCAGGCCGCCTTCCGGAAGAGGCGGCCAACCGCGCGGATGACGCGCTTCAGCGCGCCGGCATCGTTCGCCGCGGGCCGATGCTGCTCCGGCTGGCGAACGACAACCGCAAGCGGGAGGAGCAGGACGTCGCCGCCGGCGGCGCGGTGCGCGAGGTAGGCCTGCAGGTCCGCGTCCGCCGCCTGGCGGTCCAGCTCCTGCGCCGCCTCGTGCATCCCGAGCGCCAGCAGGGCGATGTCCGCGCTCCGGCCCGTCGCCGCTTCCGCGGGACGGCGGCGCTGGATCTGCTCCACCTCAAGGAATAGCCCCGAGGCGCCGAAGCGCAGGATCCGCGCGAGCTGCATCAGGCGATCGGCGGCGGTGAGGGCTTGCGGCATGGCAGTCGTCCGGAGGGAGACCGCCACCGAGGCCGCAGCCTCGACGCTGGCGACGGCAGGGGCACGCGGCGAAAGGCGAGGGGCGGCGCTCACCGGAGCGCTCCGCCGCAGACGATCAGCCCCGCGCCGACGACGAGGCCGACGTGGCTCGCACGGCGGACCAGACCGTCAGACGGACCACCCGAGATCAGGGCGCGCCCAGCGGTGCAGCTCAGGACGGACCACGCACCGAGGAAGAGGCATGCCGTACCCATCAGCGCCGGCCCTCCCCATCGGGGAGCAGGCGCGCGTGCTCGGTTGCCTCGTCGGCAGAGCAGAGGATGCCGTTCACGATCCGGCCGTCCTCGGTCACGGCCCGATACCGCACGGCGAACGGCTCACCCCACGCGCAGGGCCGGCCGGTAAGCGGCGCCCGCGACAGGGCGATGCCGTGAAAGCCGAGTTCGGTCAGGGTCGCCCGGGCGGCGATCGGGTCGGCCTCGCAGGCCACGAGCGCCAGCGGCAGCAGGGCCACCAGCGCGGGCCGGAGTATCCGGTGGACGCCCGGCCCGCGCGGCCTACCATCGGAAGTGCGAAGACCGATGGAGCTGAAGATGGTGGGAGATGGGCCAGAGAGCGCGCGGCTCGACGCGCTCGAAACCGCACTCGGCATGGTCATCACGCGGATGCGGAGAGATGAGGCGAACGCCATCGTCAGCGATCTCCGCAATCTGGCGAAGTCGAGCCGCAATGATCCGGAGATCGCTCTGGAGACGATTGCGGCCGTCGATCGGCTTGCGGGCCTACTTGGGCAGTGGGCGAGGCTTCCACCGCCGCTTCGTGAAGTCTGAACAGCCGCTGCACCTGAGACTGGCGGAGCACTCTCGTATGCGTGTCGATGTGATCGGCGCCCATCACGCGGCCGCTCCCTCGACCGGTGCGGCGGAGGGCGGGTTGTCGCGCATGTACGCTCGGATGCGCGACGCCTTCTCCAGTGTGACCGTGCTCCCGGCCTGGAGGCGACTGACCAGCTTACCGTCGTTGACGGCCTTCCGGCCGAACGTGCTTGCTGCCATCCGAGCTTCGCGGATGAAGCACTCGATCTCGCGGAGAAGCTGGCTGGTCTCGCTCATGGCAGGCGAGATAAAGGGCATTTGCCCATCACGTCAATGGGCATCTGCCATATTGGCGATGGGCAAGCCGGTGGGCAGTCTCCCACTATGATCGAGAACGCAGTACGTCGCCGCCTGGAAGGCGAGATGCAGGCGCAGGGCCGCGAGATGAAGGAACTGTCCTTGGCTGCTGGCCTGGGGGAGACTTACGTTCGCGACGCTCTGAAGCGCGGCCGCGGCAAGCTGGAGAACCTGTTCAAGGTCGCCGCCGAACTCGGCAAGTCCAGCGAATGGTTGCTCGGGACTGCCGAGCCCGGACCAGCCGCGACGAAGGGCGGCGGGCCCGTGACGATGAAGCCGAACGCTTCACGTCGCGAGCCTGCACCGTCCTATGGTCCGCCGTTGGACGTGCTCGGCGTGTCGCGAGGAGGCGACGATGGCAAGCTCGTCTATAACGGGCAGGTGATCGAGACGATTCCGCGCCCGCCGCAGCTGGAGAACGTCGACGAGGCCTACGCCACCTATGTCGTTGGCGACAGCATGCGGCCGCGCTTCAAGCCGGGCGAGAAGGTATGGGTGCATCCTCACCGGCCGCCGCGCCAAGGCGACGACGTCGTTGTTCAGCTTCATCCCGAGACCGAGGGAGAGGCGCCGGAGGGCTACATCAAGGAATTCCGCAAGTTCACGCCCACAAAACTGGTGCTCTGGCAGCATAACCCAGGCGAAGAGATCGAGATTAATCGCGGCCTAGTGAAGTCTGTGCACGTCATCGTTGGCTCGCTGTACATTTGAGATCGGCGCCGATCACTTCCAGTGATATGCTTTTACCGAGGCCGCCAGCAGCGTAGCAATCGTGGCATTTTAGTCGGCGGCCCAGATCGCCGAAGGTGACACAGCCCGCGTCCGACAGGTCCGCAAGTCGATCAGCATCTAAGTATCCCATATGGCCGCAGTCGTCGCATTGCACTCGGACAGATGGGGCAGAGGTAAGTGGTGTAGATAATCGAGGATCAACCGGCGTTCTTTTTGCCATCACCACGGAAGAGAGTCCTCCAAAAATTCAAGCGGTACGGAGCCGTTCTGGGCGAAGATCTCCGCATCCGCCCAGTCTCCTTCCTCGGGATCGCCGGTACGCGAAAACGCCACCGCGCCAGCCAATCCGCCGTGCAGCGTCTCCACGATCCGCTCCGCCTCTCGCCGTGAATGCACGCGTCGAGGCTCGCCGGGCGCGATGCGTCCGCGCCCGGCATCACAGAATGGCTGAACGACGAAATAGGTGAGGCTTGCCACGACCGACCTCCCGGGCTCCGTTCGCCTCAAGGTTGCACCTAAAGGAACAGAACGGGAACAAAGTTGCCCCGCCATCCCCAGATTTTCAGCTGCCCTGTGGACAACCTCCGATGGGCATTTTGGGGCGTTTGCCCATTTAATCGTTGACAGGGGGCATTTGCCCATTATCATCTGCCCATCGCCGCTCTCCGAGCCGATGGAGCCCCAGATGCTCACCGCCTACCTCGACAATCTCCAGCACGCCTCGGCCACGGTGGTGGTCGCGCACTGCCTGCTCGGCTCGCTGACCATCGGCCTCGCCCCGTTCGTGCCGGCGTTCATCGCCCAGCACGTGGCCGCCGTCCGGGGCGCCCGCTGATGGGCGGCCGGATCGTCAGCGACGCCGACCGTCGCATCGCCGAGCGCGTGAAGGCCGCTCGCCTCGCGGCCGGCATCAGCCAGACGCAGCTCGGGGAAGCCCTCGGGATCACCTTCCAGCAGATCCAGAAGTACGAGGCCGGCGCCAACCGCTGGTCGGGCGGCATGCTCCAGGGCGCCGCGCTGCGGATCGGCGTGCCGGTCGCCGGCTTCTTCGACGACGCGTCCGAGGCGGCCTGACCATGGCGCGCCTCGAACTCCCCGCCGGCTACCGGATCACCGGCTCCTCCGTCGGCTACGCCCTGCGCGGCCCCTACGGGCCCCTCGGCGACGACTTCGACTGCTGGGCCGAGGCCTGTTTCGCCGCTCAGGACCACGCCGATTCCCTCGCGCTGGAAGCCGCCGACGAGCTGGCCGCCATCGCGGACTTCGAAGCCGACCAGTATCGCGAGGCAGCATGAACGCCCAGCATCCCATCCGCGCCGCCTTCGGCCACCTGCCCAAGGTCGCCCCGCACCTCGTCGAGAGCGTCGCCGAGGATCAGCCCCTCGTTCGTCTGGCGCCGGGCATCGCGGTCCAGGCCGTGACCGAGCCGCTGCCCAGCGCTTCCGAGGCGCTCGGGCGCCTGGAATCCTCCCTCGCGATCCTCGACGCGATCAGCGAGTCCTCGCTCACGGCGGTCCACCACCTGGAGCGGGCCACCATCGCCGGCGCCGGACAGCGCGCCGATATGGGCCGCCTGGAGGACGTCGCCGCGAAGCTCGCCGCCGCGGCGCGCCGCGCCGAGGCCGCCCGCGCCCGCGTCGCCGACAAGCTGGCGGGTGCGCGATGAGCTGCGCCGTCCGCTCCGCCCCGGACCATCAGGCGTTCATCGCCCTAGTCGACCGCCACGCCGCCGCGTTCGGCGTGCCGAGCTACAGCGAGCTGGTCCGCGCCATCCACGCGCAGGACCAGCGCGCCGCCGAGCTCTACGCCGCCCTGCGCACCACCACCGAGCACGCCGCGGCAGCGCAGGTTTTGCTTTTGAACACCGGCTTGGACCAGCCGCGCGAGACGCTGGACCGCGTGCTCGAGGAGGCGCTGGAGCGCGCCACCGCCGGCACCATGGCCGGGAACATCGCGCTCTTCACTGCCGAGACCCGCGTCGACCTCGACGGGCGCGACGACGTCACCGTGCTCGCCGACGCGCGCACCCGGCTCCGGGCCGCCGGGAGGCGCCTGTGACCCTCGAATCCTTCTCACAGACCGAGGCCGTGATGACCCGTGCCGTTCTCCCCGCCGAGATGCGCGAGCCGCGCGCCGTAACGCCGGCGCACCGCGCCACCTTCCTCGGCATCCGCCCGCCGGTCCGCGCCTGCGAGAGCACCCTGCGCGGCCTCGCCGACGCCGATGGGACGGTGTTCGCGCTGGTCATCCCGGCCGGCTCCGCGAGCCTCGACCGCGAGCGGGCCGAGATGCTCGCCGCCGCCATCAACGCTGGGCTCGGCGTCGCCGGCCTACCCGTCACCGCGGAGGCGTGACGATGGCGCTGGACCTCGAACCCTACTGGCTCGTCCACGGCGCCGGCCCGGCGAACCACCGGCACGGGACCAAGGTGGCCGCCATCCGCGAGGCCGAGCGCCTCGCCCGCGAGAACCCGGGGCAGGCCTTCGTGGTGCTGGAGGCCGTCGAGGCGCTCCGCCTCGTCGAGTTCGAGCGCCTCACCTTCGGCGAGCCGTCCGAGGTCTCGCCCGGCCCGATGCCGGGCAGCCGCGCTCGTCGCTTCGACGACATCCCCTTCTGAGGAGCGCCCCATGGCCTTGCTCGCCCCCGACGCCCCCGCGCGCCCGTCCTCCGTGCGCATCCACGCCGACCTCTACCAGGGCACCGACGAGTGGATCGCCGCCCGCTGCGGGATGCTCACCGCCAGCGAGATGTCGCTGATCCTCACGCCGACCCTCAAGGCGGCCAAGAACGAGAAGGAGCGGGCTCACCTGTACGAGCTGCTCGCCCAGCGGATCACCAAGTTCGTCGAGCCCCGGTACGTCAGCGACGACATGCTGCGCGGCCGGGACGACGAGATCGAGGCGCTCACCCTCTACGCGCGACACTACGCCGAGACCGAGACCGTCGGCTTCATCACCAACGACCGGTGGGGCTTCACGCTCGGCTACTCGCCGGACGCGCTGGTCGGCACCGACGGCCTCGTCGAGTGCAAGTCGCGCCGGCAGAAGTACCAGGTCCAGACCTTCCTCGAGCACGTGCCCGAGGGCGCGATCCCGGCCGATTACGTCCTCCAGATCCAGACCGGGCTCCTCGTGTCCGAGCGGCTCTGGTGTGACCTCGTCTCGTATTCCGGCGGCCTGCCGCTCGCGGTGATCCGCGCCTACCCGGACGAGACGATCCAGGCCGCGATCATCTCCGCCGCTGGCGACTTCGAGCAGCGCCTCCGGGACGCGATGGGCCGCTACCACGACGCCGTCGCCTCCGCCGGAGCCATCCCGACCCAGCGCGTCGAACGGGAGATCATGGCGTGATCGACATCTCGCAGACGGTCGCGCCCAAGAGCGACCAGCTCAACGCCGACGACCTGATCGGCGGCCCGCGCACCATCACGGTGACCGGCGTCGTCAAGAAGGACGGCGACCAGCCGATTTCCATCCACTTCGAGGGCGATGGCGGCAAGCCGTACAAGCCCGGCAAGTCGATGCGGCGCGTGCTCCTGCAGCTCTGGGGCAGCGACGGCAACGCCTATGCCGGCCGGCGGATGACGCTCTACCGAGACAACGCCGTGCAGTTCGGCGGCGTGGCGGTCGGTGGCATCCGGATCAGCCACATGTCCGGCATCCCGGGCGCCGTGACGTTGCCGCTCACCGTCGCCAAGGCTGTGCGCCGTCCGTTCACGGTCAGGCCGCTCGCCGAGGAGCGCGCGGCCGACAACCAGACGGCCCCGAAGCGGACCCTCCCCGATGTCGCGCGCGAGAAGGCGCGTGCGGGCCGGGACGCGTTCGAGGCGTGGCACCGGCAGCTCAAGCAGCACCACGTCGCGGCGCTCGCTCAGATGGAGGGCGAACTCGACCGGCTGATAAACGAGGCCGACACGCGGGACGATGGGCCGCCGCTCGAAGACGACCGCGGCTTCCCGGGCTTCGCGCCGGCAGACGAGCAGGCCGCCTGATGTGCTGGCCGAGCTTCTTCACCGGGCTGGCCGTGGGTCTCGCCCTGGCCGGGGCCGCCTGGGCGCTCGTGTCCTCGTACCGCGCCCTCAAGGCCGAGGATGCCGCGCGCACAGCGTCCTCTCACGATCAACCGAGCAGCGGACAGGAGAAAGTCTGACGTGACCGAGCCTCGTGACCGGCTGCCCGAAGGCTGCGAATGCCGCCTGGACTTCTACCTAACCTCCGACTCCAACGGGATGGAGATCAAGGTCGGGATCGGCGGTTTGCCGATCATCCCATCCTTCAAGGACCAGGCGCCCGACGCGCTGAAGCTCATCGCGTCGCTCGGCGCCGCCGTCGAACCGCTGGCCAACCTTGCGCAGGATTGGCGGTTCATGACCCGCGCTGAGATCGCAGATTACAAGTCCCGGGAAGAGGAGGACGCCTGATATGGCGCCCATCTTCTGTGCCGACTGCGGCACCGAATGCGCCCTCGTCGACGGCCGCGATGTCGACGCGCGCGACCCCGAGATTGTCGACGTGTGGGTCTGGGCCTGCCCGGTGTGCCCGGCATCGTGGGCGCATCAGGACAAGGCCGGCGGCTGCGTCGGGCTCCCGGCCGGACTGGCGACGGTGAACGCTCGCGCGCTGCTCCGCCTGCAGGTGGTGGTGCCTCTCGTCCGGCAGGCGCCGCCGAACGAGCAGGTCCTGGCCGCATCCCGCGTCCGCGCCTTCCTCGCCGACCATCTGGAGCTGGCCGACCAGGAGGGGCTTCTCGCGCACCTCAACCTCGACCAGCTCCGCCAGGCTTGGCGCGTCCTTCACGCGGCGACCTACGACGACGTGCGGATCTGGGCCCAGCGGCACCGTGGCACGAAGCGGCGCGCCCCGGCGAGCGGCGAAGGGGTGGCGGCATGAACGCGCCCACACCGATCCTCCGCGGTTCGCGGCAGCACGACCTCTTCGCGCTGACGGCCGAGCGCCTGGTCTACGACGACGCCGTCGAGATGACCCTCGCCTCGCTCCAGGCCTACGGCCCGCAGCACGAGCACTGGGCCATGGCGTGGTCCGGCGGGAAGGACTCGACCGCGACGCTGACCCTGATCGTCCACCTGATCGAGGCCGGCCGGCTCGCGCCGCCGAAGACGCTGACCGTCTACTATGCCGACACCCGCCAGGAGCTGACGCCGCTCGCGATCGCCGCGGCCGACGTCATGGCGCGGCTCGCCCGCTTCCCGTGGATCCGGCTGCGGGTCGTCACCGCGCCGCTCGACCGCCGATTCCTCGTCTACATCCTCGGCCGGGGCGTCCCGCCGCCGAACAACAACACGCTCCGCTGGTGCACCCGGCAGATCAAGATCGACCCCATGGCGGCCGCGATCGAGGCCGACCTCGCCGGCCTGCCCGAGACCGACACGGTTCTGACGATCACCGGCGTCCGCCAGGGCGAGAGCGCGATCCGCGACCGGCGGATCGAGATGAGCTGCTCGAAGGACGGCGCCGAGTGCGGCCAGGGCTGGTATCAGCAGGTCCTCCCCGACATGAAGGGCGTCCGCGGGCGCCTCGCGACCCTCGCGCCGATCCTGCACTGGCGGGTCTGCAACGTCTGGGACTGGCTGCGGGTCTACGCGCCGATGCGCGCCTACGGCGGCTGGGCGACCGCGATGCTGGCCGACGCCTACGGTGGCGACGAGGCCGAGGAGGCGAACGCGCGCACCGGCTGCGTCGGCTGCCCGCTGGCCGCCCGGGACAAGGCGCTAGAGGCGGTCGTCGCACTGCCGGCCTGGTCGTACCTCGCCCCGCTGCTCGGCCTGCGCCCGATCTACCGGGAGTTGCGGCTCGCCCGGAACCGGCTGCGCCAGCCCGGTGGCGAGACCCGCAAGGACGGGACGCTGGTGCCGAACCAGCAGCGCATGGGCCCGATCACCCTGCCGGCGCGCCTCGACGCGCTCGACCGGATCCTCGCCATCCAGGCCGCCTGCAACGCCGAGGCTGACCGGCTCGGCCGGCCGCTCGTCGACTTGCTGAACGCCGAGGAGGAGGCGCGCATCCGCGAGCTGATCGCCGCCGGCACGTGGCCGCAGCGCTGGACGGGCGACGAGCCGACCGCGGACGTGCCGCTCGATGCCGTCTTCTCAGACGGGTCCGTCCAGCCACTCCTCATCACCGACCACCCAGCCCTCACGCCCGCGGAGTAGCAGCATGGCCGAGTCCAGCACCATCACGCGCGAGGGTGGGCGGTCAGGCCGTCAGCTCAAGCTTCGCGCCTTGGATGGTGACGTATTTGAAGGCGCCTTGCTTGAGGCATCGAAGCCGAACAACTCCATCCGGCTCCTGATGACTGCTCAGAACTATCAATGCCTCGCCGTCGTCGATCCGACGCACGCGGCTGCCCGTCCGCACCTGCCAAAGATTTTTCGCGTCGATCATTTCGACCCTCCGCGACGTCCCCCCACCACGCAAGCACCCCTTTTGCAATCGGGCGCCGATAACGTGTTTTCAGTGAGCACCTTAGCGCCCGACCGCCAAACCGACTACTAACAGATGTGAGTAGGACAATGGCCGTACACAGTACTGATGGTCACGAACTCGTGTTCCCGAAGGCGCTGACGCCCGAGGTTCGGGACGTCCTAAGCATCATGTGCTTCGAGGCTGCACCGATCGCGCGCGCCTTCCGCGAGTCCGGGCGCGCCGAAATCAAGACGCGGGCCGAGGACGAGCAGGCCTTCGTGCTGCACTGGCTCCTCACGATCGCGCTGGAGCATGGGGCCGAGTGGCGGAAGCATGCCAGCGAGGCACTCGCGCCCGTGATTGCCGAGGCCAAGGCCGCGATCGCCGCCCGGAAGGAGGCCCTCGCGCCGGGAGGCGCCCGTGGCTGAGAACAGCAAGATCGAGTGGACCCACCACACGATGAACTTCTGGCTCGGCTGCACGGCGCTGAGCCCCGCGTGCGACCACTGCTATGCCGAGGGCTGGGCGAAGCGCACTGGCAACGCAGCCCTGTGGCAGGGGGAGCGCCGCCGCACCAGCGCCACGCTATGGCGCCAGCCGGCGAAATGGGACGCCGCGTGCGCCGCCGCCGGCATCCGGCAGCGGGTGTTCACCAACTCGCTAGCCGACTTCTTCGACAACCAGGTCCCGGCCGAGTGGCGGCATGACGCCTGGGAGGTGATCGCGGCCGCTCGGCACCTCGACTGGATGGTGCTGACGAAGCGCCCGGAGAACATCGCGAAGATGCTTCCGGTGATGGACAGCTCGGTGCCCGGCTACCGGCCGTGGAACGAGCGCTGGCCATGGCGGAACGTCTGGCTCGGCACGACGATCGAGGACCGGGCGCGGCTGCATCGCCTCGACAAACTGCGCGCGGCCCCCGCCGCGATCCGCTTCCTGTCGATCGAGCCACTGCTCCAGGACCTCGGCGAGCTGGATCTGTCCGGCATCCACCTCGTGATCGTCGGCGGCGAGAGCGGGCCGCGCGCCCGCCCGCTGAACCCCGCCTGGGCCCGGTCCCTGCGCGACCAGTGCGCAGCGCAGGGCTCGGCGTTCTTCCTGAAGCAATGGGGCGAGTGGGCAGACATGGCCGCCGCCCGGATCGCAGCGGACGGGCCGGTTATGTCCCGTGCCGGCATCGTGATGGACTGGATGGACCGGGCCGTCACCTTTGAAGACGGCAGCTCGGCTCGGCTTCGCGGCCACACCTTCACCGGGCACGGGACCGATCTCGTCTTCCGCGTCGGCAAGAAGGCGGCCGGTCGCCTCCTCGACGGCGTCGAGCACAACGGATTCCCAGAGGTGCGGCCGTGAACCTCTATGCGAACGTGACGCCGAGTCGATCGGGCTTCCGCCAAGTCACACGGACATCGCGGATCTCGCCGCTGTGCCCGACTATCAGCGTGAACGACTCGGGGAGTCCAAGCGCGTGGGCAACTTTCAGCGAGACGCCCGAAGCGGATCGATCAATTACAGTGCAGGACACCCGCCTTCCATCATCGCCAAGGATATGTGCTGCAACATTCTCTGCCGAATGCAGATTTTCGCGTCGATCGCAGCTCACTTTCCCCCTCCATAAATCCGCGCCGCGATCAGACTGTCACGTCAATGATCTGTCTAATCATCTCAGTTGCGCTCTGTTGGGCGGGCGAGGCCATTCTTTGCGTGATAGCAACGGGCACACTTTGCTTGTCGCCGAGTGGCAATCCCACGCGGAAAGCTTGCAACTGCGCGGCCCGCACCATCGCGAAATAGCTATTCGTAGAGACGGTCACCATCTATCCCTCCCGCCATCAATCTATATTGAATTTACGCGGATTAAAAATGAATTAAAAATTCGCGTATACAATCCATCCGCCCTATCTATGCTCGTCTTTATGGCAGCAGCCTGCCGACCGGGAGCTGGTGCGATCAAGGTGCCGGCTCCCCCCGACCGACGCGCTCAACATCGCGGGGCGACATGACCTGCTACGTCGATCAGCCCATCTTCCCGTTCGGCCGGATGGTTATGTGCCACCTCTGGGCCGACAGCCTCGGCGAACTGCTAGCGATGGTGGACCGCATCGGCGTCGACCGGAAGTGGATCCAGGGCCACCCGGATCTCTCGTTCGGGAAGCACCGCAACGCCTCATGGGTCCACTTCGACATCGCGAAGGGCAAGCGCGCCCTGGCGATCCAGGCTGGCGCGCTGGAAACCGACAGGTACGGGGCCAGCTACTTCGACGCGCAGCAGCGCGGTCGCACGAAGATGGTCTCCGACATCGAGGCGATCCGGGCCAAGGCCGGGAAGCCGGTCGACGGCATTATCCGACCGGCCGAGGAGCTGATGCTGGAGGGTCCGCGCTGATGCCCCGAGAGCAGTTGGCCAGCGCCGCCGACCTGGTACGTGAATTCGGCTTCACCGAACGGCACTGGATCCGTCAGGCTGCGGCCGGGCGAATCCCCGGTGCTCGACAGCCGTTCGGTCCGCGGTCATCGTGGGTCTTCGACCTGCGTGCCGTGCGTCAGTGGTGGGATGCTTCGACGAGGACGGTGCCAGAATGGCCGACATCTACCTCCGCGGTAAGACGTGGTGGGGCCGGGTCCAGAAGAACGGCCAGGACATCCGCGAATCCCTCGGAACACGATCTGAAAGCGTTGCTCGCCAACGTCTTGCGATCTGGCTCTCCGACCTCGAAGCCCAAGCGTGGGGCGGGAAGCCGCGGCTGAACCTGAACGCTGTCATCGCGTCCTTCATCACCGATCACGGGCCGTCCCTGCGCCCGAGCACGCTCCGCCGGTACGGCGTGTCGATCAACTGGCTGAACGAGCACTTCAAGGGCAGCCTGCTCTTGGAGCTGCGGGCGAAGGACCTGAAGGAGTTTGAGACTGCGCGGCGCACGGCCGGCGCCTCGGCTCCGACAGTCCGGCGCGACCTCGCCTGCCTGTCGACGATCTTCGGCTTCGCGATCGAGAACGAGTGGGCCGACCTCAACCCGGTGATCCCGTTCCTCAAGCAGCGGGCGAAGCGCGGGCTGCGGGAGGCGCCGCCGCGGACCCGGTACCTCAACCGGGCGGAGGAAGGGAGGCTGCTGGAGTCAGCGGTGCCCTACGTCCGTGACGCAATTCTGTTCGCGATCTACACCGGCCTGCGCCAGGAGGAGCAGTTTTCGCTCACGTGGCCGCAGATCGACCTCGCGCGGAAGCAGCTCACCGTCTCGGCCGAGACCGCCAAGGGCAAGCGCGAGCGCACGGTGATCCTGCTGAAGCCGGCGCTCAAGGTGCTCGCCCGGATGCCGCGGCATCTGACCAGCCCCTACGTCTTCCATCACGGCGCGGCGACGACGAAGCGCGGCGCCGCCCGAGCGTCGGCGGCAGCGCGACCGGAGCGCAACGACGGCGAGCGGTTCAACCACCTGGACCGCGGGCTCCGGAACGCCGCCGGCCGCGCGAAGGTGAGGGACCTGCGCTGGCACGACCTGCGCCGGACCCACGGCTGCCGGCTGCTCCAGGAGGAGAAGTGGACGATGGAGATGGTGCGCGACCAACTCGGCCACCGCAGCGTCGTCCAGACGGAGCGCGCCTATGCGTTTCTCGAGGTTGAGGCCCGGCGCGCGGCGGCGCATGGTGCCGGCACAAATCCCGGCACAGGTGAGGGCGGGGCATTCCCGCAGGAGATCGACGCCGCGACCGGCTTGCCGATCGTTGCACAAAAGCCGGCACAGGGGCAGCGGACTGATCTAGAAAAGCGAAGTCGTGCAAGACGTTAATACTTGGGGGTATTGGCTTTTGGTACCGCCATTCCCAGGTTCGAATCCTGGCGCCCCAGCCAAGCCTCCGCTAAGTCATTGATCTGATTGCATTCGGCTCTCGGCCGCTTCGGCGGTCCTGCCGATTGTACGCAGAGATGTTGCACGCGCTTGTCCACAGGGGCAGGCCGTTGACGATTTGTTCTAACGTCTACCGTCGCGGGGCGGTATACTGGTGGCGAAGGCGATTCCGTTGCGATGAGCGGACACGACCGGCCGGTGCCCCTGTTAGGGGGACGTCCACCACGGTCGCTCTGAGCCTGGGCACCACCGACCCAGCCCGTGCGCGCACACTCGGCTGGGGGCTCAACGCGGAAAGCCTCCGCGTCCGGGATGACCCCGCCATGCAAACAGCGACTCAAATCCGCGACCACCTCCGCGCGTTCGTCGATCGGGAGCGAAGCGCGCGGATCGCGCGCTTGCAGCGTGACCTCAATCCACCGCGCGCGCCTCTCATCGGCGACTGGTCCTCGCTCATGGAGAAACGGGAACGGGAGTATCGGATCTTTGGACGCCTTCAGGCACTAGCGGCCAAGGAAGGCTTCGAAGCAGGGTACGACAGCGAACTCGATGCCCGCCTGAAGCGGGAAGGCTTCAGCCTGACGGAGCGCGGAGCCATCCGACGGCGCATCGAGAACGGTTACCTGCGCGATCTCGGTCGCCCGGACGAGACTGGTCGGCTCACGCCACCGCGCTCTTATCTACAGACGATGCTGACCAGCATGAACGAGCCTTTGACGGAAGCTGGCCTCAATCGCTGCCTCCGTGGCCTCGCGGCGCTCTCCAGCCATGTTTCACGCGAGTTCGCCTCAACCTATGCCGAGGCGCGTGCAGATCCACGGGAAGCCTGGGCCAATCTCTCAGTGATGCGTGCAAAGGGCGAAGTACCCCGCGACACATTGGGCTGGGCCAAGTCGGACTTCGACGGCGCCGACAGCTTCGAATGGGGCAACTTCGAAGTTGACGTCCCTACCCCGTCGCAGCAGGCGATGGACGATGATGAGAGATCTAACGCTCGCCAAACCGAGCCTGCATCCTCTCGGACTTTCGAACAAGATGCTGTGCCCAGCAGGCGAGACCAGACCTCCGCCGCGCCGACGCCTCCTCATCAAACGGATAGCGCTGCGCCTGAGCAGGCCTCAGAAACCCTTGGCACTACGTCAGTGAATGAAGGTCGGAACCCCGTTGAGAACGCCACCATCGGCACCGAGGTTCTCAACCAAGAAAGCTCAAATTGTAACGACAATCAAACTGAGACGACCTCTGCCGAAAAGACAAATTCTCTCATAGAAATCGTCGAAGAGCTCATCGGCCACAAAGGTAAGACGTGGGACGAGAAGACCCAGCGTCAGCATCGGGCCGTCTCCAAGATGCTGGTCGCTATCGCGGGCACTGACGATCTGGGAGAGATCAAACACGCCCATTGCGTCGCCTATGTCCAGAATCTCTCGAACTTGCCGAAATCTTACGGCAAAAGCCAAAGGGATGCGGAACTCTCGATCGCGGATCTTCTCGAACGTGGGCAGAGGTTACGGGCTTCTGGACAGGCCGAGAAAGTCGGGCTCAGTCCTGCGACGGTCAATCGGCATATCACACAGCTTTCGACCATTTTGAAATACTGCCGCGCCAATCAGCGTCCGATCGGAGAAGTGGAGCTCTTACGCGACTTTCGCCTGATCGACCCCCAACGGGATGGCGACAAGCGACCTGCCTTCGAGGTTGAAGATGTCGAGCGGCTCTTCGCGCATCCCGTCTGGACATCGACGACGTCCGAGGTGGATATGCGGCAGATCGCAAGCCGACAGCAGATTTTCGCGGCCGTCTATTGGCTGCCGCTTCTCGGCTACTACACCTGCGCACGCTTGTCGGAGTTGACCTATCTCGAGATCGACGACGTCGATGTAACGCGGGGCACGCTCAGGATCAGGCCAACCCGCAGACGGCGTCTCAAGAATGCGGTGTCACAGCGAACTCTGCCGATCCATCCCGAACTTATTCGGCTCGGCTTCCTCGATTTTGTGCAGAGACGGTCGGGAAAACGAACGGACCTAATTTTTTCGGAAATTGAACAGCTCGGTGAAAACACCCCACTGTCGAACTTGTTTGACAAGCGCTGGAGCGTCGTCCTGGACGAAGCCGTGCCGTCGGCACGGGAAGAAGGAAAAACGTTCCATTCCTTCCGGCACTTCGGCAACATGGAAATGATCTTAGCCCTTGTCCTCGACCCGATACGCGAGTCGATGATGGGTCACGAGGGCGCCACAGTGAATTCGCGCCACTATAAAAAGACACTCAAGCCCGAGAAGCTTCAAACTGCTATCGCTGCCATACCTGAGGTCACAAGGAGCTTGAGCGCGTACGACTGGTCGCTGATGGAGAAGGCGCTCATGGAAGACCCGCCGAAATCAAGAGCAGCACGACCTTGTGAGGCGCGACGTCCGACATCCGGCGGATCACCCCGGCATGCTTCAGGCAAGGATCGCATCATCGTGCCTGGACGTTCGCCACATTCTGTCGAACCCCGCTCAGAACCACGCCGCAACCTGAAAAACACGACCTAACCGACTATGGATCGCGTCCGCTTAGATGTGTCATTTGTCCGGAGCGGACATTCTGCAAAGCGCCCATCCCGGTCATACAACCGCATCCTCACGATGCCTGAAAGCGGACATGCAAGCTTGGCATCGATTGTTCAGCAGCAGCAACGCTTCGATCAGCAATGCTGTGATGTAAGGCCTCCGGATATCCATGGTCACCGACGACCGTCCCGAGTCTGTGTGGCCATGTATCGTTGTGCTATGGAGTGCGGGGAGGATGACACGTCAGGATGCGGTCCATCGGTCAGCACCTCGTCGACGCATGGCCGCGCCTGTATCGCTACGCGTTGACCCTGACGCGCGAGCCTGACGCCGCACGGGACCTGATGCAGCAGAGCGCGCTCAAGGCGCTCTCCACGCGGACGACTCCCCGTGAGCCTCGGGCGGCCCGCGCCTACCTGTTCCAGATCGTGCGCCACGCCTGGATCGACCGGATCCGCCGTTCCCGCATCCGCAACGAGGACGATCTCCTCGATTGGCCCGACGAGGGGTTCGACGACCGCCTGATCGAGGCCATCGCAGTGCGCCAAGCCTTCGCCGCCCTCGACGCACCCTGCCGGTCTGTCGTGACCTGCGTGGATGTCGAAGGCTTGAGCTACCGGGAGACCGCCGAGCGGCTCGGTGTTCCCATCGGCACGGTCATGAGCCGACTGCACAGGGCGAGGAGGATCATGCTGCACCGGATCGCCGGGACATCCGATGGGAGCGAGGTGCCGTGATGCGCTGGGAGACCCTCAATGCCTATGTCGATGGGGAGCTCGATACGCAGAGCCGGCACGAGGTCGCGGAGTCGCTGGCCCGGGACCCGGTCCTGGCCGCGCGGGTCGCGACCCTGACCCGGCTGAAGCAGGGCCTTAAGGCGGCGGTCGTGCGGCCCCGGCGCGCGCCCATCGCCCGCGCCTCCCTCGGATGGGCCTGCGCCGCGGCCTTGGCCGTCCTCGTCGGCGCCGGGTGGCTGGTGATGGCGTCCCGGCCCTCGGCCGACCCCGCGCGTGCGGCCTTCACCGCCTGGAGCGCGGCGGGCTCGCCCGCGAACGACGTGCGGCTCGCGGGCGGCTTGCGTGGCTTCCCCCTCGATCTCGGAGTGGTCGGCTTCCGCTTGGTCTACCTGTCCCCGGACGACGGTGCGGCCGGTCGCCTCGCCGGGTACGAGGGACGTCATGGCTGCCGGCTGGCCCTCTGGAGCGGGCCGGCGCCTGCCCAAGCCGGTCTCGCAATCGCGGAAGGCAGAAGCGGCCTGCGCCTGGCCCGCTGGGACAGCGAGGGTCGCCACTACGTACTCCTGTCCGAGACGGTGCCGGCCGAGCGGTTCGCCCTGCTGGCCGAGGCGGCCGTGCTGCTCACCAAGCCGGACATGACCGACCGCCTGCGCATCGCCCTGGACCGGGCCACCGGCCTCCCGGAGCGCCCCTGCGCCGGGTGAGGGGCGAGGATGGAAATTATTTCGATCCGCCGCGAATAGACCGGGGGCGCCATGCGTCTCCCCTTCCGCACAGCGCGGGCCCGAACGCCGGAGCCGTGCGCGGACGGGGGAGGACTTTCGGATGCTCGACAGACGGGATCTCATCAGGCGCGCGGGCCTCACGGCCCTGGCGGGCCTCGGCGGCGGCAGCCTCGCTCCGCTGCGGGCACTCGCGGGTGAGACAGCCGCGCTGCCCTTCGGCAACGGCGAACGGCCCCTGGTGGCCTATCCGGGCAAGCGCCCGCTGCTCCAGATGACCGCGCGCCCGCCGCAGCTGGAGACCCCGTTCTCGGTGTTCGACGAGGGCGCGATCACGCCCAACGACGCGTTCTTCGTCCGCTACCATCTCGCCGACATCCCGACCGAGATCGATCCCGAGACCTACCGGGTCGCGATCAAGGGGCATGTCGAGAAGGAGATCTCGCTCTCGCTCGCCGACCTGAAGGCGATGCCGACGACCGAGATCGTCGCGGTCAACCAGTGCTCGGGCAATTCCCGCGGCTTCTTCGAACCACGCATGGCCGGCGGGCAGCTCGCCAACGGGGCGATGGGCTGTGCTCGCTGGACCGGCGTGCCGCTGAAGGCGGTGCTCGACAAGGCCGGGGTGAAGGCGGGCGCCGTCGAGGTCGCCTTCACCGGCCTCGACGGCCCCGTGATCCCTGAGACGCCGGACTTCGCCAAGTCGCTGAAGATCGACCACGCCCGCGACGGGCAGGTGATGCTCGCCTGGGGCATGAACGGGCAGGACCTGCCCTGGCTCAACGGCTATCCCCTGCGCCTCGTCGTGCCGGGCTTCTACGGCACCTACTGGGTCAAGCACCTGGAAAGCATCAGCGTGCTCGACAAACCCTTCGACGGCTTCTGGATGCAGAAGGCTTATCGCATCCCCGACAACGACTGCGCCTGCACCCAACCCGGCAAGACGGCGGACAAGACGGTGCCGATCAACCGGTTCACCGTGCGCTCCTTCCTCACCAACCTGACCGACGGGGCGGATGTGAAGGCCGGGCGCACGCCCTTGCGCGGCATCGCCTTCGACGGCGGCTCGGGAATCAAGTCGGTGGCGGTCTCGACCGACGACGGCAAGACCTGGACGGAGGCGCAACTTGGGCAGGATCTCGGCCCCTACGCCTTCCGGCCCTGGACCCTCGCTGTCGACCTGACGCCGGGGGCGCACGCGATCCGGGTACGGGCCACGGGCAAAGACGGGGTGAGCCAGCCGATGGAGCCGCGCTGGAACCCGGCCGGCTACCTGCGCAACGTGGTCGAGACCACCCGCGTGCGCGTGGCCTGAGGGAGTGACGAGAATGACCCGCATCACCCTCGCCCTGACGGCGGCCCTCGCCCTCGCGACCGGCGCAGCCCTGGCCGCGCCGAAATCCTACGAGGTGCCGGAACCGACCGCGACCCTGCGGGCGCCGAAGGCCGGCACGCATGCGGAGGGCTTCGAGGCGGCCCAGGCGAACTGCCTCGTCTGCCATTCGGTGGACTACATCGCGATGCAGCCGCCGGGCAAAGGCGCGGCCTTTTGGGAGTCCGAGGTGCATAAGATGGTCAAGGTCTATCACGCGCCGATCGACGAGGCGCAGGCCAAGGCCATCGCCGCCTACCTCACAGACACCTACTGAGCTTCGGCTTGCAAAGGGGGCGGTCCGGCGACCGCCCCTCCTCTCGTTACTGCGGCGCCTGCGTCTGGACCGTCGCGCCGGTCTCGCCGGGCTTGCCCTCGACGATGACGAGGCTGCGCCGCGCGGCCTCGTTGGCGTTCTGCGTCACCTGCCGGATCGGGCCGACGGCGTTGACGATGGCCGCGCCCGCCGGGTTCGTCATGAAGGCTGCAAGCGGCTCCAGCGGCCCGGTGCCCTTCGGATCGGCCGCGAGGGCCAGGACGTAGGGCTTCTTCGGCGTGAGGCCGGTCACCGCCGCCTGCAGGGTCTGCAGGACGCCCTGGTCGAACAGCGTCACCTGCGTGGCCGCCTCGCCGTCCGGCCCGGCCAGCGTCAGCGTGCTCGATTGGCCCGCCACCCCCAGAGGCTGGAGGTTCGGCGCGCTGGCTCCTTCCGGCACCGCCTCGGGGACGTAGGCGACGCCCTGAGGCCCCTGGCCGATCGGGATCGTGGCGATGACGGTGTTGCTGCCCGTGTCGATCACCGCGACCGCATCGGCATTCTCCAGGCCGACATAGATCCGCGATCCGTCGCCCGAGGGCCAGAGGCCGTGGGGAAGCGCGCCGGTGGGAATGGTCGCGACCTGCGTGAAGTCGTCGGTGCGGAACACCTTCACTTGGTTCAGGCCGCCGATCGTCACGTAGGCGAACTGCCCGACCTTCGTGCGCGCGATGTTGACGTGGTTGGTGATCGGGCCCGTCTCGATGGTCTTGAGCGCCTTGAAGGGCGGCGTGGCCTCGAACACCTGGACGCGGCCGACGTCCTTGAGGGTGAACCACACCTGCTTGCCGTCCGGCGTCGCCGCGATGTCGGGGCAGAACGGGCTCTCCTGCTTGATCCGCCCGACGATCTCGCGGCTCTTCACGTCGATGGCGACCGTCTCGGGGCTGAAGCTGGAACAGACGTAGCCGTAACGCCCGTCGGGCGAGAAGATCGTCATGCCGGGCCCGTTCGGCACGGTGATCCGGCCCGTCTCCTTGCCGGTCCCGGCGTCGAGGATCGCGATATAGTCCTCGCCCCGCACGCTCACCCAGACTTCGCGCCCGTCCGGCGTGAAGAATGCCTCGTGCGGCGAGCGGCCGACATAGTTCGTGTGGCGTACCGTGTTGGTGGCGGTGTCGATGAAGCTGACCGAGTTCGAGCCGATCGAGACGGCGAGCAGAGTCTTGCGGTCGGGCGAGAAGCCCATCCCATGGACGAGGAGCTGACCGCGATAGAGCGGGCTCAGGTTCGCGGGCGTCGTGTCGCCGAGGCGGATCACGCCGAGGAGTTTGTTGTCGGCGGGATCGATCACCGAGACCGTGTTGGAGAACTGGTCCGAGGTGTAGAACCGGTCTCGGGGGCCGACCGGCACGTCCGGCGCCGAGGCGGACCCCGGTGCCTGACCCGCGAGGGCGGTTCCACCGAGGAGGGCGAGCAGCAGGGTCGCCGGAATGACGTGTCGCATCGTAAGGTCTCTTCGCGCTGACGAGGGGGATGGCGAGCGGCGATCCGCTCAGTGATGGTGAGGGGCCGGGCTCCGCTGCGGCGTGGCTTGCGCGACCGGCCGCTCGGCCAGGGCGCGGCGCATGACCTCGATCTCCTGCGCCTGCTCGACGATGATGCCCTGCGCGAGCCGGCGCAGGACCGGATCGCGGCCATAGGCGAGTTCGGCCTTCGCCATCTCGATCGCGCCCTGATGGTGCGGGATCATCATCGCGGCGAAGTCCCGGTCGGGGTCGCCGGACGGCGCCACCGCCATGTCCGCGTGCATTCGCGCCATCGATTGGGCCATCATCGCATCGAAGCCGCCGTGTGCGGACTCCGCATGCCCGGCGCGCATCATCATGCCGCCACCTAAGGCACCCCCGGCCATGAGCAGGGTGATGAGGATCGCCGTCGGTGCTCCGCGCATGGTCTCTCCCGCAGTGTCGAGGTCACGCGGTGAGAGATGCCGGTAGGGCCGGGATATTCCCCGCGGCACCGAGCGCGCCGATCACGGATGCGTGATCGGATTTCGACATGCTATTCCGGAATAGATCCGGCGTTTCCGGCATCTCTTGTCCAAGCGGCGGCGCGAGCATGGCCAGCGCCCCGATCCGGAGACCGCCTTGGACGATCTCGCCGTCCTGATCGAACCGCAGATACCGGCCCTGCGCCGCTACGCGACCGCGCTGCTGCGCCAGCGTGAAGCGGCCGACGACCTCGTTCAGGACACGCTGGAACGGGCGATCCGCGCGTGGCCGCAGCGCCGCGAGGGCGATCTGCGGGCGTGGCTGTTCGCGATCCTGCGCAACCGCTACCTCGAAGGCGTCCGCCGCCGCCGGGGCATCGAGGTCGGCGTGGAGGCGCTGGACACGATCGCCGATTTGGGGGCCGATCCCGAGGCGGCTTTGGGCGCGCGGGACGTGCTCGATGGGATCGCCGCGCTTCCCGAGGAGCAGCGATCCGTCCTGCTCCTCGTCGCAGTCGAGGACATGTCCTATGCCGAGGTCGCCGCCGTGCTCGCGGTCCCCGTCGGCACGGTGATGTCGCGCCTCAGCCGGGCCCGGGGGCGGATGCGCGCCTTTCTCGATCTGGCGCCCACGATCGTCACCGGGCATCTGCGGAGGGTGAAATGACCGCGTCCGACCCGCGTCCCGTCGGCGAGGACGACCTGCACGCCTTCGTGGACGGACGGCTCGATCCGGGCCGCCGCGCCAGCGTCGAGGCGTGGCTCGCCGCGCATCCGGAGGCAGCTGCGCGGGTCGCCGCCGATCGGGAGGTGCGGGACCGCCTGCGGGCTCGGCTCGCGCCCGTGGCGGAGGAGCCGATCCCCGCCCGCCTGCGCATCGCGAACCTCGCGGCTCCGCGCCGGATGGGGATCCCGCGCTGGTGGAAGAACCTGGCGGCGGCGGCGCTCCTGCTCGCCCTCGGCGGCGTGGCCGGGTGGGCCGGGCGCGGCGCCATGCCGGGTGCGGGCGCGCCCGCCGAACCGATGACCCAGGCGGCCGTCTCCGCCTTCCGCACCTACGTGGTCGAGGCCGCCCATCCGGTCGAGGTCCGCGCCGATGGCTCATCCGACCTCGTGCAATGGCTCACCGCGCGACTGGGACGGCCCGTCATCGTGCCGGATCTGCAGGCGCAGGGTTTCCGGCTGATGGGCGGTCGCCTGCTCCCCGCCGGAGACGAGCCGGCGGCCATGCTGATGTACGATGACGACCGGGGCACCCGTTTGACCCTCTACAGCCGGGCCGGGCCGTCCGGTGGGCGCGGCGTGTTTCGCTATGCCCGCGCGGACGACGTGGCGGCCTTCTCGTGGATCGACGCGGGCATGTCCTACGTGGTGACCGCCCGCACGGACGAAGCGCGGCTGCTCCGGGTCGCCCAGGCGGTCGATGCGCAGGTCTCGGGCCAACGCGAAGGCGCGCGGTGACGCGCGCGTCCAGTGTGCATAGAGACGCGACGGCCCCGCCTAATCTCCCCCGTCCGCCCAGGCCCTTCTGAGCCCGAAACGCCATGACCCTCGACCAGTTGCGGATCTTCGTGGCGGTGGCTGAACGCCAGCATGTCACCCGGGCGGCCGAGGCGTTGAATCTCGTCCAGTCGGCGGTCAGTGCCGCCATCAACGCGCTGGAGACCCGGCACGCCGTCAAGCTGTTCCACAGGGTCGGCCGTGGCATCGAACTGACCGAGGCAGGAAGCGTCTTTCTCGGTGAAGCTCGCGCCGTGCTCGCCCGCGCCCAGGCGGCCGAACTGGTGCTGGCGGACCTCAGCGGCCTGCGGCGCGGCACATTGACCATCCAGGCGAGCCAGACCATCGCCAGCCACTGGCTCCCCCGGCATCTCGTCGCCTTCCGGGCGGCCTACCCGGACATCGTCCTGCGTCTCGGCATCGGGAACACTGCGGAGGCGGCCGAAGCGGTGCGGGCGGGGACGGCGGAACTCGCTTTCGTGGAAGGCGCGATCGACGATGCCAGCCTGGGGAGCACGCCGATCGCCGAGGACCGGCTGGTGCTCGTGGTCTCGGCCGGCCACCCCCTGGCCGGATGCGCACGGCCGGAACCAGCCGACCTCGCTTCGGCCTCCTGGGTGCTGCGGGAGCCCGGATCGGGCACGCGCTCCGCCTTCGAGGCGGCGCTCGTTGCTTTGGGCATCGCGCCGGATACCCTCGCCGTCGCCCTGGAACTGCCGTCGAACGAGGCCGTCCTCGCCGCCGTCGTCGCGGGGGCCGGCGCGAGCGTGCTCTCCGAAGCGGTTGTCGGACCCGCGCTGCGAACCGGCGCACTCGTCGCCGTGCCCCTCGCCCTGCCGACGCGGACCTTCCAGGTCCTGCGCCACAAGGAGCGTTACCGCAGTCGCGCCGCCGACGCACTGCTCGCCCTAATTCACGCCGCCCCCTGACCGGCTGCGCGACTCAGGCGACCTCGACTCGCACACGGTGCCACGAAGCGCTGAGGTAGCCCTTGAAGTTCCACGTGTCGTCCGGCTGCGCCGGCTGGGTCTGCCCGGCCGAGTCCCAGGCGCGCACCGCGAGTTCGTGTTCGCCGGGCGGAAGGTCCAGCACGATCTCCCAGAACGTCCAGGCGAAGGGCGCGTCGGCCTCGTGGTCCAGCGTGGCCTGGCGCCAGGAGCGCCCGCCGTCGCCCGAGACATCGACCCGCACGACCGCCCGGTCTCCCGCGATCGCGTACCCACGGACGGGGGTCTCCCCCGCTTCGAGCCGAGCCCCGCGCGGGGGCTCGCAGATCGCCGCGTTGAGCGGCATCGTCTCGATGGTGTGGCCTTTGGAAGGATCGGCGGTCTCGGCCGTCACGTCCGGTGGGAACAGCTTGTAATCGTCGGCTTGCATCGGGTTGGCCGACGGATGGTCCTGCACCGTGATGCGCCGCAGCCATTTCGGGCTGCGCACCCCCGCGAAGCCCGGCACGACGGCACGGGCCGGGAAGCCGTGCTCGGGCAGCAGCGGTGCCCCGTTCATCGCAAAGGCCAGCAGCGTCTCGTCGGCGAGCGCCTTGGCGAGGGGAATGGAGACGCCGTAGGGCCGGCCCTCGACCACGTCGTGGCTTTCGAAGGCCACGTGGAGATCCGCTCCCGGCGTCACCCCTGCCGCTCGCAGGATGTCGCCGAGGCGGACGCCCGTCCAGTCCGCCGTCCCGATGGCGCCAGCGTCCCAGGGATCGCCCGAGACCGGGGCGACCGCTCGCATATCGGCACGGCGGTTGCCGGCGCACTGCATCGTGGCTGTGACGGTCACCTCGGGAAAACGCGCGCATAGATCCGTCAGGGACAGATCGAGAGGCATTGCCACCGCACCGTCAACGGACAAACGCCATGTGGAGGCGTCGATCTCCGGCAGGTCGCCGTGGGAGCGGACGTAGAAATCGTCCGCGGCGGTCCGGTAGTGCGCCCGCAGGCGGTCCAGCGGCGGCTCGGCGTTGTAGGGCCGCTCGCTGTGGACGATCAGGCGCGCCATGCGCTCGGCTAAGCTCTGCATAGTGGCTCCTTCCGGGGAGAGGTCGGGGTTCAACGCATTCGGACGCACCGGGTGGCGCGCCCCGGTCAGGCGATGCCGAGCAGGCGGATCAGCCCGAGGCTCACGACGGTCAGGGCGGCGAGAGAGGCGACGACCGCCAGGGTGACGCGGGGTCCCGCCTTGACGACGCTGCGCACATCGACCCCGAGGCCGAGGGCCGCCATCGACACGATAGTTAGCCCGTTCGCCGTCGCGGCCATGGGGTGCACGGCCGCCTCGGGAATGAGCCCCGCCGAGCGGAGCCCCGCCAGGGTCAGGAAGGCGAGGATGAACCACGGCACCAGCCGGTGCAGCGGCACCCGGCTCGGGGCGGGGCCCTCATCGACCGTCTGGGACGGGACGGTTGCGTCCGCCTCTCCCCGCAGCCGGCTCGCGCCCAGCGAGAGGGCGAGCACCACCGGCCCGAGCATCAGCACGCGGACCAGCTTGACCAGAGTTCCGACCTGGACGCTGAGAGCCGCCACCGGAGCCGTAGCAGCCAACACCTGCGGTACGGCATAGACCGTAAGCCCCGCGAGCACGCCGTACTGCATCGGCGAGAGCCTGAGCAGCGGCACGAGCAGGGGCAAGCCGAGGACGACGAGGACTCCGAGCACGGCGGTGAACGCGATGGACGAGGCGACGTCCTCGCCGTCCGCGCCGATCACCGGGGCCGCCGCCGCGATCGCCGAGTTTCCGCAGATGGAGTTGCCGCAGGCGACGAGGATGGCGAGGCGCGGGGCCAGCCCGAGGGCCCGGCCGATGCCGTAGCTCCCGGCGATGGCGAGAGCCACCACCCCTGCAATGCCGATGAGCAGTCCGGGTCCTGCCGCAAGCAAGGTACCCAGGCTCAGCGAGGCGCCGAGCAGGACGACGGCGATCTCCAGGACGGTCTTGGCGCCGAACGCGATACCGCGAACGAAGCGCGGCCCCGGGCTCCAGGCTGTGCGAACGGCCGTGCCTAGCACGATGGCGAGAACGAGAGCCTCCAACCACGCACGACCGAAGAAATACTCCTCGACCCCTTCCAGGGTGAGGGCGGCGCCTGTCACCGCGAGGCACAGGATCAGGCCGGGCAGGACGTGGCGCAGGGCAAGCTTGCGCGACATGGAAAAGGTTGCTGCGAACATGGTGCGGACACATCGTGGGCTGGATCTGCTCTGGATCATGGCCGCAGTCAATCGATCAATCCAATGGAACGTATCGAACGTTTTGATCGAATTATTTGATGAGTTGCCGGTGATCAGCAGCTTTCGTTTCTCCTCACGGCCGTAGCGCCATCGGAGTGAGTGGACAGATTGCGCGGAAGCCCTGCAGATCTTGGTTCCGGAGTTTCCAACGCAAACGACCGGATCCTTCAGGCGAGCTTGTGTCGCCTGAACAGCCAACAGTACGCCGAGCAGGGGCTGTTGAAATTACGGCTGATTTTCCCATCAACTCATCGGAGCGGACGGATCGATTTCGGTCACGCCCAGCTTCGTTGGCGGGTGCCTTAAATAGTTGAGTTGGATGGATTTCTGCTGGTCCGCTTTAAAGCAGAAAGGCGTCGGAGCGGGCGTAGCCGTGTCGCTGACGCATCCACAGAGGCAGTCTGACCGTCCGAATGCGGATGAATGAAATCAGAAGCGGCCCGCGATGGTGAGGCGCACAGCCGTGGGTTCGACAGGGTGAAACACGCGATCGATCAGCCCTTCGGCCGGCTCGCCGGGCAGGCGCGAGACATACGCGTAGGTGATCTGATCGGACTTGCTGTTCGTCAGGTTCAGCACGTCTAGGGAGATGCTAATGCCGCTCTCGAAGTTGTAGCCGACCCGGCCGTTGAAAAGCGCGGTCGCCCGCGAGCGGATCGAATTGTCCTCGATCAGCGGACGCGGCCCGAAGTAGCGGAAGCGGAGGGACCCGAACCAGCCGAGCGGCTCGCCGAAGGTGACGCCCGCCGAGGCGATCGTGGTAGGCGCCTCAGGCACCCGGTTGCCCACCGGGTCGAAGCTGGAGAACCGGGCGTTGGTGATCGTCAGATCGCCCTCTAGCGAGAGCCAGGGCGTCACGGCATAGCGGTTCGTCCACTCGACCCCGAAGCGCCGGGTCGGACGGCTCGGCTCCGTGGTGCCTGTGTCGCCCTGGAAGATGTTCTCGGAGGCGAAGTCGAGCCGAAACAGCGCGAGGCTCGTCTCCAGCCCGGCGATCGAGCGGTTGCGGACGCCGACCTCGTAGCCCGTGGAGGGCACCAGGAACGGCGAGCGGGTGATGTTGAACAGGGGGCTCGCAGGATCCACCGTGGCGGTGACGCCGCGGGCGTCGTTCGAGTGGAACCCGCCGCCGTAATTCACATAGAACTCGGTGTCGAACCACGGCCCGAGCACGAGACCCAGCTTCGGGTTGACGATCCCGTCCGTGGCCTTGCCCGAGTTGGCCGGCGTGTCCGAGCGGACATCGGCGTAGTAGCCATCGGCGCGCACGCCCACGCTCGTGCGCAACCACTCGGTCCAGCGCACACGCGTGTCGAGGTAGAGCGCACCGCTCGACTCCAGCACCCGGTCGTCGAGCACGCCGGAGCGGTACTGGCGTGCAGTGGTGTTGAACAGGCCGACCCGGATTGAGTCGGTGCGGGTCTGGGCGCCGACCTCGACCTCCAGCGGCCGGCCGAACAGGTCGCCCTGGAAGATGTGCAGGACCTCGCCGCCGCCAAGGATGCGCTGATCGAGCTGGTGGAACTGGTCGCCGTTCACTGGGTCGTTGAGAAAGTAGGTGAAGTCGTTGAATAGGTTCATCTGGTAGCGGATCACGTAGGCCGAAGCCCGGGTGATGCCGGTGTCGTCCGTGGCGCTGAACCGCCCCGAGAGGGAGAAGCGGCTCGTGTCGCCGCCATCCGTGGGGTTGATCGTGCCGTAGCGGCTGAGCTGCCCCGAGACCACGGCACGCTCGGGTATCTGGTTGGTCGCCGTCCACTTGGCGGCGTAGGCCATGCCGGTGATCGAAAACCCGTCCAGCGCCGTACCCTGGCTGTAGCGGGCGACGCCGTTGATCTTGCGCAGGGCGTCCGGCACGACCCACGGCCCGTCGTAGACCTGCGCCTCACCGGCCACGAGCAGGTTGCCCTCGCCCAGCGGCACCGAGGTGATCGATAGGGCTCGCTTGTAGCCGAATGACCCTATTGAGGTCAGGGCGAGGTTCTTGGGCGTGCTGTCGAGGTAGTCGATCCGGACCGAGCCCGCGGAGGCGAAGTCGCCGTCGCGCACGAAGTACGGGCCCTTGTGGAACTCCACCGCGCCGACGAGTTCGGGGATCAGGAAGTTGAGGTCGGCATAGCCCTGACCGTGGGCGTGGGTGCGCATGTTCACCGGCATGCCGTCGACGCTGATGGCGATGTCGGTGCCGTGGTCGAGGTTGAAGCCGCGCAGGAAGTACTGGTTGGCTTTGCCCTCGCCGCTGTGCTGGGTGACGATCAGACCCGGGACCTCTTCGAGCACCTCTCCGGGGCGTGTGACCGGCCGGGCGTTGATGGCCGCGCCGCTGATGATGCCAGCGCTGGCGGAGTCCACCGTCAGCAGGGCGCCGCCGATCCCGGTAACGCCTCCGACGTACCCGGCGCTGGCGTTCGGCGTCCCTGGCGTGAGAGTGGTCGAAGGCTGCGCGGAGACCACGGAGATCTCGGACAGCGTGACTGCGGACGGTGATGGCGCAGCCGCATCGGGAGCTGCCCATCCAAGAGTGCATGTCGCAATGACGAGACCGCCAGTGGTGAGCAGCGGACGGGTGACGCTGCGAACGCGAATGCCTAGTGCGGAGCAACTGGGCCGGGAGATCGGACGAGGCACTTGCAGACCGGGCAAAGCGTGACGGTTCGCTTGTTCTGGCACGGATGGAGTATGAGAAACATACGGATAACTCACACCGCCGGATTAGCTTGGCCCTGTTGCTCGTGAGACGCAGCGCCATCGGCAACCTTGTTGTCATGGCCATGCAGATGATGAGCTTCGTCACCTTCAGGGATGAGATGCAGATGACCGTAACGGACCCCGCGCTGGGTAATGACGGCGTCCGCGTAGCTCTGCATCTGAGAGACTGACCCGTGCAGAACGGCCACCTCCAGGCAGTCGTCCTGGTTGAGGTGGACGTGCATGCTGGCGATGGAGACGCCGTGCTGGTGACCCTGATCGGTCAGCCGGCGGGCCAGATCGCGCGTGCCGTGGCTGTAGACGTAGCTGAGCGCCCCGTAGCAGGCCGCTGATCCAGCGCCGGCGGCGCGGGCAGGCGCCAGGGCGTCGCGGACAATATCGCGCACGGCCTCGGAGCGGCTGCCGTAGCCGCGGCTGTCGCAGAGTGCATCGATCGCCGTCAGCAGTTCGTCGTCGATGGTGATGGTAACGCGCTGCATGAGTGTCTCGATGTGACCGTCGCGGCGCAGCCAGGTGGCACCGCTTTCCACCCTTAGTCGAAGTCGTCGGAGAACGGACGAACGGCCACTTTAGATAACCGCCGTTAGCGTTTCGATCGGCTGGGGTGGGTGGAAAGCTTCCGGTCCGCTTCCACGCCGATCAGTTTGAAAAGGAGGCCTCGGCCGACCTGCGTCAGGCCAGCGACTTGGACATGCGATAGTTGTGGATCACGATGCCGTTCAACACGAAGTCGTTTCGGACAACGACCTTGAAGCCTCGACGCTCGAAAAGAGGGCGCGCGCCTTCGCTGGCTTCGACGTACAGAACTGCTACCGCCGCAGCTCTAGCTGCGTCTTCCAGGGCGGCGTAGATCGCGGATCCGACGCCTGTCCCGATCCTGTCTGGACGACAATAAAGGTGGTCGATATGGCCGTTGGGTTCCAAGTCCCCATAGCCGATAGGCTGTCCAGCTTCATCGATCGCGACGAGGAATGTCCGACCCTTGGACTGTCGAAGATACCGTTCGGGTTCCGGCCTCGACGGGCTCCACGCCTTCACCTGCGTGTCGGAATAGTACCGACGACCGGCTTCATGGACAGACGCATGAAACAGCGTTGCAAGCGCATCGGCATCTGACGGTTCGAAGGGGCGAATGATCATGCCAAAGCGCTATGGCTGCTTCTAAAAAATCGAAAGGGGCTCCTCAACGGCGGCAAAGGGTCGTTAGGAGGCCGTCCGCTTTTCCAGCGGACTTATTCGGAAGCGGACCAGCTGCTTTCGGCCAATTCCAGCCAACTGTCGAGCGTCCGATTTCTTCGAGCTTCCTCCCTAAACCGGAACAGCAGCAATTCACCCAACATAGATCTTCATCAAGTCTTCTCTGCGCTTGCGCTACGATATCTGATACCTGCCGTACAGTAGTGGGGTTTGGAACTCCACTCATGCCAATGCGGCATCGCATTCGAAGGGAACAGCCTCTTCGCTTTTGACTACGTGAACATCACCGCTGGTACCATAAGGCTCGGCGGTGGCGCTGCTCCCGATTACGCGTTGCGTCGACGCAGGTCGGCGATGCGCGCGATCAGCATGGTGCGCAGCTCCTGCACTTCCGCGTAGGCGGCCTCCGCCTTCTCGAAGGCGCCAAGACCTTCGCGGCGGATCTCCTGTGTCAGCGCCTCGATGCGCTTCACCGCCCAGAGGAAGCTCGGCGTCTCGGGCGCAGCGGTCATGTCGGTGCGGATCGTGGTCATGCTAGGGTTCTCCACGTTGTGGCTCAGTGGGTGGTTACGGAGGGGATGGCTGTGGTCCAGGCTTCGACCCGGGCGGGCACGGTGCCGTCCGGGAAGAGCAGCAGCAGGTCTGTCTCGGCGCGGGCCTGCTCGGCCGTGCTGACGATCCGGCCCGTTTCGGCCGCGATCACCAGCGTCAGGGCTTCGCTTAGGAGATCCTCCTCCCCGCTCTCTTCGAGCAGGGCAGCCTCATTGAGCGGGGTGGCCCCGGCGGTATCGGCAGCTGATGCGGACTTCGCGCTGACACAGGTGGCAGCGGCGAGATTGGCGAGTAGGCTCCGCTCGACCGCTTGGCCGAGGTGACGCAGCCGCTCGTCGGCCTGGTCAGCGAGATTGCGCAACGCCCGATCGAAGGCGGCCCCGGCCCGGGCCAGGACGATGCGGCCCGCCGCCTCCAGCTCCGCCTCGATCGCGGCATCGAGGTCGGCCAGCGCCCGCTCGGCCCGGTTCCCGGTACGCTCGACGAGCTGGCGTACCAGCATCGCCGCCGCCGTCGGGGTCGGCTCCGAGCGCGCCGCCACTGCATCGAGCGCGGTGCAAGGGGTGCCGGCATGGCCGAGGCCCGTGATCAGGTTCGGAACCTCAGGGTGCGCGGCAGCGTTCGCTGTCCCGAATGCGTTAAGAGGCCGGAACGCCTCGACCGGTCCGCCGCCCCGGCAGACCAGCGTCGCGGAGAGGCCGTGCTCGTGCTGAAGGCCCGCTACCCGGGCGAAGGCCTCGGCCAGCGAGCGCTCCGCCCCCGCCCCCTCGAAGATCGCCCAGACCCGGTGGATCCGGATCAGTCCAGCTACCTCCAGCGGCTGCAGCACGTGCTCGACGTCGCGGCGCACCTCGCCGTGCTCGGAGACGACGAGGGCGATGTGGCAGGGATCCTCCGGTTCGCTCCAGGTCTCGGGCCCGAAGCGCCGTCCCTCCAGGCGCAGCCGCTGCAGCGTGCGCTCGCGGTCGAGATCGGCCTCGAGCGGGACCTGACCGACGCAGATCAAGCCGATGACCTTGGCCTGGACGCCGGCCCCGCGGCCGAAGCGCTGGCGCAGGCTGGTGCGTAAGGTGAGCGTGACCGTGCGGTTGACGAGCCCGGCGGGGTCGAAGTCCGGACCGTACTCGGTCCGGATCTGGGCGAGTTCAGCCGAATCGAGCCGGGCCTTCAGCCGGGGCGGATCGTTGGTGAGGCGGGCCTCGGCCTCACCGAGCAGGATGAGATAGCCGTCCTGTCCGTTCGGCTCCGCGGTGAGCACGCTGGCGCGCACCGTGTGCTCGCCGCGCAGGCGCTGGCGCAGCCAACCGATCAGGTCGCGCAGCTCGCCGACGACCGCCGCCTCGGAGTGAACCGCATCGCCCGCATCGGGCAGGCTTCGGCGGCCGCCGTCCGGCAATGAGGCCGGACGCGGCGGTCGGGGCGGTGTGTCCGACCCGTGATGGAATCTGTGATGACGCATGGGATGTCGGAATCCTGTGTTGTTGTGAAGGTGTCGCGAACGCGCGGGCTCGCGTGCGGAGGGTCGAGGAGCAGCGTGAGACGCGGTGACTGAGGAGCGGATCCGGCCGCCCGGATGCGGGCAGCCGGATCGATATTCACCGCCTCAGTCGAACAGCGGCCCCTGTCGGGTGGGGCCCGGATCGGTGGGAGCTTCGGACGCCGATGCAGGCGCTGTCGCGACCGGGTCTGGACCGAGCGCGCGGGCGATCGCCGCGAGGCGGACGTAGCCCCCGGTCCGGAGCTCGCCGCGCAGGATTTCGGTAAGATCAGCGAGCAGCGCCTCGGCGGTGTCGCAGGCGCGGAAGGCCACGCCGTCGATCAGGGTCGGCGCGCTGACCCGACGGAACAGCACCGGTACCGGCAGCACGGCGATGCGGCGCATCAGGCCCTCGTCCGAGAGCGCCCGGTGAGCGAAGCCGAGGCCCGGCTCGACCACAACCGCGTCGAGGGTGCCCCAGTCCCACTGGTCGTAGACCGCCGCGAAGGCCTCGTGCAGCGCAGCGACCGAGCCCGGCTCCTCGTAGGCGACGGGCAGGCGGATCAGCTCGATCAAGCCTTGCTCGTACCAGCGTGCGAGCGTCGCCCCGATCGGGTGAGGCGCGGCGTCGTCCGGCTCGATCAGCACGACCCGCCGGAGCTTCTGAGGGACTGGAAAGCCGCGTTGCCGGTCCCACAGTCCATCCGCTTCCAATGCCGCCTGCGCTATCCGATCCTGTTCGCGCCAAGCCTGGAGGAAGGCACCGCGCTCGAGCCCGAGCACCTGCCCGGTCAGTCCGAGCAGCGGATCGACCACCAGGGTGAGCAGCAGGGTGTGCTCGCCCACGAGGTGGTCCGGGTCGAGCAGGACGCCCGAGGCTGCCTCGATCTGGCGCAGGAAGGGGCCGGAGAGGACGGCGCTGAGCCGGCCCGGGCGATGCGGATCGAGTGGTTCGAGCGCGAGCAGTAGCCCGTCCCGGTGCCGGCGCGATTGCCGGACCTGGGCGCGGACCCAGAGGCCGGTCGGGGTCAGCGCGCAGCCGGGCTCGTTCGCGCCGGAGGGCGCGTCGTGATCTGTCATGGTGGGGGGACTTTCGTGATGCGGGGTCAGGGGATCGAAGGAGCCTCGCCGACCTCGGGCCGGCGCTGTGCGAGCGCCGCCCTCCGTCATCCCGTCGTCAGGTCATTCCGGGGTTTCGAGCGAAGGTGCCTTCGCCCTGCTTCCCCATTCTTGTGCTCGTCCTCGCCTGTTCTCGTCCCTGATTCCCCACCCGAGCCTGTACGGCGGCCCCGGCGGCACCGGCTCGGGTGAGCACGCCATCGTCCAGTCCTTCGTGTGTTGTCCAACGCAGCGCCAAGTCTTTGCTACAAAATCGGCATTCGGCCTCGGGTGTTGTCCAACGCACCCCCCTGCCGATGTGTGACGTAGGGTCATCCGTCTCGGCGTCGTACCCCTATCCCATCTGCCGGATCCCACCGATCCGGCAGCCTTCCTTCGTCTCCCCGGCACTCAGGCCGACAGCGGCTCGGCTTGGAGCTCCGGCCCGCGTGCGGCCTCGACCCGCCTTCAATATCCCATGAAGGCAACACGATGCGTCCCGACTAGGGGAAAGTTGTACTGCCAGATCAGCAACGCACTCCAAGTGACGATCCACTCGTACATCCAGTCGTCGTTCTCGGCGAAGGCGTCCCAGAATGCTTTCTCGCGAGCTACATCATGGGCTGCGAGGGCCTTTCGCACATCCCTCACGGTGAGGTAGCCGCACGCCACCATCTCCAGGCCGACGTGGATCAGGTCGGCGCGATCCTGCATCAGCACGGCCATCACCTCGCGGCGCAGACGCTCGCAAAGCACCGAATCGGTCAAGACGAGCAGCGCGTCGTCGTCGAGCCCGGCCATAACCTTCAGCGGGCTCTTCTTCCCTCGACCCTCCCGGTAGGCGACGACTGGGTGCCTCCTATCCGTCTCCTGGCCCTGGACGAGCCTATACCGGCGCAGCCAGAGGTCGGCGGTGGGCTCATCCCAGAGATCGATCGGCCCCTTGAGCTCGCCGGGCTCGGGCGGCCAGTCCATCATCCACTCGGCGACATCCGCGATTGTCCAGCGCTCCAGCGCCCGGGCGCCCGGCACGAGCGGGAGATCCCAGCAGGGATGATGGGCCAGGATCTCCGCCGGTGGACGCCCGCGGAAGCCGAGGTCGAACGGCGCCTCGGCATAGACCCTCTGCTCCGGCGCCAGCAGGGAGAGGTCACGGCAGGCCGCGCGGGCGTCGCGGAAGGCGTCGGAGGCGAACACTTCGGGCAGGGCGCGCACGATCTCGGGATCGGTCAACGGCATCGGAGCGTCGAGGCGCGCCTTCCAGACAGCCGGGTCGAGACCGGCATTCTGCGCGAGCGCGTAGAGGATCGGGCGCATCCGGGCATTCAGGCTCTCGCGGGCCGCATGGCGGCGCGCCGCCTTGGTGCGCGCGGGCGCCGGGCGGTCCTGGCGCGGCCTGTCGACAGCGGCGGCCGCGCCATCGCGCCGGTCCGCCGTCTCTCCGACGACGTCTGGCGCCTGCACGCCGATCAGTCCCAGGCGGAAGCGCTGGCTCATGAGGCCGGCGCGCATGTGGTCGAGAAGCGACACGACGGTCGCCGGGTCGCGGGGCGGATCCCGATCGCTGACGGGATCGGTGGTGGGGCGGGTGTTCGACATGATCGTGGGTTCCTAGTGCTCATGCTGCGGGATGGGAGCGCCCCAGCATCGGGGCTGCCCCGGCGGCGCGGCGCCCGGGGATTGGGGCCGGCCAGTAGGGCGTTGCGCTGGGGATCGAGGCTGGAGGCGGGGCGGTCTTCGTCCGGCCTCCGGGGTGAGACGCCGGAGCGCTCCCAGCTACCGAGACGCCCTGATGCTGGAGCGCCGAGATGCCGTGATGCCGAAGCGTCAAGATGCCGGAGCGTCACGGCATCAAGGCGTCGTGATGCCGGGCGGTCGGGACCAAGGCATGAGCGGGGTCAGCTCGTGTCCCGGTGGATCGGGGACGGCAGGTGGCCGCTCTCGCGCAGGACCGCCTCCGCGCCCTCGACCAGCAGGTCGTTGACCTTGCAGTCGCGGGCGAGCGCGAGCTCCTTCAGGCGCCGCAGCGTCGCCGCGGACAAGTAGACCGAGGTGCGCCGCGTCGCCGCGGAGCCTCGGCCCGCGGCCGGGCACACCTCGCTCCGCGCCGCCGGGACGCGCTCCGCCGGAATGGCCGACGGGCCGGAGCCGGGCGGTGCCCCGCCCAGATCGTCCAGGCTGCCGAGCAGGTCGAGCCGCTTCCGCGGGGGCCGGGTCGGGTCGGTCATCGTGGCATCTCCATCAGGCGCTGCGCGGTCCAGGCCCAGAGCGCGCGAATCTCGGCCGCCGCCTTGCCGGTCGGGGCGAACTCGGTGACGGCCTGGCCACCCAGCAGCGCGTCCTGATGGTCGATCCGCTGGGTCAGCGGCGGTTCGGCCAGATGGCCCCAGCGGCGCAGGCGCTCGGCGTAGCCGGCGGTGCGCGCGCCGGCCTGCGGCGGGCACTGGCTCAGAAGGAGCGCCAGGCGCGCGGCGAGGCCGATCTGGGCGAGCGCCCGCAGCGTCGGCTCGGTGGCGAGGAGATCAAGCAGGGTTGGCCGGGTCGGGACCAGGACGAAATGGGCCGCGCGCAGCGCCTGGTTGGCCACGGGGCTCAGGGCCCCGGCGGTGTCGAGGACGACGAGGTCAAAGCCGCGTCGCGTGAGCGCGGCGAGGATCTCGGGCAATTGCCCGACCCGCTCGAGTCCGAGATGATCGACGGCCGGATCGTCCGCCGCGCGGCGTGTAGCCCAGGCGGCGAGCGAGCCCTGCGGGTCGAGGTCGAGGGCGGCGACGCGCCGCCCGGCCTGATGGGCGGCGACCGCGAGGTTGACGGCAGCCGTGGTCTTGCCGGAGCCGCCCTTCTGGTTGGCGATCGCGAGGACGTCCATCACGACGGTCCCCCGCGCGCGGGCAGGCCCGGGGTTGCCGCATCACGGCGCCCCGACGCATCGGCATCACGACGCCACGGCATCACGGCGCTGCAGCGCCAGGTCATCGTGATGCGCCAGCGCCGTGGCGTCCCCGCATCGTTGCGCCACTGCATCGCAGCGCCACGGCATCCTGGCCTCACAGCGCCATGACGCTGCAGCCTCGTCGTGCGGGGCCGGCCGCTCGCCAGGTGCGAGGCGGGCGGGCGGTATCGGGTCCGACGGGCACGGGGATTCTTCATATCAGTCTCCGATCCCGCGACCGCCACAGCCGCGTCCGTTTCGCTTTGGCTGTGGTGCGTGCTGCCGCCGACCCGCGCGACGATTGCCGGTCGCGGCAGCCTCGTCCGCGCCGTGGACGGCCAAGAGCGGCAGGCGCAGCGGCGGGGCCTCGGCCGACGAGCGGGCCGGAGGGGCGACCCGAGGCGCCGGGTCGGTCGCTTCGCCGCGCGGCGGCCAGGGCGCATCGCTCTCGTCGTCGCGCTGTTGCGGCCCAATCGCCACCCGGTCCGCAACAGGACCGTCGGCGTCGGAGGATGCTGCTATCCGGACCTGCGCTTCCCGCACCGGCTCGACCGCTGGGACCCGTGGCTCGGGCTCACTCCGGATCGCCGGTGTCCCGACCTGCGGGAACTGGATCGGGATGGGTTTCGTGTCTGCGGTAGCCGGACCAGCGACTATCTCCGACGTGGCCAGGGCCGGCTCGGCCTGCTCCGGCGGCGCGTCAGTCTCGACCGCGACGGCGACCGGAGCCGACGTGGTGTCCCCGATCTCTGGTTTCGGCCGTACCGGCACCGGCACCGTCGGCGGCACCGCGGTCTTGTCGGACATCGGCGCGACCGCGGGCGGGTCTGCCGGCGTTGTGGCGACAATGTGCTCAACGCTCTCCGCGACGATGGGCGGTGCGGACGCCGGTGTAGGCAGAGCCGAGGCTGGCGGCGAGAAGGCGCTACGCGCCTCGGGCGGTCGCGCGAGCGGCTGACCTCCACCCGGATCCGCGGCCCCTGTGCCCGCACGATCGGCCGTGGGGTGAGGAGCAGGCGGCGTCAGCGGCGCACCGTTCGAGCGGTGGCTTCCGCCGAGGCTGAAGACGGGTGGTCGGACGCGTTCGTGCTGGGGCGGTCGAGGCCGCTGGGCTGGGATCGGATCGACCTGAGCTTTGCCATGCCGCTCCGCCGCACGCGCGACGGCGTCCGACCAGGACGAAGCGCGGGTGACGACCGGCGCGATCTGAGCCGGCGGCTCTGCCGGGGGGGTTGTCGCGGGCCTCAGGTTCGGTGTCGGTTCGCGCAAGGCGATCGCCGGCGACGGCCTCCCGGCGGCCGCCTCGGCCCCGTCCGGCACGACCTCGGCGTATCGATGCCAGAGTGCCGCAGTGATGGGCTCTAGGTTCGCCCGCACCCGGGCCGCGAACTCAGCCTCCGGGACCGGATCGGTCGGAACAGCAGTGATCGACGGATCCGGGCCAACTGCTGAGGCCGCTCCCGCCCGCGCCGGGTCCATGGGCCGCGTTCGCCCAGCCGGAGAGAGGTCGGCGCGGATTCTGTCTAGCCGCCTCTGTGCGTCCGCGATCCGGGCCTCGTAGGCCGCAGCGAGCTGTCCCGCCCTTCGATCGAGCCGCTCGCACAGCCCGACGAACTCGCTTCGGCGCGCCAGACCGAAGGGCGCGCCCTCCGGCACCGCGGAATCCGCCCCGGTGATCCCGCGCGGATCGGCCTTCGTGGCCCGAGCGGGCGCGGGCGTCGCGCTTGCCGCCAAGAGCAGGCGCGGCCGGGACTGGGTTCGCGCGCAGACGAGCCGAGCCAGATCCCGCCCCAGCTCGAGCCTGCCAATCTCCACGACGAGGGCGAGCCCGCGCTGGATCAGCAGCCGCACTGGTTGGACGGGGTCGCTGGCCCTGTCACGGCCGGCGGCACCCCGCTCGCCCATCGCGGGGCGCGGCGCGGCGAACTCGGCCTGCCGGCCGCGCTGCAGGAACAGGCCGAGCTTGGCCCCGGTCGCCGCGGCCCGCGCCTCGAGGATGCGGTCCGCCTCGGCCTGCCACTGCCTGCGGGCAAGGTCGGCCCCCGCCTCGGTCAGGGCGCCCTTGCGCTCTTTGTTGTACTGGCGCGCCGGAATGTGCACGCCCGGCGCCAGGGCGATGCCGATCGTGGCGTAGGCGCGCAGGTCATAGCGCTTGCCGATCCCCGCCTCAGCCAGCACCGCGTTGCAGCACGCCCCCCAATGCGTCCGCAGCTCAGCGATCCAGGTGCGGTCGTGGCTGGCGCGATCTTTGGACTGCCGGTAGGGCCGCGTCAGCACCCGGGTGCGGTTCGCCCGCCGCCTCTCGCAGGTGATCGCGAAGTCCCAGCTCGGCGCACCCGTGTCCGGGTGCGGCATCCGTCGCGCCGGGCGGTCGTAGTAGACGATGTGGACGTGGACGTTGCGGGCGTCGTTGCGTTCGTCGGGCGCGTGCACCACCGCCCAGAAGGGAAAGCCCTTGCCCGCGAGCTTGCCCGTGAAGGCCTCGACGATGGCAAGCCGCTGACGGGCGTCGATCTCGTGCGGCAGCTCGGCGATGATCCGGGTCTGAATGCGCCCGCCGCGCCCCGGCGCGATCGTGACCGGCGCGTCCGCGCCGAGGCCGATGGCCCAGCGCCACAGCGCGAAGGCGTCCTCGGTCGGGAGCGTCAGCGTCAGGGGAGCCGAACGCTGTAAGCCCGCCGCCCGCAGGATGTCTCGGGCTGCCTCCGGTGCCGCGTCGATCGCGGAGAGCGCCCGCGCCCACCAGTCCGGGTCCCGCCCCGGCACGATCCTGATCCGGTCGCCTCGGGCCGAGCGCTCGCTCTCCTCGACGAGCGTCCAGAACTTTGACCGCTCCGCGGGCGTGTCGCCGATCGTGCCGAACGAGGCGAGCGCGAGGGCGTCGTCCGGGTCGACCTCGACCGCTCCGTCGCGCTCGAGATAGGCCTGCTGCGCGCGACCGTCGCGGCCGGTGGCGCGTCGGCTCCGTGCCGGCCCGAGCCGCTCGGCGGCGCCCGGCCGCTCGATATACGCCTCGTGCGCGACGGCGCGTGATCCCTGGTAGCTCCGGCCGGCCTTGGCGGCCCGAATCCTCGCGAGGATCGGCGAGGTCTTCGAGACCGAGGTCTGAGAGAAGTGGCAGGTCACCGCCCCGTCGCGCGAGAGCGGGCGCTCGCGCTCGCGCTCGCCGCGGCTGGCGAAGCGCACGCCCGGCGCGCCATAGAGGTGCCGCAGCGTCTCGGGCAGGCGAGCGCGGCCGAGGTCGTGTTCGGGCAGGAGCGGGCCGTCCGCGTCGTGGCAGAGCGACGCGAGGACGCCGCGCACGAAGGGGTGCGTGATGGTCGGTTCGGGCATGTTCGATGGCCACCGGCAAGCACCGGCAAGTGCAGATGGCCAAGCTTAGGCAGGCTCTACCGATTCACGCAAGCGCATGAAAAGCATTGAGCGATTCGGGCAGAAGCAACCGTCTTACGCGGCCGCATTGAGGTCTTGACCTTAACAAACGAATCGCAAACGGTAACGAATTGTTAGCTATCTGAGATTGAGTCGATGCTTTCATGCAAACTCTACGTTGCGTGTGTTGAAATGCGATGTTCTGCCGCATGAATCATCTCGCGCCGGTTGTGGGGCGCGTTCTGACAGGCCGCCCGCGCCCGTCACGGGGCGAACCGGCGGACGTGTCAGACGGGCTCGGGCAGCCTCGTGCCGAGCCGATGGACACATCGCGATTGAATGGCTGACGGCCCGGTCAGCCTGCTCTTGTTTTGGGAAGTCGAAGCCGGCGCGTAGGTGCCGCCTAATCGAGAGTGGCCGCCGGGCTGCTCTGAATTAGGGGAGCTGAGCCCTGTCCCGGTTCGGCTCGCACCTCCGAGCCGAACCGGGACGTCCTTCCGGGATCGTCCTTCCCGGGATCGATGTCCTTCCGGGGTGCTGGCCGGGCTTTGGTTCGCGCGCCCGAGCGAACGGCAAAGCCCGGCCGCCGCCCGTCGGGGCGGCCGTCTTCTGGGGTTCTCTTCCGGGGTTTTGAGGGCTGCCCAGGCCATTCGCCGCGGTGGCCCAGGCAGCCGATCCGGCGCTCCGACACGGTCAGCAGAAGCTTGACGGTTGGCCGCGCGTCCTGGTCGCCTTCACGCGGGAGCCCGTCGCCGATCCCCGGCGCGGCCTGAATGCAAGGTGCGTGGTGTCGTGAAGCGGAAAGTGACCAACCTGGATGTCCGCGAGGTGTTCGCGGCCCTGTGCGCCCGCTTCGGGTTGCAACCCCACCAGCCCCGTCCCGACGCACCGTACGTCTGGGGCGAGGAGAAGCTGCGGGCCCGCTGTAACCGCCTGATGCGGCAGCTCACCGTGATCGAGGCCGAGCAGGAGGCCGCGACGCAGGCCTTCGCCCGCAGGATGCACGAGCTCGGCCAACGGCGCGCGGCCTGCCTGCTCGAGCTGACGATGGCGGATTTGTATGCCGCGGCGGCGGAACGGTCGGGCAAGCCCGACGCGGCCGCGCCTGCCCCGGACTCAAACGCGCAGGCGGTGTCGCCCCTCGGGACGACGGTCGCACCCTCATCCGATCCGGGAAGCAGGGAGACGCCGACGCTTCCCGATCACGAGGCCGATCCGGGAAGCGGAGAGCCGGTGCCGGCTTCCCGGACGAACAACGGAGCGGGAGCCGAGGATGTGCATGGCGACGGCGTGTCCATGGCGCAGCGGCCTGCCGATGGTGACCCCGGCCCGGGGCCGGCTGCCGATCCCATCGAGTACGATGTCGATCCGGAGCTCGCAGCCATGCTGCCGACGATCGAGGCGTGTGCGCCGGATTGGCGCGACGTCAGTTCGCCCCCGCAGAGCGTGCGTGAGCGCTTTCCCTTGTTCGAGAAGCGGATCGGTCCACTGAGGGATATCGACCGCGAGGATCTGATCGAACTCCTGGTGCTGCTACCCGCAGAGCATGACGATCTCGTCCGGGCGGCGCCCATCTTCGCGGCGCATCTGTTCGAGTGGTTCTGGTCCGAGGACGGGGCCGCCTGCCGGGCAGCGCTCTCGCAGGCGATCGAGCGGGAGCAGGCCCGCCGAGCCGTCTGGTGCAATCTGCTCGGGTGGTATCGTTGGGTCGTGGCGCTCGCGCCCGGCGGCTCGTGGCAGGCCGCGACGCGCGAGCAGGTCCGGGCGATGTTCCAGGAAGAGCAGGCTGAGTTCGTCGCGACCCTGGATCCCCATCGACTTTCCGTCTGGCTCGAACTCACAGCGCTTCTGGCCGGCGGCGCCTGAAGGACCGATGAGTACGGCAGGATGTTGAGCAGAGACCAGCAGGCCGGCAGCGCGGTTCGCCGGCAGACGCCCGGCGCGGGTCATCCGCCGCGCCGGGGGCCACGCTCGGGATCAGCGCAGGAGCTGGAGGATGCCTTGGTTGGCCTGGTTGGCCAGCGACAGCGCCGAGATCGCCAGCGACTGGCGCGTCGACAGCGCCTGCGAGATTGCGGCCTCCGCGTTCATGTCCGCGTTCACGAGGTTGCCCGAGCCGGTGTCGAGCACGTCGACCATCTGCTTGGTAAAGTCCTGGGGCGTCTGCACCACGGACAGGTTCGAGCCAAGGCTCGAGGACAGCGACTTCAGCCCCGTCAGCGCGTTCGTTAGCGCGTCGGAGGCCTTCGACAGGTCTGCGTTGTTCTGCACCCCGAAGTCCGCGCCCACCTGCGCCGTGGCCGCGTCGACGAAGCGTCCGAGCCCGAGCGCGTCGGCTGTAATGGCGCTGCCCTGCACGGACACCTTCGTGCAACCGTCGACGCCCGGCCTCGTCGCACTCGTTCAGCGTGGAGCCGCTCGAGCTCGGCGCGTCGCCGCCATCTGCACGGCGGCCTTTGTCCTCGGCAAGGCTCGACGGGCGGCGGGTCACGACGCACTGGATGCATGCGCGGGAGCTACAGGTCCAATTCCCGCAATGCACGGCCGACACGGATCGCATTTTCATCAACTACGGCCCGATCTGGACGTCGGCGGGCATGAGCGCTGGAATCGACCTGGCGCTCGCCCTGATTGAGGCGGATCTCGCGGCCGGCGTCTGGGCCGCCCTGCACCGGGTGATGCTGAAGCAGCGCCAGGATGCCGACGCGCTTGATCGGTCACGGCCCGCCATCGACAGTGCGAGCCTACCTGTGAAAAAAGGGGCTCCGCGACGGGGCCGAACCCGACGGATCGGGGCAAGCCAGGCACGAAACGCCACCTCGTCGTGGACGCCAACGGCACGCCGCTCGGCCTGACGCTTACCGGAGCAAACTGCCACGACAGCCGCATGCTGGCCGCCACGCTCGATGCGGTGCCGGGCGTACGCACAGGCCGGCGCGGTCGCCCGCGGCGCAGACCGGACAAGTTGCGCGCCGACAAGGGCTACGATCATCGCCGCTGTCGGGGTGAGTGCCAGGCGCGCAGCATCACACCTCGGATCGCGCGGCGCGGCATCGAGAGCAGCCAAAACTTGGGATGCTACCGCTGGATCGTGGAGCGCACCCTGGCGTGGCTGGCTCGCTTCCGTCGCCTCGCCATCCGCTACGAAGGTCGCGCCGACCCCACCTCGCCTTCACCACGCTCGCCTGCGCCCTGATCTGCAGAACTCAGGCCAAACGGTTTTGTCCCTAACTCTAAGAGCATGTCCTTCAGGTCTGGACGAAAGAGCCCGAACGCTTCAGGCTCGACCCGTCACATCACATCCCGGGACCATACACCTAGCACAGAAGCATCGCGAATCTGGGTCCGGAATCTGGGACATCAGGGAGGGCTATCTCAGCCTAATCACCGACACGCTCGATCCGGAGGTCTGTATCAGCGATCTGCGCTCGCGTCGTGACGATCTGACGAATCGCCTGCATAAGGTCTATCAGGGCGCGCCGCAGACCACCGGCAAGGCCTACTCTCAGGCACAAGATGCTTTGAAAAACAAGGAGGACCTAACTTTCTCAGAGAATGAGTTCGACTTACTCCCCCCCCACCCCCGCTTTGCGTCCTTCTGCGCGCAAGACGTCAGAGGTCAAATTCAATGTGGTCGAGAGCGTGAGTGGCGGCGAAGGACATTACAAGAGACAGTAGTGCGAGAAGCCCGAAAATGGCGTAAGGCATAAAATATATCTCAATATATCAAACAGATAAGCGCTATAATTGCATCAGCCTAGATCATTGGGTGCAAGATGACGAGCGGACCGACGCAGGGCGGCATTCACGCGATCCGAGGTTTTGATTACCAAGCGACAGTGATCCTTGATCGCCTGTTCGCGCACTTCGACGCGCATGGCGCTGGCGCGACGGTGAGACCGGAAGGTACTGACGATCTCGATCTCGCCTGGATTGCGACCGACGGCGTCCTGCATCGACGCTTCGAACAGATCAAAAAACCGCGCGAGGATCGGGACCTGAACCCAACCGGCCGCCCCTGGACCTTGGCGGCGGTTGCTGGCGACTTGCTCCCGGACGCCCTATTCCACCTTGAGGGAAACACGCATGAGCAAGTCTGGATCCTGGGTGACGAAGTCGAAGACGAGGTTGCCACCCTCGTCGCGGCTGGTCGGGCAGCGCCGACGCGCGTACCCGCCGCTTACTGGCGGGCGGTCCACCTGCTCGCGCGCGACGAGACCCTGAAGGCCACGGCTGCAGAAGCAGGGGTCCGGAGACGCCTTTTGCGTTGGTCGGTTCCCTCGGACCTTCCGCCTGACCCGGATGCGGCTCTCGCCCACCTAACGGCAGAGTTCAGCCGACTTATCGTGGCACTTGGGGGCGATCCAGCCATTGCCGAGGGACATTCGACCGCTGCCCACCGCGCTCATGCCCTTCTGCCGAACGTGCTTGCAAGGCTCCACTTCGAGTCGGTGTTCGGGTCCGAGGAGGAGGTTGCGCGCCGCGTTCAGGATCACCTGCAGCACCGCTACGGCCTTCAGCCGTCGGTCGTGGGGCCCACACTGTTCCGCAACCTCCGGGGCTTCATCAACGACATCGCCAAGCAGCCGGGCCGCTGGTTCGACCAGGAAGAGTTCGAATGGGAGTTGCGCTCAGTCTGGCCCACCATGATGCCGATCAGGGAGCCGCCGCTTCTCGACGAGGATCACATACCCAGAGCCGACCTCTCCGCCCGGTTCACGACCGGTTGGACAGGGCGGGCCGTAGAGGCGGTCGGGGTCTCAGGGGCAGGCAAGACCATGTTGGCCGCGGAAGTCTGCGAACGATCCCGTTTCATCGAGCCCGATCGCCTCGTCATCTACGCGGAGATCAGGCCCGACACCGCACTACGCGATGTCTTGGTCGGAGCCGCGTTCCATCTACGACGGTTCGGGATTGATCGGCCG
Organism: Methylobacterium sp. D53M; assembly: GCF_053345625.1. Classification (NCBI taxonomy): domain Bacteria; kingdom Pseudomonadati; phylum Pseudomonadota; class Alphaproteobacteria; order Hyphomicrobiales; family Methylobacteriaceae; genus Methylobacterium; species Methylobacterium sp. D53M. The sequence continues at coordinate 165,155 of NZ_JBKFAL010000003.1, forward strand.
TTCGCTACGGGCGTGGAGAGTATGACGGCGAGCGACGCGGTGATGGAGCAGCTAGCTGAGTCACTTTCCTCCATTCCGAGGAGTCTGCTACTCCTTGTCGACCTCGTCCAAGGCACATGTAGCGAGGCGTTCGCCCGCGACTTGGCGATCTTCGTTAGGTCATTGGTCCCGCCGGTGTGCCGGGTCGCGGTGCTCGGTCAGGAGAGTGCTTTCCGCCAACTCACGGCCGTCGACCGCGCGCGGCTTGGCGTGGGGGGCGTCGATGTGCGGGGCTTCAATGTCGACGAGTTCGTCACGCTCGCTCTCCGGCGCCATCCCGGACCGAATCATGCCCGCTTCCACGAGGTGTTCCGCAGGGTGACGGCCGGCCGGGCCGCCGGCCTCTACGCTAGACTGGCTCGGTCGCTTGCCGACGCACCCTCGCTGGAGGCTATGACGGATCTTTCACGGCGACCTGCCGACGAGATCCTCGAGCGTGCCGAGCAACTGCGCTTCGCTGGCATCAGCGACGGCGCTCGCCCGGCGGCGGAGAAACTCGTCTGCTTCGCGCTGCCTTTCGAGCGCGTTGAGGCCGAGGCGGTTTTCCCTAACGACAATGTCGGCGCGGCGATCCGTGAGTTGCTCGGCCTCGGACTTCTTCGCGAGACGGGTGACAACGGCTACGAGATGCACGAGATCGTGCGAGGCGGTCTTGAGAACCTGATCGCGCCGCGCACGCGCCGCGAAGCGCACGGCGCACTGGCGCATCACTACGCGAGGCAGGGCGACGTGGTCGCCGAGATCCTGCACCTCCAACGCTCCAGCCGTTCGGAGGAGGCGCGGGAACGCGCCCGTACCTCGTTTCTGCGCGGCGAGCGGTGGGCCGGCCTCGCCGGTTTCGTGACGGCCCACAAGCTGGTCACGCCGGGCGAGGTAATCCGCGTTATGGCGGCGCCGGACAGGGTCGAGGACGCTTACCTGTTCGGCGATATCCTCGCACGGCTGGACGAGCCGGTGGACTTTGAGGAGATCGCGACCGTCCTACGCAGCCAGACCCAGCGATACGTTTCTGACTTCAACTGGGCGTTGGCGCTTGTTGAAGCTTGCCTCTCCCGGGAACCTAACCGCCTGATCGAGCTGATCCGCTTCGGTCTCGGTGTTGCGATCGGGATTGATCGCGATCAACCCGGCCGGGCTGATCGTGATTTGACCGTCATCCTGATCGCGGCCCGTCGACACGGGCAGGTGTTCGGTCCGGAATTGCTCGCGATATTCGATGGGGCGGCGCCCGACAGTAGGCACCTCCTCATACCCTTCCTCCTCGCGGACGGCCGGCGTGACGCTCTCCGGCGCGCTTTGGCCTTCATGGCAGATAATGAGCCCGATGACCTCGACCGGCGCAGGACGCGATGGTCACACCGCGATCTCACCATCGTGGGCCGTGAGGCGGCGGCGGAGTTCCTCGCCGCTTTGCCGGACGTGAAGGGCCACGTCATGCTGGTGCATCGGTCTCCACTCTTTGGTCCGCTGGCCCCACTCGTCTGGCGCAATCGCCAGTCTCTCAGGCCGCACTGCATTGATTTCGCGCAAACTTCGGAGGTCGAGCCGGCGATTCAGGAGGCGGCCATCCGCGTCCTGGCCCTCCTTGGAGAGCCGCGCCTGTGTGCGCTATGTGAGGCGCTCGCGGAGCAGAAAGACAACCCGATCCACGGGTTCGCCGCCCTCGCGCCAAGCTTGGTGCCGACGTTGGTCGATCGCGTCCGCTATGAGGCGATCCTGCTCGACGAAGGAGAGAACCTCCAAGGTCGGATAGTCGCTCTCGCGGTCCTGGCTGCGGTTGGGGCCGACCTCGGCGCGTTGTACGAGCGCCTCAAGGCGTCCGGCGAGATTGAAGTCGGCCGCCCAGGCATCTGGAGTTTCCTCTTTCTGCAGATGGCGGCGCGGAGCCCGTTCGCCGCGGCTATCCCCTTGCTAGAAGCTGAGCTGTGGTCCGCCGAGACGGGCAAGACAAATTTATTCCTAAGCACCCTCACGAGTCTCGGCCGCCTGCCTGACTCGGCGGCGACCGCGATGTTGCTGAGGGCGTCCTCCCACCCTGACCGTTCGGTGCGGGTAACAGCTGCGTTGTTGTTGGCCAACAGGCGCGCGAGGACGGCCCTCGCGACTTTGAAGGAGCGACTCGCCGCCGAGACGGACCCGGCCATCGGCGTTTTTCTAGGCACCGCCATTGTGGCCTCAGGCGCCTCGTCGGTCGCCGACCTTACTGGCGCGTCATCCGAGTCAGTGCACTTCTTGTTGTGGCGGTGCGTGCTGGCCGCACGCACGCGCGACGCCTCCTTCGCACCTCAGCTCGTCCTGCTCGCCAACAATCCCAAAGCCAATTGGCAACTGCGCCGTGCCGCAATCAACGCGGCGGGGTTCCTGCCTTTCGAGGCTGCGCTCTCGCAGATGCTGCCCATCCTGCGCGAAGCCTCGCCGTTGACCATCGACAATCATCAAGGTCTTCACACACATTTGATGCTTTCATGGTTATTGCTGGAGGAGGGGGCGGGCCTGCTGCCGGCGTTCCTCGGCGGCGAGGCGCGCTTTGTAGCGCTCATGACGGGCATTCTCGAGGACGCGCAGGCCGACCTCATCGACCCGCGCGGCATAGCCCCTGGCACGGAGATATCTAAGTGGCTCTACCAAAGCCTCCTCGAACGCGGCTGGCCCGCAACCCCGGGCGTGCTCGACGACCTGATCAACGAGTTGCACGTCCCACTACTCCGCAGCGCTGTCCTGCGTGCCCTGAGATGCACCGGTCGGATCGACTTGATTGAGGGCGAGCTCGCGCGCGCGGACCACGTTTGGATAGCGACGAAGTGCCTGCTCGAGTGCCTGAGAGGCGCATCGGCCGGTACGGCCGCTCGGCTTGCGGTGATTGTGGCGGGCTCGCCGATAGCGGGCGAGCCACGGCTTACGTTCATCCTGGATAGAGCCCGTGAGGACGAAGTTACGGCCAAGCCTACCCCGATTACATCCGAGAGTGTCGAACCTGCTCCGCAGAGATCAACGTTCCGCTACGAGGAGGCCGTCTCGACACTGACCTGCGTCGAGCCGAATGCTGAGCTCAGCCGTCGCGCACCACTCGTCTTCGAGGAGATGACCTCCGCCCAGTTCGAGCACCTCGCGCGGTTGGCCGACCCAGCCAACGACCGCGAAGTCCCGGTCGAGCGTTACGTCCCACAGGTCACGCTCGGCGGCGAAAGTCACACCGTCGCACAATGGCAGCGAACCTACAGCAGCAGCTCAGAGACGGTGGGAGCTTGGATCCGCCCTGCCTTAGTTGCCGCAAACCACTGCGACATTCCTATCCGCTGGCACGAGAAACTCCTGTCCGGACCATACTTAGACGCGTACGCCGGGCGGCTGCTCGCCTGCCTCGCCGCGGCGGGAAACGCTAAAATCTTCTACCGGCTGCTTGACCGCGACGGCGATGCTCTGCTTCCCCACATCTGCTCATACTCCGGACGCCAGCAAATTGCCGTCTTCATCGACGACCGGCTCATCCCGTTCCTCAACGTGCATCTATCTTCCGGGACCGACGAAATCTTCGCAGGCCTCTGCGGGCTTGCGCGGGCCATCGTGTCTCCATCCATCGACGGGGTGCTGACCGCGCTGTTCCAGCGCTGGACGGGTACCGTCGCGCGCGGAGGAGAATCTGGCCCGAGACGGACCAGCATTGAACTCTGGCGTGCCTTCGACGATCTCGCAGGCCATCCCCGCTTCGATCTGATCGAGGATTGGCAGGGACTGTTGTCGCCGGTGCTGCAGGGGCCGCTGCGATGGTACGAGAAGCAGACGGTCTTGCGCGTGCTCGAACGCGACCAGCGTTCATACATCCAGATAGAGTCAATGCTGTTCAAAGCCGAGGATTGGGAACATTTCAACGAAAGCGAAGTCGAGCGTCTCGAAAGGGCTGCCGAAAGCCTTTTCGCTAGAGTCGCGGACTGAGCCTTGTTGAGAGGTGCAGCATCAAACGGTGTGACCTTTAGTTCGCAACCCGCAGGCGACGTTGCGAGCGGGAAATTATAGACTATTTGGACTGGAATTGTCGATATCACTGTCATCCCCAGGGGGGCGCATCTGTGTTGGCGGCAATGTCACGGTCCAGACGAACTACGCCGGAGCGTCCACCCAGGCCGGATCACCCCGCCGGGCGTACGAGTTTCAAGCGCCGCAGTTCATCCACGATCACCGGCCCGAGGCGCAGCGTGCCGATGTCCTCGATTCCCGCCAGCCACCTGCGCGCCGCATCAGGCGTGAGCTGGCTGTCGGGGAATTCCGGCTGGAGGGCCGCCGCAGCGATCCGGGACAGGCCGAGCTCCATGAACGACCAGCCGGACTTGGTCGGAATGCCCAACTCCAACGCCAACGGGAAATCGTAGACGTCGCCGATCAAACCTTCCTGCCCGGTCTCCCGGAGGACGATATTGAGGATGTCGATATACGCCTTGCCGAGCTGGACGAAGCGGAAGCGAACCTGGTCCTCGATGAGGTCGAATTCCCGGCGGACGACGTCGTCGATGACGATTTCGCCGGGATCTCTGACCCGGCTGCCAGGGTTCCGCTCGCGCTCGATCCTGTTCTTTTCGCGCCTCTTGTCGTCGTAACGCTTCTGGCGTTCGACCGCCTTCGCCAGCATGACGGGATACGGCACGCCGCTCATCCACCGAAGAGCAATACCCGAGACGAGGCCTGCGAAGCCGGCCTTACCGCGGTTCACCTCGCGGTGGATCCGAGTGAAGATCTTACCGTACCTATCGTAGGCTCCCTTATCGAGCGGGCTGATGGGCATCAGCTTGAGCGTCTCCTTCTCTGCGACTTTCTTCAGCATGTTGTCGTAGAGCCGACGCAGCCCGAACGGATCGACGGTCCAGTTCGTCGACAGCAGCGTCGCCGGGAGACCGATCTTCTCGTGCGCGGCGAGGCTCGCTTCGGTTAGGCGGTTTCGCAGCCCCTCGTCCAAGCTGCCGAGGGTCCGGTCGACGTACCCGCGGACCTCGTCTCCGGCGGCCTTAGATATCAGCAGTCCGGCGGCTGCCCTGACCCGCCCAGCGTCCTCGTCTTGCGGCGACTCGGTCGGCATGGCACCGCCCAAGGCACCGAGTAGGCGATCGGGAAGCTCGGATGCAGTGCGCAGGAACGCCGACTGGACCTCGTAGCCGACGAAGGCATCGAGGGGTTTGTCCGGCCAATCCTCGTAGTCGACGAGGAACACGTTGCCGACGATCTCCGAGGACATGCGCCCAGCGCGCCCGGCGAAGTTCCACAGCGCAGCGGGAGCGAGCGGCTTCTTCGTGCCCCTCGTGGGCGTGTCGATGAAGACGTTCCTTGCCGGGAGGTTGATGCCCTCGAACAGCGTCGTCGTGCAGACGAGGAACTTCACGTGGCCGTCGCGGAAGGCGCCCTCCAGGGTCTCGCGAAGGAGTGTCGGCATCTTGCCGTAGTGGAACGCCACGCCCTTCCGGATCATCCCAGCGAGCGTATAGTCGGGATGGATGTGCTTCCTCACGAAATCGGAGATCGTGACCAGGGCGGGGTCGCCGCCGTCCTCGAGGTCGTGGGTCAGTTGCCGCGCGACCTTCTCCGCGTCCGTTGGGCCGGTCGCGTAGACGAGGGATCCCCCTGTCGAGCCGAGCTCGAGGGCTGCGGCCGCCAATCGGCTATCCTGCACGTCAAAACCCCGCCCGCTCCGGTAGATGCCGAGCCGCCGCGGACCGTCCGGCGTCAGCAGGTCCAATTCGAGCGCGTTGCTGACTTCCGCCTTCTTCAACTGGATCCTGTTCTGGAGGACGGAAGGAAGCTCGGAACGCGCCACGGTGAGGTCAGGCGCGCCGATCGAGGCGCCGACCGCCTCGAAGCCGCGGGCACCCGGAGCGAGGAGCACGAGGCGGGTGGTCACGCTTCGGCTGACCGCCTGCTCGACGCTATCCTGAAGGATCATCCCCCGGGAGCCGTCTGAGAGATTCTGGGCCTCGTCGACGACGACGAGGTCGAATGTCACGGCCGAGGCGGCGAGCAGCACCTGGAGGCGTTCCTGTGTCAGTACGAAGACTTGGCGGTCTGGGCCGGAGGGGTCCTGCGTCGGCACGGTGGTGATCCTAACGTCGGCCGCCTCGCCGAGGCGCCTCTGGATCTTCGCGCTCACCTCCGACAGAAGCGCCCTCGTAGGAGCAACGTAGACGGCGCGGAAGGACGCCGCCCGCTCGACCTGCCGGCACAGGTGCTCGATGACGAGGAACGACTTGCCCGCCGACGTCGGCGCCGAGATGGCGATCGCCCGCGCGTCGGGCAGCTCGTCCCAGACGTCCTTCTGGAAGTCGGTCAGGGGGATCCACTGGTCGCCGACCCTGACGGTGTTCAGCTCGCGCGAAAGCGTCCGGCGGAGTGCGTCGAGGAACGAGGCCCCGGTCTCGGCACCCTCGCGCCTGACGCAGTCAAGCGCGGGGAAGTTGCCAAGGTCCGTCAGGATGCGGCGGCCGCGCTGGTACGCTCCCTCGTCGCCCCCCGCGACGATGAGCGAGTTCAGGGCGATGGACTGGGCCATGCGCCTGTAGGCGAGATCGTCCGTCTGCACGAAGACGCCTGCGCAGTAGAGGAGCTTGTGCAGGTCCTCGTCGGAGGGCAGCTCCGTCACCGTCTCGATCTCGGCGTCAATAGAGCGGGCGGCGCCCAGGCTCTCCAGGCGCCGCAAGATGTCCGAGAACGCCGCGTGGCCCGCGATGCGGTCCGAGAGATCCTGGGCAAAGCTCATGCCGGGTCGCCTTCCGCGTCCTCGTCGTCGTCCATCTCGAGGTCGTCGCCGTCCAGCGGCAACTCCCGTTCAGCCACGCCCATCGCCGCGTAGAACGCCTTCCGCAACTCGCGCACGTCGGGCACCGCCACGAGGAGGATGATCGCCTTCGCGGGGTCTGCACCATGCCTCAGCAACTGCTTCCTCGCGGCAAGCCGCAGCTTGCCGTGGTCGGCGGCGTAACGTTCCGCGAAGTCGCGCTCGTGGATGTCGGGGGGCTGGTCGTCGCGTATGCGCAGGCGCTTGCCGAAATGCCGCGGTGCCGAATGGCAGATGATCCCGACGAACCGTTCCTTGCGCCGGAGTTCGGGGTGGCCGATTACGTCGAAATGATCGAGAGCGCGCTGTCTTGCCTCGCCCTCGAGCGCATCTAGGTTCCCGAGATCAGCGACGATCTCGTACTCGCGGAGGTACTGGCGGCGATCGCCCAGGAACTCGGCGGCCGACGCTGCGTAGGACGCCACGCCCCGCCGGCCCTCGCTCGCCAGCTTCGACTCCAGGAAGTAGACGGTCAGCGCGCCGTTCTCGAAGACCGCGTGGATGCCGTCGAGCCCATGGACGGGCATGTTGGCCGCCGTTTTCAAGGACATCTTGCTCGCCACCTGCGCGGCCCCGAGGTGCTCTTGCACCAGGCAGTAGGCCAGCACTTCGCCCAGTTCGCTCGCGCGCTCGGGATTGCGCGCGTTGAAGTCGATGAAGATTTCCCTGACGGACCGGTAGCATCGCGCGACCGCCGCCATGTCCGCCGCGATCTCGCGGCGGAACTTCTCCTGCCTGCGCCGGGGGAGTGCGTAGTACATGCACTCCGTCCAGAGGAGGTAGGCAAGGTCTTCTACCCTCGGCGTGTCCTCGCCGAACCGGACGTGCAGCAGACCCGTCCGGGGGCCTTCCCACGCCTCGTCATGGACCGCCCGAACGCAGCAGTTCACCAAGCCATCGATTTTCGAAGGATTCAGCAGGGTCGCGAGCGCGCGAGCGAGGGCGTCCACCTCCGCGTCGGAGCCGTCGCGATCCGATCCGTCGTCCGTCATCCTAATTCGAGGCACGGTCATCAGCGCTCGGGTTCCCCGGGCGGCGTGGCGGGTATGATTGTGGTTCGGTCGACTGCATCGATCCAGCTTGTGCGGGAACGGCCGACTAGAGCCGATGGTCGGCCCAACCGCAACCTGTGGAAGAACGGCTTGTTCGTTGCATACAAGAATTCATCGGGTGTTCGCGGGCGGCGACGATTCCTACATACTTCCCGGCGCACTCGATAAGCGACGAGAGAATGATCGACCAAGGGGTAGTTGCCAACGCCCCTGGCCTGACTCCCCCTTGAGGGCAATGACCTATGCGCCAGCCGGACGCGACTGCTCACGCCTGCGACCAGGAGCGCCCGCTGCCTCCCAGCAGAACTTGATTCAATGCTGGGAATTCATGCGGCAACTAGTACCAGGATGAATGACCGGCGGGTTTTTGGATTGAGCCGAACCTAGCTGAACGGCGAGGATGAGCGCGAAGCAAAAAATTCAGTTCCGGGTAGCGAGTTTATATCCGCTTCTGGCGGATCTCGTTGAAAAACTCAGAGGCAGTGCCATGAGCATAGCCCAAGACAGGACGCTGGAGAGTTATTGTCTCTATCCTGTCGTGCGACGTCGCGATAGCGACACCTTCTGTATGATGCGGGAGTAGAAATTTCTACGGCAAGCGCGGCTTTCGGTGCCGCTTCGGCCCGGCCCGAGTTTTTCAACAAAATCGGCGCCTTGTGGACCTTCGGCATGCTTCAGGGCGACCTGAGTGAGCGAGAGGGCGCTGCCTTATAGCCGCTTGTGGATGGCGAGAGGGGGCCCTTGGCAATGAGCGCGGGATCGTATCCACTGCGTGTGCACACGAAGCTAAGGCGCCTGCAATTGCAATAACTTAGCTGATGCCTTTTGTTGATGTCATGCTAGGTGAGAATCCTGGCGCCCCAGCCAAATTTCCCAAGGAAAACAGGACCTTCGGGGCCGGGACTGAGCGGGCCCGCCGGAACGCGCGGTGTCGCCCCGCGGCACGAGAATCCGCACGGTCCCGAGCGGGCCGCGCGGGCCGCGCGGGCCGTCCGGCGCCGGCGCTCCGCACCGTGAGGCCGAGACGACCGCTGTGGAGAGCGAGACCGCGACGGCTGAGCCCTTCACGATCCCGACAGGCCACCACGTCGACGTGGCCCAGGCCATCGAAATGCGCTCTCAGGCGAGGAGCCTCCGCGCCGACGCTGCGCCGCACGTGGCCGAGAGCGCGATCAACATGAGTTTCCCGAGGACGACATGAGCGACGTGCCCGATCCGAAGCGGAAGACGATCGCCGACAGCGTGCTGGTTCGTCTCAGCACGTTCGCGCTGGGCATCGGCCTGTACGACGGCATCGCCCGGAGCATTGTCGAGAAGGCGGTTGCCGACATGCCGGAGGCCACCGTCGAGCAGATCGCGGCGGCGGCGCGGATGATGATGCTGTTCGTGTCGGGCTGAGAGCGGTACATGGCCGGGACAGCGACCCTGCTGGCGTATCCGGTGAAGGGATGACTGCGTGATCCTGCCTCCCCTCCGCCGGACCGCGGCCGACGCGCGGACGGTGGCCACCGTCGCCCACGACGGCCAAGTCGACAAGGCCGGCAGGCCGTATATCGAGCATCTTGCGCGCGTGGCTGCCGGCGTGCTCGGGCTGTCGGAAGGGTGCCCGTTCTGGTCCGACCTGGAGCGGGACGAGGCGCTGCAGGCCGCGTGGCTGCACGATGTGGTCGAGGACACCCGCTACGGGTTCGGGGACTTGGCCAAGGAGGGCTTCAGCGACAACGTGCTGACCTCGGTCGCCATGCTCACGAAGCCCGGAGGTCGCGTCACCTACGCGGCCTGGATCAACAACATCGCGAAAGTGGGCACCCTCCGGGCGACCCTCGTCAAGCTCGCCGACCTCGAGGACAATTCGGATCCCGGGCGTCTGGCGCTCCTGCCCGCGGAGACCCGCGAGCGGCTTCATCTCAAGTACGAGCCGGCCAAGGCTATCCTGCGCGCGGCGGCGGCGGCGAAGGGCTGGCTCGGTTCACCGACGACGGTCGAAGGCAGCGGGCCGCGTTAGCCCCGCGCCTTGCCCATGCGGCGAAGCTTCGCGCGACCGGCGCCGTCCCGCTGTCACGGCCGCGGCATGCGCGGCGACCCGCGCCGCGACAGCGAAGCCGCCGTCGACGGCCTGATGGATCAACCGCTCGGCCATCTCGGTCAGGACGATGTCGGGCTTCACGCGATCGACCAGCCCGTCAACGATCGAGGTCGGCCAGACGAGGTCGACTGGACGACGTGCACCTCCCGGAATGTCTCGGCGAACAGGATCGTCAGCATGAACGGCGCCCGGTGGCCGAAGCTGTCCCCGAAGAGCAGCGGCCGCCCGCGACCAAGGCCTGGACAATCGAGGGAAGGTCAAATCATCCTCTTCCCAGATCGTGGACGTGCGCCAGCGCACGCGATTTACAATGCTCGCGGTTCGCGCGCGGATGAAGAGCCGATCATGTGAACGTTAATACAAGGGGCCTCGATCTCTGGGGGCATCGTGTGAGCCGCACGTATCCGAACACTCGCAAAGGGCGAGCTTTGCTGTTCAGCCGTCAAGCTGAGCCGACCATTCGGACGTCGGATCTAGTGGGAGCCACGGCCGGGGTCGCACTCCTGGGCGGCCTGTGCTTGCTGCTCGTGGCCCTGCTCACGAGCGAGGCCCAGGGGTTCACGGATCTCACGTCGATCCTCACGGACAGCTAGAGCAAAACCCGACCCTGTTGCGGCCGGACGCGCGCCCGCTTCCGGGCCGCGTGACGGACTCGCGCATCCCGGTCAGGCTGCCGCACGTCGCGCGGGCGGCACCGCTCCCGCGGCGCGGGTCCCAACGAGACGCCCGGTTCCGGCAGCGGCGAGGCTGCGGGTTCCAGGTCCCGGCCGTTCGTCCCGCCCCGACCCGCCTCGGCCCTCGACCGCGCGCCGGATTCCTGCACGATGGGCGATCGGGACGCGCGGACGAGGGCAGCGCCCGCTGCCCTGGCGCGGGACAGCACTCCGGAAGACCATCGCGGCTCGGCGGGAGGCGGTTTCGCGGCGCCCGAGGGGCACGCGGCGATCGCCGACGGCGGTTCGCACAGGCGTTCGGTCGGAAGAGCGTTGAATCGCGGCCGCCATTCGGAAAGGCTCGCTCCGCCCGATCCGCATCGCCCCCCGGAGGTGAAGACCCTGTGCCGCACGCGACCGAACTGATCGCCATCATCGCCCTCGGGCTGACCCTCGCCTTCATCTGCGGGATGGTCGCGCAGCGCCTCAGGCTGCCGCCGCTGGTCGGGTACCTGGTCGCGGGCGTCCTCGTCGGCCCCTACACGCCGGGCTTCGTGGGCGACAGCAACCTCACGGGCCAGCTCGCCGAGATCGGCGTCATCCTGCTGATGTTCGGGGTCGGGCTGCACTTCTCGTTCAAGGACCTGATGGCCGTGCGCGCGATCGCCCTGCCCGGAGCGGTGGTGCAGATCGCGGCGGCGACCGCCATGGGGATCGGCCTCGCCTTCGCCTGGGGCTGGACCCTCGGGCAGGGCCTGGTCTTCGGCCTCGCCCTCTCCGTCGCGAGCACGGTGGTCCTGCTCCGCGCGCTGGAGGAGCGCGGCCTCCTCGACACGGACAACGGCCGCATCGCGGTGGGCTGGCTCATCGTCGAGGATCTGGCGATGGTGCTGACCCTCGTGGTCCTGCCCGCCCTCGCGCCCTCGCTCGGGGGCGAGGCCCGGGGCCTCGGGCACGGCACGGCCCACGCCCTCACGGACCTCGTCGCCCAGCTCGTCGGACCGGAGTACGCGCAGAGCCTCGCGCTCACCGTCGTTCTGACGCTCGCCAAGGTCGCGGTCTTCGCGGGGCTGATGCTGGTGGGCGGACGCCGCTTCGTGCCCTGGCTGCTCGACCAGGCGGCGCGCACCGGCTCGCGGGAGCTGTTCACCCTCGCGGTCCTGGCCCTGGCCCTGGGCATCGCCTTCGGCTCGGCGGAGCTGTTCGGGGTCTCCTTCGCCCTCGGGGCCTTCTTCGCCGGGATGGTGCTCGCCGAGTCCGATCTCAGCCATCAGGCGGCCGCCGATTCGCTGCCGCTGCAGGACGCCTTCGCGGTCCTGTTCTTCGTGTCGGTCGGGATGCTGTTCGATCCGGGGATCCTCCTGCGCGCGCCGCTCTCGGTCCTGGCGGTGCTCGGCGTCATCATGGTCGGCAAGTCCCTCGCGGCCGTCGCCATCGTGCTGGCCTTCCGGCACCCGCTCGGCACGGCCCTGACGATCGCCGCGAGCCTCGCCCAGATCGGCGAGTTCTCCTTCATCTTGGTATCGCTCGGCCTGTCGCTGAAGCTGCTGCCCGAGGAAGGGCGCAACCTGATCCTGGGCGGAGCCCTGCTGTCGATCACGCTGAACCCGCTCTTCTTCGCCCTGGCGGCGCGGATCGAGCAGGTCTTCGCCGACCGGCCGGACCTTGCCGCCCGCTTCGCGCGCAAAGGCGCGGCCGACGTCGCCATCTCGGGCGGGGAGCCGCCGCGACGGGACCACGTCGTGATCATCGGCTTCGGGCGCGTCGGCAGCAGCATCGGCGCGACGCTGGAGACCTGGGACCTGCCCTACGTGGTGGTGGAGCGCGACCGGCGCCGCGTGCTGGCCCTGCGCGCGGCCGGCACGCAGGCCGTGTTCGGCGACGCGACCGCGCCCGGCATCCTCGAGGCGGCCGGTATCGGCACCGCGCGCCTGCTCGTCGTCGCCACGCCCGACGCGCATCAGGCCCGTCGCCTCGTCGAGGCCGCGCGCGCCGCCAACCCGGGGATCGACACCGTGGTCCGCACGCACAGCGAGGCGGAACGTCGGCATCTCGAGGAGGACGGCGTCGGCCTCGTGCTGATGGGCGAGCGGGAGCTGGCCCTCGGCATGTCCTTCTACGCGCTGCGCAGTCTCGGCGTGCGCGAAGGCGAGGCGCGCGTCTTCATCGACACGGCGCGCGCGGAGAGCCGGAGCGACGCGGAGGTCACCGTCGGGCCGGTGAAGGGGACCCCCGAGCTGCGCCATCAGCACGACCGCGACGGGGCGGACCTGTCGTGACGCGGGACCGCGGGGGCGGCCCGGTCGTGGCCGCTCCCACACGCGGCCGCGGCGGATGTTGGCGGCCGGGGGGCCGCCGTCAGAGGTAGCTCAGGACCGGCGATGTCGAGGCCCGCTTCAGGCGCACCATGGCGCGGCACGCCAGCCAGAGGGGAACGCTCACGGCGGCCGCGACGAGCCAGAGCGCGAGCGGCGAGCCGGCCTCCACCCGTCCCGACGCCCCGGCGAGGCCCAGCGCCACCGCGCCGTCGTAGAGGACGCGCAGCAGCGCGAGGTGGAGCAGGTAGAAGAACAGCGGCGCGCCGCCGAAGACGCGCAGGCCGCCGAGGAGCCGCTGCGGCATCACCTCGAACAGCGCCAGCAGGCCGAGACCGAGGCCGAGGGTCAGCAGCAGGAAGTCGGCCGAGGGCGGGTACTTGGTCAGGTTGACGAAGGACAGCACCGTGGCGAGCGGCGTGGCCCCCGCCTGCCACGGCACCGGCTCGCCGTAGCCGTTGAGCCCGCGCAGGACGAGGAAGCCGACCAGGGCGGCCGCCCCCAGCCCGAGGAGCCCCGCGCGTCGGCGCGCGGCGTCGACACCGCCGGCGAAGAGCGGCCCCAGGGCGTAGCCGGCCGCGATCACGCCGATCCAGGGCAGGAGCGGGTACGAGGTCCGCGCCAGCCCGCCCCAGGGCAGCGCGATCATCCCGCGCTGGTGCAGGATCGACCAGAGCACGTAGCCGGGCTCGTCCGCCCGGATTGCGACCCCGTCCAGCAGGTTGTGGCCGAGCATGAGCGCCAGGGCCCCGGCTACGAGGGCGGCCCGCGGCAGCCAGAGCAGGCCGGCCAGCGCCACCATGCAGAGACCGATCACCCAGATCACCTGCAGGTACAGGATCGGCGGCCGGACGCTGCCGGCCCAGGCGACGTTGACGAGCGTCACTTCCAGCAGGATCAGGAGCAGACCGCGCTTGAGCAGGAAGGCGGCGGTCGCCCGCGCGCCGTGCCTCTGCCCGTAGAGGCACGCCGAGAGGCCGGTGAGCAGGACGAAGACCGGCGCGCAGAGATGCGAGGCCGCCCGCGTCAGGACCAGGTCGGGCGGCGTCGCGGCGAGGTCCATCGGGTCGCGGACCTGCGCGTGAAGGTAGAAGAACTCCCGCACGTGGTCGACGAGCATCAGCAGCATCACCAGCCCGCGCAGGGCGTCGATGGAGCCGACGCGCCGCGATGCCGCCGGACCGCCGGGCGCGGCGGCGGGCGCCCAGGACGATGCGACCATCAGGAGCGCGCCGCCGTGCCGAGGGTGCCCCGCGGGGGAGCGCCGATGTCGGCTCGGACGCCGCCGGCGATCGCGCGGAATGCCGGCGTCCATCGAGCGGCGCCGTCCTGGCGGCGGCTCGCTCGGGCACCGGCCTGCGCGCGGAGGGCCTGCGGATCGGTGATCAGGACGTTCTCCTGCGCGAGGGGCCGTGGCACGTCGGTCGCGCCGCGGCGGGTGAGGGGGTCGAGCGCGATTTCGGTCTCGTACCCGAACCCGGCCTCGGGGCGAAGGGCCGGCTGGCCCCGTCGATGCCGGTGTCGGACCGGAAGGAAGCCGCCTCGCCGTGTCGGGGGCACGGCCTGGGCTCGTCCGGGGCACGGCCAGCCGGCCCGGATCACGGCACCGGCCGCTCGCGGGCGTACCGGACCGGCGGCCGGCCGACGTGCCGGGCGAAGGCGACGCTGAACGTGCTCGCCGAGCTGTAGCCCACCCGCGCGGCCACCTCGGCCATCCCGACCGCCTCGCGGCTCAGCAGATCCTTCGCCAGCGCCATCCGCCACGCCAGCAGGTACTCCATCGGGGCGACCCCGACGGCGCGGCGGAATCGCTCGAAGAACGTGGACCGGGAGAGGCCCGCCTCGCGCGCGAGCGCGGCCACCGTCCAGCTCGCCGTCGGCCGGTCGTGCATCCGCCGCAGCGCGGCGGCGAGCCGGTCGTCGGCGAGCCCGCGCAGCAGTCCCGAGGGCGCCGCCGGCCCGGCGGTGGCGCGCAGCGCCTCGATCAGCACGACCTCCAGCAGGCGTGACAGGACCACGTCGCGGCCCGGCCGGTCGGCGCGGGTCTCCTCGTTCACGAGGCCGAGCAGGGTGGTCAGCCGGGCGGCGCCGCGCACATGGACATACCGGGGCAGCAGCGAGACGAGCAGATCTGCGTCACTCGACGCGAAGGCGCAGTGGCCCACGAGCATCCGGACATTCGGCGGCCCCTCGGCGTCGCCGAGCCGGAACACGCCGGGGCTCACCGCGACGGGAGGCTGCGCTGCGCGCCGCGGGGGCGGCGGCTCGAGGCTGGTGGTGATGAACGCGTAGGCCGCGGGGATGAGGACGAAGTCGCCCGCTCCGAGCACGATCCCGGCCTCGCCGTCGATCGCGAGGCGGCACCCGCCCTCGAGCACGGCGGCGTAGAACGGAAGCCCGGAATCCGTGCGCCGCACCGCCCAGTGACCGAAGCCGGTGACGAGCTTGGACAGCGGGGCGCTCGGCCGGAGGAGGCCGACCACCTGGGTGAGCGGATCGGGCATTCTCGGACGCTCGCCAATGCGAAACGGACTTGCGCACGTATCAGGTCCGGCCCGCGCTCCCTATCACCCCGTTGCCGCTTCTGCACGGGAGTTCCCATGAACACGATCCTGATCACCGGCTGCTCGTCCGGCTTCGGCCTGGAGACGGCCCGCACCTTCCTCGAACGGGGCTGGCGCGTGGTCGCCACGATGCGCGGGCCGCGGAGCGACCTGCTGGCGCCCTCCGATCGTCTGAGCATCCTGCCGCTCGACGTGACCGACCACGACAGCATCGACCGCGCGGTCGCGGCGGCCGGACCGGTCGACGCGCTGGTCAACAACGCCGGCGTCGGGCTCCTGAACGCGCTGGAGGGCGTCTCGATGGACGCCGCGCGGGAGGTGTTCGAGACCAACACCCTCGGCAGCATCGCGATGACCCGGGCCGTGGTGCCGCAGTTCCGGGCGCGCCGCGCGGGCGTCGTCGTCAACGTGACGTCGAGCGTGACGCAGCGCCCGCTGCACCTGCTGTCCGTCTACACGGCGAGCAAGGCGGCGGTGAACGCCTTCACCGAGTCCCTGGCGCTGGAGCTCGAACCGTTCGGAATCCGCGCCCGGCTGGTCATTCCCGGACGGGCCCCGGAGACCGCGTTCGGCGCCAACGCGCGCGCCCGCATGGGCATGGACATCCCCGAAGCCTACGCGGCGGTGGCCGCGAAGGTCTTCGCCGGCATCCAGCAGGCGGACGGGGACCTGACCCGGTCCTCGGACGTGGCGGAGGCGGTGTGGCGCGCGGTGACCGACCCGTCGTGCCCCATGCGTCTGCCGGCCGGCGCCGACGCGGTGGCGTGGGCCAAGGCGGGCTGAGGGCGAGTCGAGAGCTGGCTGAGGGCGGCGGCGAACCGCGCAGGCCCCAGGCCGGAGATCCGGGATCCCGACGCGGGAGCCCGGATTCAGGACGGATCGGCGCGCGCGCCGGCCTTCCGGCGCGGGCCCAGGGCCCGATGCAGGATGCGGCCGAGCTGCTCGGCCGAGTACGGCTTGTGCAGCAGCGTGAAGTCGTGGGTGTCCGACTGCGCGAGCACGTGGCTGTAGCCCGAGGTCAGCACTACGGGCACCTGCGGCGCGCGCCTCCGGAGCTCCTGCGCGAGCGCGACGCCGCCCATGCCGGGCATCACCACGTCCGAGAAGACCAGGTCGTATCGGTTCCCCACTCGGCCGAGCTCCTCCAGCGCCTCCTCGGCGTTGGCCGCCCAGGTCGGCCGGTAGCCCAGATCCTCCAGGATCTGCGTCGCGAACTGCCCGACGCCGACATTGTCCTCCACGACCAGGACGCGCTGCCCGCTCCCGAGCGGCGCGAGATCCGCATCCGGCAGGCGGTCGCCGGCCGGCCGGTCCTCGGACGCCACCTGCGGCAGGTAGAGAGTGAACGCGGTGCCCGCACCGAGGGTGCTGCGCACGTCGACGTCGCCGCCCGACTGCTTGGCGAAACCGAAGACCTGGGACAGGCCGAGGCCGGTCCCCTTGCCCACCTCCTTGGTGGTGAAGAACGGCTCGAAGATCCGCCCGATCCGCTCGGGCGGGATGCCCGTGCCGGTGTCGATCAGCGACACGGCCGCGAAGGGCTTCCGGGACCCGGCATGGCCGCGGATGGCCGGGAGGGCCGCGCCGCAGGTCACGCGCAGGGTCAGCGTGCCTTCCCCGTCCATGGCGTCGCGGGCGTTGACCGCCATGTTGACGAGCGCGGTCTCGAACTGGCTCACATCCGCCCGGATCAGGCAGGTCGCCTCCGGCACCTCGGTCACGACCTGCACCCGCGCGCCCGTCAGGGTGTCGAGCATGTCGGCGATCGCCCGCACCCTCTGGCCGACCTCGAACACCTCGGGCTTGAGGGCCTGCCGGCGGGCGAAGGCCAGCAGCTGGCCGGTGAGCTTCGCGGCCCGCTCCACGGTCTCTGAGACCGCGTCGAGGTAGCGGCGCTTGCGGATCTCCGGCAGGTCGGGCCGCCGCAGGAAGTCGACGGACGAGCGGATGATGGTCAGCAGGTTGTTGAAGTCGTGCGCGACGCCGCCGGTGAGCTGGCCGACCGCCTCCAGCTTCTGGGACTGGCGCAGCGCCTCCTGCGCCTGGGCCAGCTCGGCCTGGCCGCGCAGCCGCTCGGTGACGTCCATGACGAACTGGTAGCAGCCCGTGCGCGCGCCCCGCGCGTCGCGCAGGGTGCGGAAGCTGATCTCGTAGGAGGGGCGCGCCCGCCCGGCATCGCCGAACGCCTCGACCAGGGTGATCTCCTCGCCGGCGAGCCCGCGCCCCCACCCCGCCCGCACCTGCGCCTGATGCTCGGGCTGGTCGGCCAGCAGGTCGAGCATGTTGTCGCCCACCTTCGGCCTCACGCCGTAGATGCGAGCGAACTCGTCCGCATTCGCCTTATTGATCGCCAGGATGTTGTAGTCGAGATCGGCCGCCATCACCATGATGTCGGTTCTCTCGACGATCGTGGCGAAGAGATTGCGCTCCGCAGTGCGCTCGGAGACCTGCAGCTCCAGGGTCTCGTTCAGGTGCTGGAGGCGGCGCTCGCTCTCGGCGAGCCGCGTCTCGGCCTCCTTGCGCCGGCTGAGATCGGCCGTGACGATCAGCAGGCTCTTGAGCCTGCCGTCCGCGTCGTCGAGGCGCCGGATGCTGCTGCTGGCCCAGATCGCGCTGCCGTCCGGGCGGAGATAGCGCTTGTCGAGGGTGACGTCGCGGTCGGTCTCGAGGGCCCGCGCCAGCGCGGCCGCGCTCGGCGCCCGGTCCGCGGGATCGGTCACGTCGGCGACGCCGAGCCGCAGCAGCGCCTCGGCCGGGCGCCCGAGGATCCGGCACAGCTCGGTGTTGACCCGCAGGAAGCGCCCCGCGGCATCCACCTCGGACAGGCCGACCGAGGCGCCGGCGAAGATTGCCGCCAGGTGCTCCTCGCTCTTGCGCAGGGCCGCCTCCGCGCGGGCGCGCTCGATCGCCGCCTTCACGCGCTCGCCGACGTCGCGGATCAGGTTCCCCTCGGCGGTGGTCCAGGCGCGCGGCACCGCGCTCTGCACCGCGAGCAGGCTCACCCACTCCGCGCCGCGGAACAGCACGACGTCGACGAAGGCCGCGACCTCGCGGGATCCGAGGCCGGCGCGCGCCGCCTCGCTGAAGCGGGGATCGGCCGCCACGTCCTCGACCGCGACCACCGTCCCGTCGCGGTAGGCGGCCAGCAGGTCGGGGCCGAACGCCGCCAGGGAATGCTCCCCGACGATCGAGCCGACGCCCCGGACGTATTCCCGCTCGACCTTCATCAGGCTGCCGGCGATCTCGGCGTAGAAGACGCGGCTCGCGCCGACGCGCTCGCCGAGGCGCCGCGAGGCCACCGCGACGATCTCCGCCGACGCGGTCAGCGGACGGAGCGTGTCGCTGAGATCGAGCAGGAAGGATTGCCGCTCCTCGTTGTCCCGGCGCGACGCCTCCGTCTCGCGCGGACGGCGGGCGGCGGCCGCCTGGCCGGCGATCGCCGTGCAGGTCCCGACGAGGCCGGTGACGCGCCCCGCCGTGTCCCGGACCGGCACCAGGGAGAGCGCGAAGCGCGCCGCGTCGGCACCGCCGTCGCCGTGGAGGAGAAGCTGACCCTCCGCAGTGTGGACTGGCCGGCCGGCATAGGCCCTGTCCACGAGGGGCGCGAGACCGGCCCCGACCCCGCCCCAGACCGCGAGACAGTCCCGGCCGAGGGCCGCGGGATGCCGGTCGCCGAGGATCTCCGCGTAGAGATCGTTGTACAGGAGCCGCCGCTCGGGGCCCCAGAGGATGAACGTCGGCCGGTTCGCGCCGAACATGACCCCGACGAGGGTCGTCAGCGATTCGGGCCAGGCGAACAGCGCGCCGAGGGGCGTGCTGTCCCAGTCGTGCGCGCGCAGGAGCACGGCCATCGCGCCGCCGTCGGCGAGGAAGGCCGGGTCGCGGATCGGGGCGTCAGATCTCCCGTGCATGGCGTCCTGACGCGGCTTCGACGGGCATCGGGGGTTCCTCGCGCGATGGGGTCTCGGCGAGACTCGACCCGGCCCGTTCGATCGTCGGGGCGGCATCGCGCATCTGGCCGCCCGGCATGCCAGACCGGTCCCACGTGACGCCGAGCTTGTCAAAGCCGGGATAGCGCCCGCGTGGCCGGATCGCAGGATCCTGATGCCGCCGGTGCCCTCAGGAGACGGCGGCCGGGCGACGCGCCGGGTCGGCGGAGGCGAGATGGCGCCGCAGCGTCAGCGCCAGGGCGTTCGAGCGCCACGGCCGCCGGACGATGTCGGCGACGGGAACCGCCGCGAGGAGTTCCGGCTGCACCGCGTCGGTCGACAACAGCGAGAGCACGATCGGCCGCCCGGAGATCCGCGCGGCGCGGTGCGCGAAGGCGAGGCCCGAGAGATCGGCGAGACGGTTGTCGACGATCAGCAGATCGAACCGCCCCGGCTCCCGCCGCAGGACGGCCAGGGCCGCCTCGGGATCCGCGTAGCCGACCGGCTCGTAGCCGAGCGCCGCCAGCGTCTCCTCGTCGTCCTGGACCGACCGGCGCGTGCGCCCGACCAGCATCACGGTCCCGCCGGCCGCCGCGCCGGCCGCGGCCTGCGGGATCACGGGCAGCCACACCGCGAAGGTGCTGCCGCTGCCCGGCGCGCTGCGCACGTCGAAGGCGCCGTCGTGCTCCTGGACGAACTCGAAGGCGGTGGCGAGCCCGAGGCCGGTCCCGGCCGGTCGGGTGGTGAAGAACGGCTCGAAGATCCGCGCGAGCGTGGCCTCGTCCATGCCGCGGCCGGTGTCGGACACGCGGATCCGGACGTAGGCGCCGGGCCGCAGGGTGCCGTGGGTCAGGGCGCTCGACCGCGGCAGGGCGACGTGGTCGAGTCGCACGTCGACGGCCGCGCCCGGCGCGGAGGCCTGGACGGCGTTGCGGATCAGGTTGTGGACGACCTGCTGCAGCTGTGCCGGCTCGCCGCCGACGCGGGCGCCCGCCGCGGTGCCCGAGAGCGCGATCGTGGCCGGTCCGGCCGTGGAGGCCCGGATCTGCGCCACGGTCTCGTGGACCACCGCGTCCGCCGCGCTGGTGCACTGCGCGGAGCGCGCGGGGCGGCCGAAATCGAGGATCTGGCCGGCGATCTCGCGCGCGCGGCCGCCGGCCTGGACCAGCAGCCCGATATGCTCGGCCGCCCGCCCCGGATGGGCCGGCAGGGCGTCCCCGGCGATCTCGGCGTGGCCCAGCATGACGTTGAGGACGTTGTTGATGTTGTGGGCGACCCCGCTGGCGAAGGTCCCGATGGCCTCGAGCCGCTGGGCGCGGCGCAGCGCCGCCTCGATCTCGCGGCGCTCGGCCCAGACGTGCTGTCGCTCCAGGGCGGCCGCGAAGCTGTCGGCGACGACCTGCAGCAGGCCGCGCGAGTGCCGCAGCCAGGGCGGCAGGCCGGAGGTGGTGCGCTCGAAGCAGAGCAGGCCGACGATCCGATCGCCCCGGCGCAGCCGCGCGCAGGCCCACGAGACGACGCCGCGCTCGGCCAGGGAGCGGCGCAGGGCCGGCGGCCCGGTCTCGTCCGCCACCTCGACGAAGATGAGGTCGCTGGCGGCGGCCGCGACGTCGTGAACGAGGGTCTGCTGCGCCGCCGGCCAGCCGCTCGGCGGCGCGAGGCCGGGCCGGTTCCAGAGATGCACCGCGCCGGTGCCGTCGAGCATGAGAACGTAGCCGTGATCCGTGTCGAGCCCTTCGCCCACCATGGCGAGGACGTCCACGATGCGCGTGTCGGTCTCGTCGGGCTGGATCGCCAGGAAGCGGTTGGCCGCCTGCGCCACGACGGTCTGGAAATCCACGGTCCGGCGCAGGATCCGGGTCCCGGCACGCATCAGCACCCCCACGCGGACCACGAGGGCGAGCAGCGCGAGGGCGACGGCGTAGAGCGCGAGGCGGAATCCGTCCGCCCGGGCCTGGCGCCGGTCGCGGAGGCTTCGCCGGGATTCTAGGAGCGCCTCGCGGGCCGCCTCGCTCGACGAGGCCGGCAGCGAGCGCGTGACCGCGTCGACGTGCGGCAGCAGTTCCAGGAGCTGGCGCCCGTGCAGGACGATGGCGTCGACGTCGCCGGCCCGGGCGGCCGCCCCGTCGGCGGCGTGCAACGTCTCGAGACGGGTGCGGATGTCGGCGAGGCGCGCGGGCGTCGAGTCGCGCACGAGTTCCGAGATGCGGATCTGGAGCGCGGCCACCGCGCGCGCGAGGCCGGGGGCGATGTCCGACTCGGACAGCCGGTCGCTGAGCGAGTCGAAATAGGCGATCGAGTTCTGCACCAGGGCGTTGCCGGTCTTGAACCGTTCGACCATCGCGGCCTCCCGCTCCACCGCTTCGGCCAGCGCCTGGACGTCGGGATCCCCGGCATTGCTCGCCTGCAGGTCGGCCGTGGCCTTCTGCATCTCGCGCAGGTGCGCGACGATCGGGTCGTAGTTGCGCAGCAGGCCGGTCCGGGCCCGCAGCACGTCGTGCTGCATGCGCGACTCGGCCAGCGCCAGGGCGTCGACGGTCCGCTGGGTCGCCAGGTAGGCGGCCTCCATCCCGCCGTTGCCGTTGATCAGCAGCCACGTCAGCAGCGCCGCGAGCAGCGCGCCGAGCGTGACGGCCTGCAGGGTCAGTCTCATAGCTGCGGCTTGCCGTCCTGAAAGGCCGCGCCGGGCGCTGGCGGCGCGGTCAGGGGCCGGCCCTCGTAGGTGCCGGTCAGGGTCCCGAGGAAGGCGACGATCCCATCGATCTGCGCGGGGGTGAGTTCCCGGCCGAGCTGCGCCCGCGCCATGAGCCGCACCGCCTCGGGGAGCGTGGCGATCCCGCCGTCGTCGAAGTAGGGCGCCGTGACGGCGACGTTGCGCAGGCTGGGCACCCGCAGCACCTCGGCCACCTTGTTGGGGATCGTGACGAAGATGCCGACCTTCTCGAACAGGTTGCCGCCGACATTGACGCCCTGGTGGCAGGACGCGCAGCCGATCCGGCGGAACAGGTCGTAGCCCGCCTGCTCCGCGCCGGTGATGGCGTGGGCGTCGCCGCGCAGCCAGCGGTCGAAGCGGCTGTCGGGTGTGAGGAGCGTGCGCTCGAAGCTGTTGATCGCGTCGATCACCGTCTCCCGGTCGACCGCGCGCCCGTAGGCGGCCTGGAACATCGGGGCGAGCACCGGGTCGCCGCGCACCGTGTCGAGGATCCGGGGCCAGGAACCGCCCAGGAACTCGGGCCTCGTCAGGGCGAGCTCGGCCTGCTCGCGCAGGCTCGGGATGTCGCCGGCCCAGCCCAGCCGGAAGCTGAGCGCCGCGTTGAAGGCCGTCGGCGTGTTGCGCGGAACCGGCGTGCCGTCGGCGGTCAGGTTCCGGGGCACCGCGCTCGCGCCGCTGGTGCGGATGTCGTGGCAGGTGATGCAGGCCCGGTCGCCCCCGCGCGACAGCCGCGTGTCGGTGAAGAGCAGGCGGCCGATCGCGGCCCGGGCCGGGTCCGCCTCCAGGGTGTCCGGCACCGGGGTGATCACCCCCAGCGCGTCCGCCGCCTCGGCGGAGAGCGCGGTGTCGGCCGGCCTGTCGTGGCCGGCTGGCCTCTCGTGGGCGGCCGCGGCGAGGAGCGCCGCGGCGCTGCCGAGGAGCGCCGCGACCGCGACGCGCCATCGGCCGGCCCGGAACCGGGTCACGGCTATAGCTTCTCGACGGTCGCGGCGAGGACGTAGCCGACGCCGCGCTCGGTGACGATCAGGCGCGGCGCGCTCGGATCCACCTCCAGCTTGCGCCGCAGCCGCAGGATCTGGACGTCGATGCTGCGGTCGAACACGTCCTCGTGGACGCGCGTGGCCTGCAGGAGCTGCTCGCGGCTGAGCGGGCGCTGGGGCGCGTCGAGGAAGGCCACCAGCAGGGCGTACTCGCCCTTGCTGAGCGCGACATCCGCGCCGTCGGGATTGGTGAGGCGCCGGCGACGCCGGTCGAGCACCCAGCCTTCGAAGCGGCTGCGGTGGGATTCCTGGACCCGCGCCGGGGCGGGCGCCACCTCGGCCCGGCGCAGGATGACCCTGACCCGCGCGAGCAGCTCGCGCAGCCCGTAGGGCTTCACGAGGTAATCGTCGGCGCCGAGCTCGAGGCCGATCACCCGGTCGATCTCGTCCCGGCGATGGCCGGTGGTGATGATCACCGGCAGGTCGCTCCTGGCCCGCAGATCGCGCAGCAGGTCGAGCCCGTTCTCCGAGCCCAGCCGCAGGTCCAGCACGACGAGGTCGAATTCGGCCTCCGCGAGCCGCTTCTCCGCCTCCGCCCGGTCGGTCGCCGCCGTCACGGCGACGTCGTGGTCGGCGAAGTGGTCCGAGACGATGCGCTGCATGCCCGCGTCATCCTCGACGAGGAGGATGCGGGTCGTGCCGGCGCGCGCGCTCCGACCCTGACCCCGGTCCAGACTGGATTCGATCATGGCCACCTCCGCTTCGCGGCGGCCCGCCGCGACGGCACGATCTCGACGCGCCGGTTCGGGGAGCGGGAGGAGCGTCCGGTCGGGCTGATAGCGCCACCCGGATGTCCTTCGCGTCCGTCGCCGGCCCGCCCCGGCGGCCAATCTGGGCGCGTCCGGTCATCGGGCCTTACACGGCTGAGTTGATACCACGCCCCCTAAAAGATTGCGCGCTTCATATTGTGCGTGACAGCACAGCGCGAGCATTCGTCCCGGCACGTACCGTATCGAACAAACGAGAACGCCACCGTTACGGCTGTAACCGAGATCATCTTGTTGAGACACCGGGATGTAACCCGCGGAAACCAGGATCGTGCTCTCACAATAGAGAGGTGATCATGACTGACGCCGCGATCCCGGAGATCGGTCCGCACCTTCACCGAAATCTCTGCAAGTCCGAGCCCGACTGTCGGAAGCCCGCCGCTGGTCTTCCCGGTCCGTCGGGACGCCCGGCGCGGGAGCGCGGCGGCCCGGCTTCGTCCCCGATCGCCGCGCCGCGACCGGTGTTCGCCGGCCACGGACGATGGCTGCTCGACGCGCTGGTGTTCAGCTTCGCATTCGGCGGGTGCATTCACAGTATCCACCCGGACTACGTCGATTTTCTGCGCGATATCAGCAGCAGAAATCGGCACCGAAGCTGACGATCCTGCCGTCCAGATCTCCACGTCGTCTTTCAGACCGTTCCAGGGAGGTCAGCTGAGTCGCGGCCTCCGCGCGCCTCCGCGCGCGATCATCTCGGGACATCCAGATCATGTCGCTCAACGTCCTCTGCATCTCGTGGGGCACCACCGGCAATCTCAGCCCCGTGCTCACGGCGGCCCGGCAGCTGCGCCGGGCGGGGCACCGCCCGCGCGTCATGGCCGACCCGGCGATGTGCGGGGAGGTCGCGGCGGCGGGCTTCCCGTTCGTCGGCTGGCGCCGCGCCCCGACCGGCCTCGACGCCGACCCGGCCGATTTCTCGGATCTCGCGGACTGGCTGCGGCAGACGATGTTCTCCCCGGCCGGCGCCTACGCGGCCGACACGCTCGACGAGATCCGCCGCCTCCCGACCGATGCCGTCCTGAGTCTCGACCTCCTGCCCGGCTGCGCCCTGGCGGCCGAGGCGGCCGACTTGCCGCACGCGGTCCTGTCGCCGCATATCAGCATCCGCCCGCTCCCCGGCATTCCGCCCGCCGCGAGCGGCCTGACGCCGCCGCGGACCGAGGCGGAGCGGGACGCGGTGGACGCGGCGACGGCCGCGATCGTGTCGGCGATGGAGCGGGGCCGGCCGGCGCTCAACGCCGCGCGGCGCGCCTTCGGGCTGCCGCCGGTCGCCAGCGCCTTCGCCCATTTCGATCGCGCCGACCGCGTCCTGCTGGCCGTCAGCCGCGCCTTCGACTTCGACACGCAGGCGCTGCCCGCCAATTACCGCTACATCGGCCCGCTGCTCGACGAGCCGAGCTGGTCCCGCGGGACGGGGCATGGGTGGTCCGGTTCGGGACGGCGGCGGATCCTCGTCGCCGGCAGCACCGGCGCCCAGAACCAGACCGACCTGCTGCGGCGCGTCGCGCGCGCCGTCGGCGCGGTCGAGGCCGAGACCATCGTGACGACCGGACCGAATGTCGGGCCCGCGGACCTGGCCGCCCCCGCCGCCGTCCGGGTCGTGGCGGCCGCCTCCCACGACGCCCTCATGGCGCAGGCCGACCTGGTGGTGTGCCAGGGCGGTCACGGGACGGTCAGCCGCGCCCTGCTGCACGGCGCGCCGCTGCTGGTGATCCCCCTGGCCCGCGACCAGGCCGACAACGCCGCCCGCGTCGCCCTGCGCGGCGCCGGCCTGCGCCTGCCCGCCGACGCGGGCGAGGCCGAGATCGCCGCGGCGGCGCGCCGGCTCCTGGCGGAGCCGGGCTTCCGCAGGGCCGCCGCAGTTCTCGGGGCGGCCGTGCGGGCGGATCTCGACGCGGGCGGCCTCGTCCGCGAGATCGACGCGATGGTGGCGGCGCGCCGGGCCTCCGTGGACCGGGGCGGCGCCCGGGGCGGAGACCGGCTTTGGGCCTGATCCGCGCGCCCGCGCCGGCGCGGCCCCGCATCCGCCCCGGCTCGGCCGCCTTCTCGGCGCTCCTCGGGCTGCTGGCGGCGCTCCCGACCTTCGGGATCGACATGATCCTGCCGAGCCTGTCGGACACGGCGACCGCGCTGCACGTCCCGGCCACCGCGATGGGCGCGGCCCTGGGCGTCTACCTGCTCGGCTTCGGCGGCGCGCTGCTGGTCTACGGCCCGGTCTCGGACCGGCTGGGCCGCAAGCCGGCCATCGTCTGCGGCTGCCTCCTCCTCGTCGTGGGCAGCCTCGGCTGCGGCGCGGCGCGGACGCTGCCGGACTTCCTGCTGTTCCGGGCCCTCCAGGGAATCGGCGCGGCGGGCCCCGGCATGGCGGTCCTCGCGATGGTCCGCGACCTGTTCGAGGGCGAGGCCGCGCGCGCCCGGATGTCCTTCGTCGTCCTCACCATCAACGTGGTGCCGATGGTGGCCCCGACCGTCGGCGCCGGGCTGATGGATCTCGGCGGCTGGCGCCTGATCCACGCCGCGCCGGTCGCCGCCGCCCTGGCGGCCCTGGTGGCGATCCGGCACATCGACGAGCCCCTGCAGCGGGCCGCGGGCCCCGGGCCGGCCTCGGGGATCCTGCGCGGCTATGGGCGGATCCTGGCGAGCCGGGTCTTCCTCGGCCACGCCCTGTGCAACGCCGCGGCGGCCGGGGCGGTCTTCGCCTACATCACCGGCTCGGCGCTGGTGTTCGTCGACGCCCTCGGGCTCAGTCCGCTGGCCTACGGGCTGGTCTTCGGGGCGAGCTCCCTGTCGGTGATGGTCGGCGCCTTCCTGAACGGGCGGCTCGCGGCCCGGGGCGTCCCCCCACCGCGGGTGATCGCCGCCGGCCTCGTTCTGGCGACCGGCGCGGCTTCCCTGCTCCTCGTCGCGGCGCTCGCCCGGCCGCCCGCGGGCCTGCCGGTGGTCGCCGCGATGGTCGGCGTGGCCCTGGCCTTCGGCCTCGTGTCGCCCAACGCCGTGCACGGCGCGACGGAGCGAAGCCCGGAGGCGGCGGGCGCGGCCAGCGCCGTCGCGGTCTTCCTGCAGATGCTCGGGGCGGCCGTCGCCAGCGACCTCGTCGCCCGGTTCTTCGACGGCCGGTCCGCCCTGTCGATGGCCGCCGTGATGCTCGGCTGCAGCCTCGCGGCCGCCGCCGCCCACGTGGGTCTCGCCCGGCCGGCGCCCCGCGCCCCCTCCCGACCCTACGGAGAACCCGCATGCACTTCGATCCGCCCCCCTGGCAGCCCCTCCACCTGACGCGCGACGGCGGCCGGCTCGCCCATATCGAGGCCGGGCCGCTCACCCCCGAGGGGCAGCCGCTGCTGCTGATCAACGGCTGGACCGGCGATCACGGGATCTTCACGCCGCAGATCCGGCACTTCTCGCGGACGCGCCGCGTCGTGGCGGTCGACCTGCGCGGTCACGGCGCCAGCGACGCGCCGGAGCGCGACTACACCGTCGCGGGCTTCGCCGAGGACGTCGCGTGGCAGAGCCGGACGCTGGGCCTCGCGAAGCCGATCGTCATCGGCCACAGCTTCGGCGGCGCGGTGGCGCTGGAGCTGTGCGGCCGCCATCCCGACCTCGCCGCCGGCCTCGTCATGATCGACTCGATCGTCCTGCCGTCGGCGGACGCGGCGGGCGGCGCCGCGATCGAGGGGCTGCTGGCGGGCGTCGGCGGCCCGGATTACCGGTCCGTCGTGCGGGAGATGGCCTGGGCGATCGGCGGCGCCTACGACCACCCGGCCCGGCGGAAGGCGATCTTCGAGACCTTCATCCTCGGCCCCTGCCAGCGGACACCGCAGCACGTGGCCTACGCGGCGCTGCGCGACATGGTGCTGGCCCACGATCCCGTCCCGGCCGCGCGCGCCTGCCGGGTCCCGATGGCCTACATCTCGGCGGACGTGCCGCTCGTGGCGGAGGCCCGCGACCTCGACCGGCTGCGGGAGCTCTGCCCGCAGCTCGTCACCGCCCAGACGCTGCTGGCGGGCCACTTCAACACGATCGAGGTGGCCGAGCAGGTCAACGCGATGATCGAGCGCTTCCTGGCGGTCGGCCTGCGGCCGCGCGCGCGGTAGCGGGACGCCGCGGGACCAACGCCCGTCAGGCGGGGCGGGCCCCTCCGCGGAGGCCGTCCCGCGACCCGTCGCGCGGGGCGCGTCAGGACGCCCGACCGGCCTCCGTCCGGTCGCCCAGGAGGCGCCGCGCCGACGAGATGACCTGGAGCGTCTGGGAGCTCAGCTGCTCCTGGCGCGCCCGCTGCTCGTACTGTCTCAGGCGGACGATCAGGCCGTCCTCGTCCGGGATCCCGTGGTCCATACCGCCGATCACGAAGTCCGTGATCGTCCGTCGGAGCAGCGTCTCGAAGACGTCGTCCGTATTCGCCAGCCCTGCAACCATGAGGACTTCTCCTTCTGCGAAGCGGCGCCTTTTTCGAAGGGTCAAGTTACGGCATGATTTCGGAACATCTCACACACCATCCGCGCGGCGACCGGCGTGCTCTTCCGCACAAGGCGGCCGCGGCGGCGACCGGGCCGCCGGCGCGCCGCATGTTATGGCTGTAATGTTCGACCCAGCTCCCGCAATCATCCTGTAGTCCGGGCTTCCGAGAGTTCTCGCGCAACACAGCAGCGAGAACGCACAGATGAATGCGACCGAAGATCTGACGCGGCAGGCAGGCCCGACCGGCACACCGAACCGCGTCCCGACCGGCGTCCCGACGCTCACGGTGGCGGAGCTGGAGGCCGACCCGCACGGCGTCTACCGCGCCTGGCGGCCGCGGCTGCCCTTCGTCGGCCACGAGGTCGCGGGCGTCCTCGTCCTCCGCGCCCGCGACGTCGACCTGCTGATGCGCGACCCCCGCGCCCAAGCCACGGAGACGCTCTATCCGGAGTCGCGCGCGATCCCCGAGGGGGCGCTGTTCGACATCTTCGCGCACGGCATGCTCACGGCCAACGGCGCGGTCCACCGCCGGCGCCGTTCGCCCTTCACCCGCACCTTCGCGGCGCGCCTGATCGAAGGCCTTCGGCCCCGGATCCGCGTCGCCGCGGAGGGCCTCGTCCGCGACTGGCTGGGGGACGGGGAGGTCGACCTCGTCGCGCGCTACACCGCGCAGATCCCGGCCCAGGTCATCGCCGACATCCTCGGCCTGCCGCGGGACGACATCCCGCGGTTCACGCACCTCGCCTACGAGGTCTCCCGGGTGCTGAGCTTCACCTTCGGACCGGAGGACATCCCCGATCTGGAGGCGGCGGCGGTCGCGCTGCAGGACTACGTGGCCGGGATCCTCGCCGCGCGCCGGTCGGCGCCCCGCGCCGATTTCCTGTCGCGCTTCCTCGCGGAGACCGAGGCCGCCGGCGAGCTCACGCAGCAGGAGGTGGTGATCCAGCTCGTGCAGATGATCATCGGCGGCACCGACACGACCCGGGTCGCCGGCGCCATGCAGGTGGCGCTGCTGCTGCAGCATCCCGAGCAGTGGGCGGCGGTCAGCCGCGATCCCGACCTGATCCCGGCCGCGGTGGCGGAGTCGCTCCGCTACGAGCCGAGCGCCGGCTCCGCCGGCCGGGTCGCCCGGGAGGACATTCCCCTCGACGGGCACGTCGTGCCGGCCGGAAGCCTGATGCTGCTCTCGACGCTGTCGGCGATGCGGGACGAGACGGTCTACGCGCGTCCCGACACGTTCGACATCCGGCGCACCGACCTCCCGCGCCTCCACCCGGTCTTCGGCGGCGGCGCGCACCGGTGCATCGGCGAGGCCCTGGCGCGGGTCGAGCTGGAGGAGGGACTGGGCGCCGTGCTGCGCCTCGCCCCGCGCCTGCGCCTGACCGGCGCGATGCCGGTCCTCCGCGGCCACAGCGGCATCCGCCGCATCGACGCGCTGCGGGTCGCCGCCTAGCGCCGTTCCCGACCGGATAGGGACGGCGGCGCTCGCCGAGCCCTTCGCCGCGCATAGCGAGGTCCCTCTCCCGCACGGGAGGGGGACCAGGGCGCGGCTGCCTCGACCGGAGTCGCCGCCCCTCCGGACCGCTGCGACCCTGTCGCGCCGTCTCCCGCGCGTCCGACGCGCGCCCGTTGCAGCCGTAGCCGCTTCGGCCCCGCGCCGCAGCGACGCCGTAACGGACCGCCCCCAGCCTCGCTCCCGGACGCCCCGGCGATCGCGCCGCGATCGCGGCGCCCTCACGCCCCCCACGGAAAGGACAAGCGATGAAGGTCCTCCTCTGCTCGACGCCCGCCACGGGCCATCTCAATCCCCTCCTCGCCATCGCCCACATGCTGATCGCGGACGGCCACGAGGTCATGGTGCTCTCGGGCTCGGCCTTCCGCGACCGCATCGTGGCGGCCGGCGCCCGCTTCATGGCCCTGCCGGGCGCGGCGGATTTCGACGGCCGCGACCTCCGCGCGGTCGTGCCCGAACTGGCCGAGATCGCGCCGGGACCGGACTGGCTGCGCGTCGCCATGGAGCGCGTGTTCGTCGACCGCATCCCCGACCAGGCGCGCGGCCTGCGCGCGGCGCTCCGGGCCTTCCCGGCCTCGCTGGTGATCGGCGACGACATGTTCTTCGGCGCCCTGCCGCTGCTGCTGGGGCCGCGCGCGGAGCGCCCCGCCATCGTCCTGTGCGGCACGTCGATCCTGCACTGCGCGCGGCCCGACCGGGCTCCGGCCTTCCTGGGTCTCCCGCCGGCCGAGACGCCCGAGCAGGAGGCCGCCTACGGCCGCATCGCCGAGGCCTACGAGGCGGCGGTCGACCGGCCGGTCGGGCTGAGCCTCGCCGCCAAGCTGGCGGAACTCGGCCGGGCCGCCCCGCCCTGGCCGCTGTTCGACGCGGTGGTCCGGCTCGCCGACACCTACCTGCAGCTGACCGTCCCCAGTTTCGAGTACCCGTTCCCGCTGCCGCCGACGGTGCGCTTCATCGGGGCGCTGCCGATCGTCCCGGGGCAGGCGGCGCTCCCGCCCTGGGCGAGCGACCTCGACGGCGCGCGCAAGGTCGTGCTGGTCACGCAGGGCACGGTCGCGAACCACGATTTCGGCCTGCTCGTCGGCCCCGCCCTCCGGGCCCTCGCCGATGAGCCCGACATCCTGACCGTGGTGACGGGCGGCGGCCGGGGGCTCGACGCGATCCCCGGCCCGATCCCGGCCAACGCGCGGCTCTCGCCCTACCTGCCCTTCGAGTGGCTGCTGCCCCGGGTCGACGCCATGGTGACCAACGGCGGCTACGGGAGCGTGAACCAGGCCCTGAGCCACGGGATCCCCCTCGTCGCCGCCGGCCTCACCGAGGACAAGGCCGACGTGAACGCCCGCATCGCGTGGTCGGGGGCTGGGATCGACCTCGCCGCGAATGACCCGACGCCGGAGGCGATCCGGAAGGCGGTGCGGACCGTGCTCGACGCGCCCGGCCATCGCCGGGAGGCGCGGCGCCTCGCCGCCGAGTTCGCCGCCTACGACGCGAAGGCCGAGATCCTGCGGCTCCTGTCCAGCCACGGCGGCCGCGCGCGCAGCGCCGCCTGAGCGTCCGCCGCACCCGGCGCGGGACCGTCCCGGCGGGGACAGCCCCCGCATCCGCGCCCATCACGGCACCCGGTCCGGCGGACCGGATGCCGTTCGCGTGTCGGGGCGACCATTGGGGCGACTGTCGGGGCGACGAGCCCGGACCCGGGTCACGACCGTCCCGGCAACGATCCCGCGCCCGTCCGTTGTTCGCGCCGCATGTCTGCTGTCATTGTTTTCCGATCCGCCGAAATCGCGGTGAAAGATCGGAGTTTTACTTCGGACGCTCCACCACGAGGAGCACGAGATCATGATCTCACACCGCACACGGGCCGCCGCAGCCACCGCGCTCGGGACGATGCTGACAGTCCTGGCGGCCCCGACCGCCGCGCCGGCGCAGCCGGTCCCGCGCTTCGCGCAGCCCGACGTCCCGAGCGTCGCGGCGATCGCCCGGACACGCCCGTTCCGGACGGATCTAGACCTCCGCTCCCCCGCCGTGGAGCGGGAGCATTCCCGGGCGCAGCGCATCATCGCCCGCGTCTGCTCGCGCTGCTGATGCCCGCGATGGCGCTGCGGGAGCCCCGCGCGGACACGGCGGACGCCTGTTCCGGGCTCGCTGGCGGTGTCGGGCGACGGGCGCGGGCCGTTCCCCTCCGCCGACACCTCGCCGTCGCGGCGGCGGGGCGCGGCCAGCTCCTCGCCGCAGCGCCGCTGCCGCTGCTCCTGGCGCTCGCGGCCACGACGACGCCCGAGCCCGTCACGGTCGGGCTCGGCGGGCTCGCCCTGGCATGGCTCTCGCTGCGGGTGCAGCGCCTGCGCGGCGCCGCGTGCGCCGCGACGCGGCAGCGGAACAACCTCGCGCGCCTGACCGCGCCGACGGTCGCCCGATGGGTCGCCGAGACGGATCGCGCCGCCCGACGCCCCGGCTGGGAGCAGGAGGCGACGGTGCTCTTCGCCGACATCCGCGGCTTCACCCGCCTCTGCGAGGGCATGGCGCCCGGCGAGGTCGCGGCGTTCCTCGCCGCGTTCCGGTCCCGCGCCGCGCGGGCGATCGAGGCGGCGGGCGGCTTCGTCGACAAGTTCGTCGGCGACGAGGTGATGGCGGTGTTCGGCGTGCCGGACGCGGCGCCCGGGGATGCCGGTCGCGCCGTCGCGGCGGCCCGCGCGCTCGCGGCCGCGATGGCGACCTGGAGCCGGGAGCGCGGACAGGCCGGCCTGCCACCGGTGCGGGTCGGCATCGGGCTGCATCGCGGCCCGGTCTTCATCGGCGTCATCGGGGCGGAGCGGGTCGAGTTCACGGCAGTCGGCGACACCGTCAACGTGGCCCATCGGCTGGAACAGATGACCCGCGCGCTGCCCTGCGACTGCCTCGCCTCCGAGGCGGTCGTCCGGGCGGCGCCGTCCGGCGGGGCGCGGATCGTCGCCGTCGGGCCCGTGCGCGGCGGCCGCACCGTCCTGCGCCTGTTCACCCTCCGGCTCGATCCGGCCGGGACGCGTGCGGACCGAACCGACGCCTCCTGAAGACCCGGCGGGGCAGGGGGCGGCGAACGCGTCCCGTCCCGCCGCCGTTCCGGATACCGCCCTCAGACGCGGGGCCGGTCGGCGAGGTCGTCGAGGTCGACGCGCCGGGTGATCCCCAACGCGTCCAGGAAGGCCGCGTCGTGGCTGACGACGAGCAGCGCGCCGTCATAGGCCGCCAACCCGGCCTCGAGGGCCTCGACCGCGTCCAGGTCGAGGTGGTTGGTCGGCTCGTCGAGGATCAGGAGGGGCGGGGGCGCGCGGTTGCCGAGCACGCAGGCGAGGGCGGTCCGGACCCGCTCGCCGCCGCTCAGCGCCGCGACGGGGCGGTCCGCGGCCGCCGCCCGGAACTGGAACCGCGCCAGTGCCGCCCGGCACCCGTTCGCGTCCTCCTCCGGGTTGAGACGCGCGAAGTTCTCCGCCACAGTCCGGTCTCGGTCGAGGAGGTCGAGGCGCTGGTCGAGCAGCGCGGCGCGCCCCCCGACCGAGACGCGGCCCGACCACGGGCTGAGGCGGCCGGCGACCAGCGCGAGCAGGGTCGACTTGCCCGAGCCGTTCCGCCCGCAGAGGGCGACGCGCTCCGGACCCGTGACCGCGAGGGACACGTCCCGCAGGACCGGCTGACCCGGCCGGTAGCCGACCGTCACGTCGGTGAGCGCGAGGACGCGCCGGTCGGCGTGGAGCCCGCTCGGCGGGAGCGCGATCGCGGCCGGCTTCACCGCCGCGATCCGGTCCCGGGCCTCCGTGAGATCGGCCTCGGCGCCGGCGCGCTGGCGCTCGGTGAGGCGCGCGCTCCCGCCCGCGGTCCGCTCCGCGTTGTCCCGGCGAGCCCCGGCCAGGATCCGGGGCAGGTCCCCCTTCGCGGAGCGGCGGTGCCCGGCCGCGTCGCGGCGCTGCTGGCGCTCGACGCGCTCCTGCGCCCGGCGGGCGAGGTCCGTCGCCCGCTTCTCGGCGACCGCGAGGTCGTGCTCGGCCGCGGCGAGACGCGTCGCCTTGGCCTGCCGGAAGGCGTCGAAATTGCCCCGGTAGCGGGTCGCCTCCCCCGGCGCGAGGTCCACGATCGCGTCCATCGCGTCGAGCAGGGCCCGGTCGTGGCTGACCACGATCGCGCCGGCGCGCCACGCCTGCAGAAGTTCCTGGACCGCCCGCCGCCCGTCGCGGTCGAGATCGTTGGTCGGCTCGTCGAGGAGCAGGAAATCCGGCGCGGCGAAGATCGCCGCCGCCAGCGCCGCGCGGGCGCGCTGCCCGCCGGAGAGGCGCCAGAGCGGCGTGTCGGGGTCCACCGCCACGCCCATCCGCGCCAGCGCTCCCGTCAGGCGCTCCGCGAGCGTCCAGTCGGCGGCGGCGAGCTCGTCGGCCTCCGCCGCACCGGCCTCCGCGCGGCGGAGCAGCGCCAAGCCCGCCGTCGCGCCGAACAGGTCGGCGACGGTCTCGTCGGCGGTCGGGCCCGCGAACTGGCGCAGCAGGGCGACCGTGCCCTCGCGGTGGATGCTGCCGCCCGTCGGCGCGAGGCGGCCCGCCAGGAGGTTCAGGAGCGTGCTCTTGCCGGCGCCGTTGCGGCCGACGATGCCGGTCCGCTCCTGCCCGAAGCTGGCGGTGATGCCGGAGAGGACGGCGCGCCCGTCAGGCGCGGTCCACGCGAGGTTCAAGAGGGAGAGCTGTGCTGGCATGCGGAGAGACGGTCCTGGCGGCAAGGCGGGGCGGCGTTGCAGTCAGGGTCAGTCTCATCGGCGTCTCGGCTCCGTCGGGGGGCCTCCGTAGCGCCGGTCGCGGCCTCTCGCAACGCCGCGGCCGTCGCTTTTTGCGGCGGGATGTCACAAACCGGGATGCTGCATCGTCCTGTCGCCGACCGGGACGCCGGAGCGGCAGGGTGCCCCTCGGCCCGGTCCGCGCGGGAGACAGACGTCATGAAGATCGTGGTGATCGGCGGCAGCGGGTTGATCGGCCGGCATCTGACGGCCGAGCTGGAGCGCGCGGGCCATGAGGCCGTCCCGGCCTCCCCGAGCACGGGCGTCGACGCCGTGACCGGCGCCGGCTTGACCCAGGTTCTCGTCGGCGCCGACACCGTGGTCGATGTGGCGAACGCGCCCTCCTTCGAGGAGGCGGCGGTGCGCGACTTCTTCGAGCGCTCGAGCCGCAACCTCCTCGCCGCCGGCCGGCAGGCGGGCGTCAAGCACCATGTCGCCCTCTCGATCGTCGGCGCGGACCGCGCGGACGGCAACGGCTACTTCCGGGCGAAGGTCGCGCAGGAGCGGCTGATCGCGGCCTCGGGCCTTCCCTACACCATCGTCCGCGCCACCCAGTTCTTCGAGTTCGTCGCGACGATCGCCGAAGCCTTCGCGGTCGGGGAGCGGATCCTCGTGCCGGACGCGGATTTCCAGCCCGTCGCGGCGGCGGACGTGGCCGCGGCGCTCGCCGCGGTGGCCGTCGGCGCGCCCGCCGACGGGACGATCGACGTCGCGGGGCCGGAGCGGCTGCCGTTCCGGGCGTTCGTCGCCCGGCGCGTGGCCGCCGCCGGCGACGGCCGCGCGGTGACGGTCGACGCCGCGGCCCGCTACTTCGGTGCCGCGCTGGCGAGAGGCTCCCTGGTCCCCGACGACGCGGCCGCGGCCCGCCTCGGGGGTACGCGCTTCGAGACCTGGCTCGCGACGGCATGACGGGACCCGACCTTCCCCGCGGGCGGGCTCCGCCCCGACGCGATCAGGCCTCCGGTCCGGTCATGCCGCCGGGGCACGGGGACGGGACCGCCGCCTTCGAGGCCCACCGTCCCCGGCTCCTGCGCATCGCCTACCGCATGCTCGGCTCGCGCAGCGAGGCCGAGGACGTCGTGCAGGACGCGTGGCTGCGCTGGGTCGCCGCGGACCGGAGCGGGGTCGCGGCGCCCGACCGGTTCCTCGCGCGCGTCGTGACGCGCCTCTGCCTCGACCAGATCAAGTCGGCGCGCGCGCGCCGGGAGAGCTATGTCGGCCCCTGGCTGCCGGAACCGCTGATCGAGCCGCCGGTCGAGCCGGGGGCGGACGGCGTGGACGAGGACGACCTCACGCTGACGCTGATGCTCGCGCTCGAGCGGCTGTCTCCCTTGGAACGCGCGGCCTTCCTGCTCCACGACGTGTTCGGCCTGCCGCTCGGCGACGTCGCGGAGACGCTCGGGCGGGCGGCGCCGGCCGTGCGCCAGCTCGCGGCGCGCGCCCGCCGGAACGTCCGGGCCGCGCGCCCGCGCTATCCCGTGACGCGCGACGAGGGCGAGCGCGTCGCCCGGGCGTTCTTCGAGGCCTCCGCGAGCGGCGATGTCGCGGGGCTGCGGACTCTGCTCGCCGACCGCGTGACGCTCGCCTCGGACGGCGGCGGCAAGGTGCTCGCCTTCGTCAACCCGATCCGGGGGCTGGAGCGCCTGCTCCGGCTCTACGCGGGCGCGCGGCGCAAGTGGGGCGACGGCCGGGCGGCGCTGGTCGGGTTCGTGTGGATCGACGGGCTTCCGGGCTATGTCACCCGCGAGCGCGGCGGCCTCCTGCAGACGACGGCCCTCGCGATCGAGAACGGCCGGGTCGACGCCATCTACATCACGCGCAATCCCGACAAGCTCCGCCACGTCGCGCGCGCCGTCGCGGCCGGCCCGGGACCCGGCAACGCGGGCGGGCCTGCGGCGCGCCGGTCTTGACGATCCGCCCCGCGGCGCGGCTTGCATGGCGCGCGGCGGGCCCTCGCGGCGCCGCTGGTGAAACGACCCACGCGGACTGATCAACCATGCCGGCGCGCCCGCTCGTCCTGTTTCCCGATCCCCGCCTGACGCGCCCGGCCGAACCGGTCGACGCGTTCGACGCGGCCCTGCGGGCCCTCGCCGACGACGTCCGGGACACGCTCATGGCCGAGAGCGCCATCGGCCTGACCGCCCCGCATATCGGCGTCCCCGCGCGCCTCGTGGTGGTGCGGATGTCGCCGGACGAGAGCGCCCGCGTCTACGTGAACCCCGTCGTGTCCTGGGCGTCCCCCGACACGGAGGCCCACGACGAGGGCAGCGTCAGCATGCCGGGGGTGCGCGAGCGGATCACCCGGGCCGCCCGCATCCGCCTGAGCTACCGCGACCTCGACGGGTCCGCCCACGAGGAGGAGACCGAGGGCTTCCCGGCCGCGGTCCTCCAGCACGAGATCGACCAGCTCGACGGCGTGTTCTGGATCGCCCGCCTGTCGCGCCTGAAGCGCGAGCGACTGCTGAAGCGGTTCGGGAAGGGCCGGCCCGCCTGATCCGGTCGGGGCTCGCGGCGGGCGTCGGCACCCCGCCGCGGCGCGCTGGTAGAGCCGGCGCGGGGCGGGCTACCATGGGCGCGACCTCGCCGACCCTCCGGACTCGTCCCCTCTGAACGGACCCTGCGCATGCATCCTGCCGTGGCCGCCGCCAACGCCTTCAGGGCGGTTCATGACGCCGGTCAGGTCCCGGACTACGAGCGCATCCTGCGGCAGGGCTACAGCCGCTTCCTCGCTCCGGGGGATGTCGTCGTCGACGTCGGCGCCCATACCGGGCTCCACCTCGTCGCGTTCGTCGACATCGTCGGCCCGACCGGCAAGGTCCACGCCTTCGAGCCGATCCCGTTTCTGATGAAGGATCTGGTGGGGCGTTTCGGCCGACGACCCGAGGTCGAGCTGCACGACCTCGCCCTCTCCGACGCGGCGGGGCGCACCGATTTCACGGTCGCGAGCGTGCCCGGCGAGAGCGGGCTCCTCGCCCGCTACTTCAGCAGTCCCGCCATCACGTCCAAGACCATCAAGGTCAGGACGGAGAGGCTCGATACCGCCCTCGGTCACGTCCCCGCGGTGGCCTACATCAAGATGGACATCGAGGGCGGGGAGTTGAACGCTCTGAGCGGCGCGGCCCAGCTCCTCCGGCGATGCCGCCCGATCGTCAGCGTGGAGTACGGCTGGGCCGGCTACTCCGCCTACGGGCACGCGCAGGATTCCCTCTACCGGTTCGCCGAGAGCCACGGCTACATCTGCGCGGACATCACCGGAAACCTGATCGACGATGCGAGCACGTGGCTCGCGGTCAGCGACTACGTGACATGGGATTTCTTCCTCGTCCCGCAGGAGCGTCGAGCCGACTGGGCCGCTCTGTTCGCGCGCCGCCCGGAGCCCGGACCCGCGTGATCCGGACCCGCGTGCTATGGACCCGGGCGGAACGGCGCGGCCGGACCGTCCGCGCGGCGGAACAACGGCTCCGCATGGTGCGTTGCACGCTCCCACCTCTAGGCCGTCCGGCGCGGCCAGCCACCCACCGTGCCCAGTCCCGAAGGTCCACCAGGATCGCGCGCAGGGTATCTCAGATCAACCCGCGTGAAGGGTCGTGACCGTGCCGAACTCGCGGCAGCCGTTTCAATCCTCGTCCGCCGCCAGCGCGCCGCTGGCGAGCCTGCGGCGTGGGTCGGGCCAGCTCTTCGAGAGCGAGCGTCGCCTCAACGCGGTCCTCGACAACGCCTTGGTGTCCATCTTCCTGATGGATGACCGCCAGCACTGCATCTACATGAACCGCGCCGCCGAGCAGTTGACCGGCTGGACGCTGCGGGAAGTCCTCGCCCGCGATTGCCCGCTGCACGACATCGTCCACCACACCTACCCGGACGGAAGGCCCTTCCCGCTGGAGGAGTGCGCGATCGACCGCGCCTTCCCGGAGAACAATCAGGAGCGCG
Organism: Methylobacterium sp. D53M; assembly: GCF_053345625.1. Classification (NCBI taxonomy): domain Bacteria; kingdom Pseudomonadati; phylum Pseudomonadota; class Alphaproteobacteria; order Hyphomicrobiales; family Methylobacteriaceae; genus Methylobacterium; species Methylobacterium sp. D53M. The sequence goes on from NZ_JBKFAL010000003.1 coordinate 203,820, forward strand.
GCGAGGAGGTGTTCGTGCACAGGGACGGGCACTTCTTCCCCGTGGCGTTCACTGCCAGCCCGATCCGCGACGACGCGACCAACATCATCGGGACGATCATCGAGGTCCGCGACATCAGCGAGGAGAAGGCGGCCGCCGAGCGCCAACGCCTGCTGATCAACGAGCTCAATCACCGGGTGAAGAACACTCTCGCCACGGTGCAGTCGATCGCCGCGCAGACCTTCCGCGGGCAGACGGACCAGACGACGCGCGCCGTCTTCGACGCCCGGATGGCGGCCCTGTCCAACGCCCACAACGTGCTGGTCGAGGACAATTGGGAGAGCGCCAGCCTGCGCGGCGTGGTCGAGCGCGCGCTCGCCCCCCACCTTTTGGCAGAGGTCGATGCCGGCCGTTTCCGGTTACAAGGGCCGGACGCGCGACTGCACCCTAAGGTGGCAGTGACGCTGGCAATGGCCCTCCACGAGTTGATGACCAACGCGGCGAAGTACGGCGCCCTGTCGACGCCCGAGGGCGGGGTCGCGGTGACCTGGTCCCTTCACGATCGCGATGACGGCCGTCAGCAGCTCGACCTGCTCTGGGAGGAGCGGGGTGGCCCGCCAGTCACGCCCCCGACCCGGAAGGGGTTCGGCTCACGGCTCATCGAGCGGCAATTGCCGCTGGAGTTCGACGGCAGCGCGGCGATCACCTTCGCGCCGGCGGGCGCGACCTGCCAGATGCGGATCCCGCTGACCCGGCTCGGCTGGATCGGCCAGGAGGCGGTCGAACGGCCGCGCGCGCCATGACGCCGCTCGCCGGACGCCGGATCCTGCTGGTCGAGGACGAGAGCCTCGTCGCCATGCTCGCCGAGGACATGCTGCTCGACCTGGGCTGCGAGGTCGTGGTGGCGATGCGCCTCGAGCAGGCCCTGGCCCATGCCCGGACCGAGGCGTTCGATCTGGCGGTGCTCGACGTGAATCTCGGCGAGGCGCGCAGCTACCCGGTCGCCGACCTGCTGCTGGCGCGCGATACGCCGTTCCTGTTCGCCACCGGGTACGGGCAGCACGGCCTGGACGCCGCCTATCAGGCGGTTCCGGTGCTCCAGAAGCCCTACCAGGCGGCGCCGCTCGAGCATCTTCTGCTGCGCCTGTTGAGCCGTGAGGGGCCGAACCGCACGGGCCCGACCGGCCTGCCACCCGCCTGCCGCTGTCGGGCGTCCGAGCCCGCCCACGGGCAGTTCCGCGCCGATCCGATCCGCTGAGGCGCCCGGGCCGGCGCGGGACCGGAGCGACCGAGTACGGCGCCGACCGGCGCGGAAGGGCACCACCGTGATCGATCTCAACACGGCGACGGCCGAGGAGCTGGACAGCGTTCCGGCACTCAAGGGCCACGGCTTCGAGATCGTGCGCTACCGGGAGGAGCGCGGCCGGTTCACCAGCCTGCGGCAGCTCGACGAGGTGCCGGGCCTCAGCGGCAAGACCGACGGTGTCGCCGATCAGGTCACGATCGCGGACAGTCCTTAGCGCCGGTCCCGACCGGTCCGGCGCGGATCTCGGTCAGGCCCGAGATCCGTCGGGAGAGGTCTGCTCTCGCGGAGCGCCCGGTCGGGGATCAGGTCCGTCCGGACGAGGCACATCCGGACCCAGCGGCTCCACCACGCGCTCCACCTCGAAGCGTCCTGCCGCTCCCCAACGCCCTCCCGCACGGGGGAGGGGGCACGGCGCGGCTGACATGCTTTCGCCGCCTGTCCGTGTGATGGGCTGCGCGAGCGGCGTGAAAGCCGCGCGGGTCGACGACGCCCGCGCAAGCCCGAGCTTCGAGAAGCAACGATGGACATGCAGGTCGAGAAAGCCCAGGGCCGGCCTCTGAAAGGCATCGACCGGAACAAGGTGATCGCGCAGTCGCTGCGGCAGTTCGCGCGCCTCCCGGGCCTGCCCGACACCAAGAAGGGCGTGCGCTCGTACCAGAGCCACGTCAAAAGCGACCCCTGGCTGCCGCTCCTGTTCGTCGTCTGCTTCGTCCTGCCGACCCTGGCCGCCGGGATCTACTACGGGCTGATCGCCTCCGACCGCTACGTCACCGAGGCGCGGTTCGCGATCCGGCCGACCATCGGCACCGCCGACAAGGCGACGCCCGACACGGTCGGCACGAATGCCGGTGTGATCAAGGCGACCGTCGCCCAGGAAACGCTCATCGCGCAGGAATACATCCACAGCCGGCCCATGGTCGAAGCGGTCGCGGCGGAACTCCCGATCCGCGCGTGGTTCGGTCGGGACGACATCGACATGTTCTCCCGCTTCAACCCGGAGAAGCCGGTCGAGAAGTTCCTGCGGTACTGGCGCCGCCGGGTCGACGTCGACGTCGAATCGGCGTCCGGCATCATGTCGCTGACCGTCGAGGCCTTCGATCCCGACGAGTCGCTCGCCATCACCAAGGCGGTCATGACGGATACGGAGCGGATGCTGAACGACCTCAGCCTGCCGTCCCGGAAGGACGCCCTCGACGTGAGCACGCGCGTCCTGAAGCTCGCGGAGGAGCGCGAGGCCAAGGCCAACGCCGCCCTGAACGAGCTGCGCAACCGCGAGGGCGTGCTCGACGTCATCAAGTCGAACACCGCCACCATCAAGTCGGTCTCGGAACTGCGGGAGACGCGCACCAAGCTCGCCGTCCAGCTGGCGGTGCTCCAGCGGGACCTCGGCCCGCAATCCCGCAGCATCGTCGACCTGAAGCAGCAGATCGGCGATCTCGACGCGAACATCGCGCGGGTCCAGCAGCAGCTGGCCGGCACCGCGCCGACCGAGAAGCGGCGCCTCTCGGACGCGCTCACGCGGTTCGAGGATCTCGAGCACGAGCGCGAGAATGCCGAGAAGTATCACCGCGACGTGCAGCTGGCTTATGACCGGGCCCGCATCGTGGCCCAGCAGCAGGTCGTGGCCCTGGTGCCGATCGTCGAGCCCATCAAGGCCGGGTCCTCGACCGAGCCGCGCCGCATCCTGATGACGAGCATCATCACCGCCGGCGCCGCCGTGCTGTTCGCGGCCGCGATGTTCACCCGCCGCATGCTCATTACCTGATCCCGAGCCGGGTCGGCGCGCGGACGCGGTCGGGACGGTCCGCGGCCCGCGGCCCGCCGGCAGCGCCGACGAAAAAGCCCGCCGCGGCGAACCGGGCGGGCTGAGGGAGTGCTTGGGAGGAAGCGCAACCGTACGGCGGACCCTGCTGGCATGCCAGATGCCGAATCGCAGGGCAGGTCTGCGAAATCGGGCGGTCTCTCGATAGAATACTTTTCCTGAACGGCTCGACTTGCCGGGCCGACGGCCGCCGGGGTCGCTCGCGACGATCCTAGGCGGCCGCCGCCCGGGACCGCGTCCGCTCCTCGAGGCCGCGGATCGTCGCGGCGAGCAGGCTGTCCAGGGCGTCGCACGTGTCCGCCCGCTCGGCGCAGGCCGCGTTCCGCGCGTCCTCCTCGATGACGCGCAGCCGCGCCACGAGGACGCGCGCGCCGACATTCGCGCTCATCGACTTGAGGCTGTGCGCGGCCCGGGCGATCGCCGGCTGGTCGGAGGCGGCGAGGGCGGCTCTCAGACCGGCGAGCGCCACCGGACCCTGCGCCCGATACAGGTCGAGGACGCGGTCGAGGAAGGCGCCGTCCCCGAGGCCGAGCAGCCCGTCGATCACCTCGGCGTCGATGAGGTCGTCGGCGGCGTTCGCGACGGCCGGCGCGGCGAGCGGAGCGACCGGGGCCGGCGTCACGGTATGCGCCGCGGCGGCAGCCGGCGCGACGCGGAGCGCCGGGACTTGCGCCTGCAGCAGGTCGGCGAGTTGCCGCAGCGTGAAGGGCTTCAGGAGCGTCCCGTCCATGCCGGCCACCGCCGCGGCGTCGGCGGCCTCGCCGAGGACGTGCGCCGTGAGGGCGACGATCGGGACGCGCCCGCCGGTGGCCGCCTCGCGCTGCCGGATCCGCCGCGCGGCCGCGAAGCCGTCCAGGACCGGCATGCTGCCATCCATCAGGATCAGGTCGAAGCGTTGCGCCTCGGCGGCCGCCACCGCCGCGGCCCCGTCCTCGACGGTCACGACATCGGTCACGCCGCAGCGGGCCAGCGCCTCGAGGGCCACCTCGCGGTTGACCGCGCTGTCGTCGGCGACGAGCACCCGCGCGGCCGGGAATCGCGGGAGTGCCTCGTCCGTGCCGGCGGGCGAGGCCGGGGAGGCGGCCGCGGCGAGGGCGTCGCCCGCCGCCAGCGCCGCCAGGACGGGCTGCCACTCCGCCTGGGTCACCGGCCAGCGCAGCACCGCGTCGGCGAGACCGGCGCGGAGCGCCGCGTCGGCCGCGCCGTCGCCCGGTCCCGCGACCGCGAGCACCCGCACGGCCCGGTCCGGCCGGCGGCCCGCCGCCACGAGGGCGGCCGCGTCGCCGATCCAGTGGTCGGCGGCGCTCCCCGGCGCGACCGGCGCGAAGCCGGCCGCGCGCAGGCCGGCCGCGAGGGCGGCGCGGGTGGCGGGACCGGCCGTGTCGAGCGCGATCGCGGCCGGCACCGCGTCGCGGCGCCGGACCGGGCGGGCCGGCTCGGCGACCGTGACGGGGATGCGCGCCGAGAAGGTCGAGCCGGCGCCGACGCGGCTCGTCACCGCCACGGTGCCGCCCATCGCGGCGACGATCTGCTGGGCGATCGAGAGCCCGAGGCCGGTGCCGCCGAACCGGCGGGTCGTCGACTGGTCGGCCTGCGAGAAGGCCGAGAAGATCGTCGCCAGCTTGTCCTGCGGGATGCCGATCCCGGTGTCGGAGACGGCGATGACGAGGCACCTGTCGGCGGCATCGACCGTCATCCGGACGGCGACGTGGCCGGCCTCGGTGAACTTCAGCGCGTTCGACACGAAGTTGCTCAGCACCTGCCCGAGGCGGACCGGGTCGCCGAGGATCGCCCGCGGCACCTCCGGCCCGACCTCGGCCGCGAGGTCGAGCCCGGCCGTCCGGGCCCGCTCGGCGAAGAGCGTCACCGCGGTGTCGGCGAGCTCCGCGGGGCTCACGGGCACGCGCTCGAGCTCGAGCTTGCCCGCCTCGACCTTCGCGAAGTCGAGGATGTCGTTGATGATCGCCAGGAGCGACCGGCCGGACCGGGCGATGACCTCGGCGTAGCGGCGCTGGCGCGCCGGCAGGTCGGACCCCGCCAGCAGCTCGGCCATGACCAGGACGCCGTTCATCGGGGTCCGGATCTCGTGGCTCATCGTGGCCAGGAAGGCCGACTTGGCGGCGTTGGCGGCGTCGGCGGCCTGCTTGGCCTCGCTCAGGTCGGCCGTCCGGGCGCTGACCTCCGCCTCGAGGTGGGCGCTGTGGGCGGCGAGGCGGTGATCGCGCTCGTTCACCGCGGAGAGCAGGTCGTTGAAGGTCCGCGCCAGCGCGCCGACCTCGTCGTCGCCGCCCACGGGCGCGCGCTGCGCGTAGTCGTGGCGCAGGCGGACCGCCTCCATGGTGCGGGCGAGGGCGGCGAGCGGGCGCGTGACGCTGCGCTGCAGGTAGAGCGACACGCCGACGCCGATCGCGACGGCGAGCAGCGCCGCCAGCGCGGCGTTCTGCGCGGCGGCCCAGAGATGGCCGAGGATGTCGTCGGTCTCGCCGATCAGCACGACCCGGCCGACGGGGACCCCGTTCTCCACGATGGGCGCGGTCGCCTGGAGGCTGCGGGTGGCGAGCAGGTGCAGGAGCGACAGGTCCGCGCCGTCCTGGGCGGCGTCCCGGGTCAGGCGCAGGCCGATCCCCTGCTCGGCGAGCACGGACCCGTCCGGACGCTCGATCGCCCCGTAGACGATGGACGGCACCTTGCCGATCGCCCGCAGCGACGCGTCCGCCCCGTCGGCGTCGCCCGCCGCGGTGGCCCGGGCGCCGCCATGCGCGAAGACCTGCGCGACGGCCTCCAGCGCCGCCTGCTTGTCGGCGGCGTAGCGGGCGACCTCGCGCCAGACCGACAGGGCCGCCGCCAGGACGAGCGCCGCCGTGACGGCGCCGGTCACCGCCAGAGCCAGCCGGCCCGCCAGGGAGCGCCTCGGCCTCAGCCACGCGAGATGCACGCTCGGCTCCTTCAGGTGGCCCGGTCGGGCCCGGTCGCGGGGAGGGACGGGGAGGGGCGGTAAGGGAGACGGTACCGGGGAGCGGATCAGGCGGCGGCGCGCAGGCAGGTCCGCGCCACCGCGTCCCAGCCCGCGAGGAACGCCTCGACGCAGCGCGGGTCGAAGTGGCGGCCGGCTTGGTCCGCCACGAAGGCCCGCGCCCGCTCGAGCGGCCAGGCCGCCTTGTAGGGCCGCTCGGTCACCAGGGCGTCGAACACGTCCGCCACAGCCACGATGCGGCCCGAGAGCGGGATCCCCTCGCCGCGCAGGCCCTTCGGGTAGCCGGTGCCGTCCCAGCGCTCGTGGTGGCTCTCGGCGATCTCGGCGGCGAGCCGCACGACGTCGGAGGTGCTGCCCTCCAGGATCCGCCGGCCGCGCTCGGCGTGCTTCTCCATCTCGGCGCGCTCCTCGGCGGAGAGCGGTCCGGGCTTGAGCAGGATCGCGTCGGGCACGCCGATCTTGCCGACGTCGTGCATCGTGGAGGCGAGCTTCAGGATCCGGATCTCCTCCGGGCCGAAGCCGAGGTTCCGGGCGATGACGCCCACGTAGCCGGCCACCCGGGCGATGTGGTCGCCGGTATCGGTGTCGCGGTGCTCGGCGGCCCGCATCAGCAGGGCGATGATCTCGCGCTCCCGCGCCTCGATGACGGCGACCGCCGCCGCGACCTCGCGGGCGAGCCACGCGGCCCGGTCCTGCTCCTGCCGGTGGGCCGCGCTGATCTTCATCAGGTTGGTGATGCGGGCCTGGATCTCCACGGGATCGCAGGGCTTGCCGAGGAAGTCGGTCGCGCCGGCGCGCAGGGCCTCGTGGCGCAGGCTGCGCTGGTCGAGGCTCGTCACCATCACGATCGGCACGTGCGCGAAGCCCGGGACCGCCCGCGCCGCCGCGATCACCTCGAGGCCCGTCAGGCCGGGCATGTCGTAGTCGGTGACGACGACCCCGATCCGGTCGACATGCGCCCGCAGGAAGTCGAGCGCCGTCACGGGGCACGTGAAGGCGACCGGCTCGCAGTCGGCCACGGGCTTGAGCGCCTGCATGATCAGCAGGTTGTTCATCTCGGAATCGTCGAGGATCAGCGCGAGCACCGTGTCACTCCCAGGCGACGAGTAGTCGACGCAGGATCCGCATCGCGTCCTCCCTACTGGGACAGCAGCAGCTTGCCCGAGAGGGGTCCGACCCCCTTCGGCACCGGCACGCTGGTCCCGTCGTAATTCGCGTTCAGATAGAGGTTCGGGCCCTGGTACAGGTTGACCTGCTGGGCCACGATCACCGTGTAGGCCGACTGGTCGGCGACGGGCTTGTCGGCGTCGATCACCACGCGGCCGGCCGGCAGGTAGAGCGTCCCCAGCATGGTCCGCGCGTTGTCGCTGATGATGCGGTAGGTCCGCATGGGCTTGGTCGCCGCCAGCGGCGGCGGGGTCGGCGACGGTGGCGGCGGCGCAGGCAGCAGCGGCGTGACGATCTGGTCGACCAGGCCGGCGAGGATCGCCGCGGGGTCGACGGGATCGCTGACCGTGCGCTCTTCCATCATCAGCAGGCCGGCCATGGGGCCGGTGGTCGGCGCCGACAGGCTGATCGTGGTCTTCTTGTCGAAGAGCAGACCGCCCTTGTTGCCGGTGAAGTAGAAGGCGACGTCGGTCCCCGTCATGGCGGCATTCTTGTCGACGATGAGCGGGCCGTCCTTCATCACGTAGATGCCGGCGCGCAGCGTCACGGAGGCGTTCTTGGTGATGTACAGGCCGCCGCAATAGGTGCCCGGATCGAGGGTGACGCTCTGGTCGACGAGGTTGCCGCCGGTGGCGCGCTTGCTGTTCGCCGAGGACGGGATCGCCGTGCACGCGCCGACCGGCGGCGCTGCCCGGTCCTTCAGGGGGTCCTGGATCGGAGGGCAACCCGTCTGCGGCGGCGGCGCGAAGTTCGCGCGGGCGCCGTCGAAGCCGCCCGCCGTGCAGATCGTCTGCGCCCGGGCATAGGCGCTGTCCTTGCCGACCATGCCGCGCGGGCTCTGCGAGTTGCTGTAGAGCGAGCAATCCTGGGCGGTCACCTCGGCGCTCTTCTCCAGCTCGAACGCGCCGGCGGCGAGCGGGTCCAGTGTCAGGAGGCACAGGCGCATCTTGCCGACGACGCGGACCGTCGAGCGGACCGAGACCTTGACGGTGGGCACCCCGACGAAGCCGCCGAACGCGAGCTTGACGGTCTCGTCGACCGTCGTGGCGACGCTGGTCTTGTCGTCCGCCACGTCGACCCGGAGGGCGTAGGGACTCTCGGGCCGCGGCGCCGCCTGGGCATGGACCGTGTCGACCACGATGCTCTTGGCCGCCGCCGAGGTCGATACGGCGAGCTTGAGGTAGTTGCCGGCCGCGAGGACTCCGGCATCGGCCGCGTTCTGGAGCTGGCTGCGCCGCGAGGCGAGGCGGGCGTAATCGATGCCGCCCCCGGTCAGGCCGAGCAGCACCACGGCGCTCAGGCCGAAGGTCAGGGCGACCGAGCCGGACCGGTCCGTCAGGGCCCGCGGGCCGGCGCGGAGCACTCTCCAGAACAGGGAAATGGACGCGTCTCCCAGGGCGGGACCGGATCGGCGGCTGCGGCGGCACCGGCCACCGAACCGTTGGCCTAAGGCACAGCTCCTAAAAATCCGTGGCGTCCGAGCACCGCGAAGCTATCGCCACGCGATAGAGCCGCTTTTAGCTGTGAACAACTTCTATATGCGACCGCACAATGCCCGGCACCGTCTCGACGACTGATCGCCTCACCGGCCTGCCGCCGAATGAACACAACAGCACACAACCTCAGGGTGAATTTGCGTCCTCATCACCGATCGCGGCCGCAAAATCTTGCTGAACCCGCAATTTCTACCCAGATTTGAACCGTTTTTAAACGGCCTCATCATAGGGTTATTTCTGTCCGCGCCTCTACGGCCGGACGGCGGCAGGCACCAACCTGCAGAGTTCGTTTGGCATGATGGGCATCTTTCGGCGCGTCGCGACCGTCCGCCGTCCGGGTGGGACCGAGGGCCGCGCCGGCACGGCCGGACGCGTCCGACGGTTCGCCGGCCACCGGACCGGCGCCTCAGCGGTAGAGTTCGCGCTCCTGGCCGCGCCGTTCCTGGCTCTCCTGGGCGTCGTGGCGGAATCCGGCGTCATCGCCATCGAGCAGCAGACGCTGGATATCGCGGTCGACCGGAGCGTCCGGCAGCTGCGAACCGGCACCTTCCAGGACGGCTCCGACGGCAGCGATCCGAGCGAGCGCCTCCGCAGGATCGTCTGCACCGGCCCCTCGGCGCTGTTCCCCTGCGCCGACCTGCGCCTCGACGTCTCCCGGACGCCCTCGTTCTCGACCTCGCAGCCGGCGGAGCCGTTCGACAAGACCACGAAGACCTGGACGCCGGGCTTCGGCCAGCGCTTCGAGTGCCCGCAGGGCGGCGACACCGTCACGGTCCGGGTCGCCGTGCCGGTGATGCGGCTGTTCCAGATGCTCGATTTCACCGGCCGGATCATGGCCGACAAGACTCAGCTGCTGGTCACGACCGAGATCTTTCGGGCCGAGGATTACGAGCCCAAGCCGTGCTGAGCGGTCGCCTGCGCGCCCGCCTGATCCGCCTGATCGGCGACCGGGAGGGCGTGAGCGCGATCGAGTTCAGCGTGATCGCCCCGATCCTGCTGCTGATCCTGATGGGGTCGATCGAGCTGCCCCGCGCCTACATGATCGGGAAGCGGCTCGACAACGCGGCGGCCACGATGGCGGACCTGATCTCGCGCGGCAGCTACGCCGACCTCAAGCCGGTCTTCGCCGCGACGAGCGCGATCTCCAACCCCTACGACGTGAGCCGGGCGAGCATCGTGCTGACGGCGGCGGGCACCTACAGCGACGGCAGCTCGGCGGCGACCAAGGTCTGCTCGAGCGCCGAGTCCAACGGACAAGCCCGCACGGCGGGCTCCTCGCTCGGCGCACCGCCCGCCGGGATGACCCGGAACGGCGACCGCTTCGTCGTGTCGGAAGTCACGATGACCTACCACCCGATCTTCCCGGTCCTCTCGAACCTGACGCGGTGGACCTTCCGGTACAAGAAGATCTGGCCGGTGCGCGGCGGCGAGATCTACAACGGGCAGAGCGAGGTGGTTCTGCCGGGGGGAAAACCCTGCCCGGCCTGACGGGTAGGCTGACGCTTCGTACCGGGCCGGCGCTGCGGCCGGCGCCACCGGATGGCCCGATGACGCCGGATCGCGGACACGCCCCGCCTCAGCGGGCCGGGACCGCGGTGGCGACGACCCGGCGCGAGGCCGGGCTCGCCGGGACGAGACGCGGCGTCGTGGCCAGCTCGGAGGCGGGCCGAACGGCGGCCGTGGGACGCGCCTGCTCGCGATAGAGCGGCGGGGTCAGCGCGATGCTCTCGTCGGCGCGGGCGGCCCCGATCATCGGAACGGCAGCGAGGCCGGCGAGAACGATGGTGCGAACGGTCATGATCTGAAGTCCTCTCGTTGTCCGGGGCGTGCCCGGCTTCGAGGGGATATCTACGCTGCAAAGCAACATGATCCAAACAGATGCAATCGATTTTCATTATCGATCTAGTCAATGATGGGTCGCCGGTGAAACTGCCGGTCGGCGCCGCCGTCTTCCTGGCTCGCATTCTGCATCCCCGGCCCGCCGAGCGGCCGGCGCGGAGTGGAGGTGTTGCTGGACCCGGACCGTGACGGGGTTGTCCTATGACGGACGGCCCCAGCGGACGGGCCGAGTTAATGCAAAATTAACCCCCCCCCGAATGTCGGGCGCGCAGTCAAAAATCTTCGAAATACCAGAGGTTTAACGCGTAAAACTTTATCTGTTCGCGCGGAAGGAGACGGCCCGTTGCTGGTTGCGGCCCTGCTTTTCGCGGTGGGCATATGGGAGGGCTGGCGGTATCGGGCATCGGTTCTGATGGCCAGCTCGATGCTGGTCACCCTCGGGTGGCTGGCCCTCTCGATCTTCGTCTGGGCCGAGTTCGACGCCGAGAAGGTGCTGCTGCTCTTCGCCTACCTCACCGCCCTCCAGGCCGGCTACCTCGTCGGGGCCTATATCAGCGCCGATACCGGCCCGAGCCGCTGACCGGTCCGGCGGCGCCGCCGGGATTGGGGTCCGGCCGGCAGACGCATACTCGGCGCGCGCTCAGTGGCCGAGCGCGACCGGGATGCTGAGATCGACGATCCCGTCCACACCCAGAAGTGCGGCGGGCGGCGCGGGCGCCGGACTGATGCCCTGCACGGCGCGGAGCGCCCGCTGATCGAGCTTCGCCGAGCCCGAGCTCTCCTCGATCTCCGCGCCCTGAACCGCACCGTCCGCGGCGATCTGCACGTGGACGACCACGGTTCCGCGGCCACGGCCGGATCCCGGCCGCGTCCCGGCGCGGTCCGCGGCATCGATCCGCGTGACGAGGTCGGAGAGCCAGGCCCGCGCGGCGGGTCCCGGTGCGGTCCGCGCCGCCACCGCCGCCGACGAAAGGGTGAGGCCGAACACGACGGCAGCGGCGATCACGGCGCGCGGCAGCATGGGGAGCGGCGACATGGGGAACGGTGGCTCCTCGAGCCAGGGATCGGGGATCGACCCTACGCGCAGAGGCGGGTCCCTAGCGACCCCGTCCGCCGGTCGCCGTCACGAGACAGCGGTGGATTTCCGGCCCTTCGGTCCCGCGGCGGCCAGCATGATGTCGTCGCTGCCGACCTCGAGGCCGGTGTAGCCCAGCATCTCGGCGAGCTGCGTCCGGGCCCGCCAGACCCGGCTCTTCACCGTGCCGATGCGGCACTGCATGACGGCGGCGGTCTCCTCGTAAGTGAGGTTCTCGATCGCCACGAGCACCAGCGCCTGCCGCATCGGCGGCGCCAGGCGGTCGAGGGCGGCCTGGACGTCGCTCAGGTCGAGATGGCCGCCCTGCTCGGGCAGCGAGACCATCCGCTCCGCCTGCGCGCCGTCCTCGTCCTGCACCTCGCGCCCACGCTTGCGGTGCTCGTTGTAGAACTGGTTGCGCATGATGGTGAACAGCCACGCTTCCAGGTTCGTGCCCGGCGCGAAGCTCGCGCGCGAGCGCCAGGCCCGGAGGAGCGTGTTCTGCAGGAGGTCGTCGGCACCGACATGGCTGCGCAGGAGCGAGCGGGCGAAGCGCTGCAGGTTCGGCACCAGGGCGAGGAGCGAGGCCTGGAACGCCTTCTCGCGCCCGTCCTGCGCCCGGCCGAAGGCGCCGTCGAGCAGCCTCAGCAGTTCGGCGAAGCGATCCGCGATGGTCGGCTCGACGTTGTCCTGCGCGTAGGTCGCCGCGAGCAGATGGCCGAGGTGATACTGCACGCTGTCGGGGAGCCGGGGGCCCTGCGCGTCGATTGTATCAGCGTCGAGCGAGAGTTCGAGCATGATAGCCGATCACCTGAAGGGTACGAAAAATCGCGTGGCGCCATTAATCGCTGAATACGCTGCATCCGCCGCAACATAGATCAGCGGATAGGCACATCTTCGGATCAATATATGCTGGCATCCGCGACAATCGCGACAGAGATGTCGACGGAAAGAGGGAGTTCGATGAGGTCATACGCACCGGAAAACTGTTCGCCGCACGGTCGTATCTGCGGCAGCGCACGCGAAGATCTCGCTGCTGCGAATGCCCGCCCCGGGCGGGGCGGCCGCAGGACGCTCTCGACCGCGGGATCGCGCCCATGACCCGGCTCTCGGATCTCGAGGACGATCCCGCCTTCCAGGAGGCCGTCCTCGCCGTTCGGGGCGCGGCCAGCACCCTGAGCGGCCGGGCCGTGACCGTCGAGGAGGCCCGGTTCCTCGTCGGCATCGCCCTGACGACCTTCGCGCATGCCGGCGGTCTCGAGGAGCCCAGCCGCAGCCGGCTGGCCCGTTTCTCGGCGCGCATCGGGCCAGGCACCGTCGTCGAGACGCTGACCAAGCACTGAGCGTGGGCGCCGGGGGGTGCGGGCCGGCCGCCCGCGCCTATCCGGCCTCCGCCATGGCCGCCCGCAGAACCCGAAGGAGGTCCGCCATCACCGCCTCCCGGTCCGGATCGCGCGCCGCGAGGCGGAGCCCCGCGGCGACGTGCTGGTCGATGATCAGGAGGCCGACCTCGCGCAATGCCGCGGTGGCGGCCCGGATCTGCTGGATCTCGTCGAGGCAGTGCCTGTCGGCCTCGACCATCGCCCGCAATCCTCGAACCTGACCCTCGATCCGCGCCAGTCGCCGGACCAGCGGCGCGCGCTCCGCGTCGGTCCGGGCGAGGCAGACACGACCGTCGACGAGCGTGCCGCGTGTCACCGTCCTGCGAGCCACCTGTTCCCGTCCGCGCGCGGGTCGCGGCGCACCGGAGCGCCGCGACCTCGGGTGAGCCGTCCCGGCCGGCGGATCAGCCGATCTGCTGGCTCTCGGCGCCGCTGTCGGGCCGGGCCGGGCCGAGCACCGGCTCCTCGCCCATCGGCTGGTTCTGGACGACGCTGAACTCGCCCTTGCCGTCGAGCGACGGGCCCTGCGTCCAGCGCCCGGCCGGCGGCGGCGAGCCGTCCGCCGACGTGGAGAAGAAGTTGTAGTTGAACTTCTGGTTCTCCTTCTCCTGCGGGAAGGAGTTCGGGATCGGCAGCGTGCCGGCGTGGCCGCCGAGTTCCTCGATCACCGCCAGCCATTGCTGCTGGTGCATCGTGTCGCGGGCGATGAGGAAGCTCCACATGTCGCGCATGCCCGCATCGTTGGTGGCGTTGTAGAGCCGCACCGCCAGGACGCGCCCGGTGCTCTCGGCGGCGACGTTGCAGTACATGTCGGCCGCGATGTTGCCGCTGGCGTAGATGTGGCTCATGTCGAAGGACTGGCCGTCGGAATTGCCCGGGAAGGCGGCCATGCCGGTCGACAGCAGCGTCTTGTGCAGCATGCCCTCGGCGATGTGGCGCGGGTTCTCGCCGCCCATCACGGCACCGACGATCGCGTCGGCCGCCCCGGCCTCCTGGACCTTGGTGGGGGCGTTCTCGAGGTTCAGCGCCACCGCAGTCGCGAGCATCTCGATATGGCCGATCTCCTCGGTGGCCGTATTGAGCAGCATGTCGCGGTACTTGGTCGTCGGGGCGCGGTTCCCCCAGGCCTGGAAGAAGTACTGGAAGGCGACCCGGATCTCGCCCTCGATGCCGCCGATCGCCTGCTGCAGCATGCGGGCGTAGATCGGGTCGGGGCTGTCGACCTTGACCGGGTACTGAAGCCGCTTGTCGTGATAGTACATGATATCTGTCCCTCGCGAGAGGCACGGCGTGCTCAAGCCCACCGCACGATCGGCCGTCGGCCCGGTACTCCGTGGGAGCATCGCGCCTCGCACCCTGTCCAACCCCGCTTCGGGACCACGGTTCGATCTTTCGCGAATTTTATAACGATCAATATTTGACCGAACGCATTTTCCTGCGCCGTGCCAGGGTATTGTCGTGAAAATCCACGATCAGGGCCGCGCTTAACCGGCCAGAATTACACAATGTAAGTTAAGGGCGCCTCACCCATGTTAAGGGGGCGCCGCGAATGACCGGATCAGCGGCCCCTTTCTCTGCCCGCGATGCGCCGCGTGAGGGCGCTCGGTGGTCGGACAGGGGACAGCTCTCTTGGGATCGCCGGGCGCGCGCGGCGCGGCCGCGGAACGCGCCGCTCTACGGGCGCCTACAGGAGCCCGGTGCGCCGGGCGAGCATGATCCCGAAGGCGAGGCAGGCGGCGAGGCTGACGGCCAGCATGGCGACGTTGGTCCAGAACCGGACCGGTCGGCTGGACCCGTCGATCCCGCTCGCCCGCAGCCGCACCCACGGCACGTAGAGGTAGAGGGCGATCAGCGTCAGGATCAGGAACGCGAAGGTGGCGACCCGCCCGGTGATCAGGGCCGCGCCGGCCAGGACCGCCCATCCGATGACGAGGCCCAGCATGGTGAACAGGGCTGTCGAGTTCACGTCCGCGCGTCCCCTTCAGCGGATGGTGTCGGCCGGGCAGCCGACGCGATCCTCAGTCTGCGACGGGTTCCGCTAGGGAACCGTTAGCATCGTCCGGACTGTTTGCGAGATCGGGAAGGTTTCTGGTGCTGCGAGAGAGGATTGAACTCTCGACCTCTTCATTACCAATGAAGTGCTCTACCACTGAGCTACCGCAGCAGGTGACCGGGGCGCTCCCGCGAGGGCGTCTCCGTCCGGCCGAGTGGGGCCATAACGGATCGCCGCCGGGTTGGCAACGCCGTGTTGCGCTTCCGCGCCGTTTTAGGTGCGCGATGCGGCCCGGATCAGGGCGGCGAGCCCGGGCTCGGACACGGCCTCGGCGGCGTCCGACGGGGTGAACCATCGGAGTTCCCGCTGGCGCGCCTCCGGGAAATGCTTGAGCTGCTTGCGCACCTCCAGCGGAAACACCTTCACCTGGCACAGGACGGTGTCGAGGTTCCTCAGACGCTTCTGGTAGAGGTACAGCCCGATCGGCCGCTTGCCGACCGCACCGCGCAGGCCGGCCTCCTCGTAGGCCTCCCGCGCGGCCGCCTCGAACGGCTTGCGACCCTTCATCGGCCATCCCTTGGGGATGACCCAGCGGCGGCTCTCCCGGGAGGTCACCAGCAGGATCTTGGTCTTGCCGTCCCGCCCGTGCCGGAACGGCAGGGCCCCGACCTGCCGCCGCGGCTCGCCGTCCTCCTCGAGGACGGTCACGGGCGCACCCGGCGACGCGGGACGCCCCTCCGATCCGACCGGATCGACGGCGCGCGCGGGCTGTGAGCGGGCTGGGGGATGATCGGATCCTCGGTCGGCAGCTCACGACAAGCTACACGGCGCGCCGGCTCATTCAACTTGCAATAGTCGAACGCCCCGGCGTGTCCGTGACCCCGCGGCGCTCCTGTCATCTCGCGCTCGGACGGCCGGCGCGGCGTGAAACCGGTCACCCGATCCGACGAACCGGCCGCTCACCCGAGCCGGAAGGCGGCAACGCCGCGGACGCCATCCCGGCCGAGACCGGGTCGGCACCGGCCGCCTTCGAGGCGCCCGCCTTCGCCGGAAGGACGGTCGGGATCGGGCCGGTGGAGGTCGACGCCGCGGACGCGACCGAGGGCGACGACGCGGCCTGGGCCGACGCGGAGGTCGACGCGGGTGTCGGCGACGGGACCGGAGCAGTCGCGGCGGCGGGGGACACGGTCGGAGGCAACACGGGGACCGATGAGGCGAGCGGTCTGGCGCCCGGCGCCGCGGCGTTCGGGGCCGCCGGCACGAGGGCCGTGCCGGCGGCATCCGCCTCCGGCTCCACCGCGGACGCGGCACCGAGCGTGTTCGGGGGCTCGCGCCACGCGAAGGCGTCGAGGCGCCCGGTCACCGGCGAGACCGGCGCCCAGGTATCGGTGGCGATGCCGTCGGCGATCCACACGCGGTCGCGCGGGGCGCGGGCGGCCCGGGCCAGCCACTCGCGGGCCTGACCGGAGGCGGCCCCGTGCTCGGCCTCCTCGATGGCCGCCATCATCAGGCAGGCCCGGGCGGTCGGACGGTCGGAGAGCAGGGGCTTCACGGCCTCGCGGGCCCGCTTGTAGTCCCGCGCGTCGAGGGCGGCCTGGCCCAGGGCGAGGCGGGATTCGGGGTCCCAGACCGACAGCTTCGCCAGGACTTCGGCGCGGGCGAGGCGGTCGCGGACCGAATCGCCGGGACGCAGGCCCAGATAGACCTTCGCGAGGTCGGGATGGGGATTGGCCTTCCAGGCCGCCTCGACGATCCGGGCGGCCTTCTTGACGTCGCCGCGACGGGCGAGGAGGCGGCCGGCGATGCAGGCCGCCGGCACGAGGTCGGGAGCGAGCTTGACCGCCTGCAGGGCCCGCTCCGTGGCGATTTCCGGCTCGCCGGCCTCGCGCTCGCCAGCGATGGCGGTGAGGAGCACCGCCCGCTGGCGTCGGGCCGCGGCCTTGTCGATCAGTCCGAGGGACGAGCGGCGCTCGATCGTCTCCAGGGCGGCCGCCCAGTCGCCGTCGGCGCTCTGCGCCTCCAGAAGGGCCTCGTTGGCCCAGGTCACGCTCGGGGCGAGGCGGGCGGCCTCGGTGGCGTAGGCGCGGGCGGCCGTCTCGTCCTCGCGGCGCCGGGCCTCGACGAACAGGCCGCGCAGGCCCAGGACCCGGGTCTCGGGATCGTCGACCATGCGCTGGAAGGCGCTCTCGGCCGCGTCCCGGTCGCCGGAGATCTGCGCCGCCTGCGCCTTCAGCAGCAGGGTCAGCGGCTCGGTACCGAGGAGCCGCTCGGCGTCGCCCGCGAAGCGGCGGGCCGCCAGGGGATCGCCCGAGCCCACCGCCACCATGCCGCGGGAGAGGGCCGAGAGGCCCTTGGCCCGGCGCCGCTCGGCCGAGCCGCGGACCAGGGCCTCGGGCAGGCCGATGACACCGCGCACGATCGCCCAGAGGACGCCCAGGACGATCGCCGCCGCGATCACGCCGACGAGGGCGACCGCGAGGCTGGTGCCGATCTGGTAGCCGTTCCAGACGACGGTGACGGTGCCGGGCCTGTCGGCGATCCAGACCGCCCCGAAGGCGGCGAGTGCGAGCAGGGCCAGGAAGGCGAGGGCGCGCCACATGGGGTCAGTATCTCCTGTCGGCGGCCGGCTGGCGGCCGTCGCGGGGTGCGGGAGGAGCGGGGCGCCTGCGCGCCCGCTCGGAGATGGTGCGGCCGCGCAGCGCGCGGATCGGGGCCCTCACCGGCCTAGCGCCCGGGGGCTGCCTGGGCCGGCTGGGCGGCGCCGACCGGCAGAGCCTTGAAGGCGCCGTCGAGCAGCGCGCGCACGGCCTGCTCGGCCTCGGCCCGCGCCTTGAGCTTGGCGCCGAAATCCCCGGCCTGCTCCCGGGCCTCGGCCGGGAGCGCCGCGAAGGCCGCCGAGGCCGCCGGCAGGTCGCCGCGGTCGAGGGCCGCCTGGACCTTGCTCTCCGGATCGTCCGCGGCCTCGGGAGCGGGTGCGTCCGCCTTGCGGATCTGCACGAGACCGTCGGCCATGCTGAGGAGCTTGGTGCGGAAATCGCCGGTCTCGGCCGCGCTCTTGGCCCGCTGCGCCTGCCGCTTGGCCGCGATCCGCTCGGCGATCGGCCGGAACGTGTCGGCAAGATCCCCCGCCGAGGGAGCACCGCCGTCGGCGAAGGGCGCCAGGGCCTTGGCCTGCGCGTCGGTCCCCGGATCGAGCTTGCGCAGGGTCGCGAGCGGCTCGGCGTAGCTCGTCCCGGATTCCAGGGCGGCCGCCACGCGGTCGGCGACGACGACCCGGAGCGCCGCCTGGACGGTGCTGGCCTCGGCGCGCTGCGCGACGCTCTTGTCCAGGGCGGCGATCTGGTCGGCCTGCTCCTGCAGCCGCCGGTCGACCGCCTTCGCGGCCTCCGCGGCCTGGGCCTGTCCGGCCTCGGCGGCGGTGCGGCTCGCCTGGGTCGCCGCCTGGACCGCCTCGGTCGCGGCCTTCACCCGCGCGTCGACGGCCTGCTGCAGCGCGTCGAGGCGCTGCCCCAGGGCCGCGTCGGCCTCGGCGTTCGCCTTGGTCTTCTGCTCCACCTCGCTCTGCAGCGCCGCGACCTTCCGGGCGGCCTCCTCGGCCGCGCCCTTGTTGGCGCCGCCATCCTCCACCGCCTTCAGGCGGGTCTCGAGGTCGGCGATCTGCTTCGCGTTGTCCTGGACCACGCCGAGCTTCGAATCGGCCGGCTGGTCGCGACCGGGCTCCTGACCCGGCTCCTCCTGCAGGGCCGCGACGCGCTGGTCGAGGCTGTCGAGGCGGGCGACGAGATCCGGCGGCACGGCGGGGGCCTGACCGGAGGCCTGACCGGCCGCTTGCCCGTCGGCGGTGGACGTGGGCGCCGCACCGGACTTGTCCAGGGCCTGCTTGGCGCTCGCCTCGGCGGCGGCGACGCGCTTGTCGAGCGCCGTCACGGCGTCGCGCGGGGCCAGCCCGTCGAGACGCTTGTCGAGGGACGCGAGCTGGCTGGAGAGCCTCTGGTCCAGGGCGCTCAGGCGCGGGTCGGGACCGATCCCGGCCTTCTCGGCGCCGAACAGCAGGCCGGCGCCGATCACGCCGCCGAGCAGCCCCGCGGCCGCGAGCGAGCCGAACCCGGCCCGGGCCCGGCCGGTGGGCGCGGCGGCGCTCCTGCTGGGATCGACGGCGGCCACCGCGGGGATCGGGCCCTTCGGCGGCTCCTTGCCGTCCCTGGAGGCGTCCTTGGAAGTATCCCTGGAAGCGTCCTTGGAAGCGTCCTTGCCCGGCTCCTTGCCGGCGGCCGGCGGATCCGGGATGCGCTTGGCCTTCAGGTCGATGATCGGGCCGGCCGTCACCGCGCTGGCCGCCGCCGGGCCCGCGGCGCCGGGTGCGGGTCCGCCCGGACGGGGACCGCCCTGCGTTCCGGCTCCGGGCTGCGCGGCCTTCGGATCGATCTTCGCGCCGGACGTCCCGGACGCGGCGGTGGAGGCCGTCGACGACGAGGCGGACGCTCCGGTCCTGCCGTCGGAGGCCGACGACGCGGCGCCCGCCGTCACGGGATCGGGCTTCGCACCGGCCGACTGGGCGGCCGGGCCGGTCGACGGCTTCAGGCCGTCGGTCCCGGAGACCGGCTTGCCGGCGTCGGCCTTCGGATCGGTCGTGCCGGGCTTGGCGGTCACGACCGGGTCGGTCGCCGGCCTGGGCGGCGTTCCGGACGCGGATCCCTGCGGCCCCCGCACGCCGCCGGCGGCGGTGGAAGAGGTGGAGGCCGACATCGAGGCCGACGTGGAAGCGGACGTCGAGGCCGACGTGGAGGCTGTGGACGCCGACGTCGCGGCCGGTCGGGACGCGCCACCGGGCGGGCTGGACTGCCCGGGCTTGCCGGGCGCGGCGTCCGGCTTCCGGCCGCCGGGGCCGGGCTTGTCGGCGTCGCTGGGTGGTGGCGTCACGGGCAAGTCCTCCAACTCTTCGGCGTCGCCGCGCCCCCCTAGCACCGCGGCGGCGCCGGGCGCGAGGGCGAGATACGGCGGCCCGGCCTCCCTGTCACCGCGCGGTTAGCCCGGTCGCCCTGCCAGGGCGTCGAGCAGGTCCGCTTCGCGCGGGCGTGCCGCGACGAAATGGACCGGAACACCGGCCGCTTCCAGGGGTGCCGCAACATCCGGCGATAGGCAGTAATGCCTCAGCCGGCGGAAAGCTCCGCCGTGCTCCGATCCATCCGCGAGGGCAAGGGCGACGGCGGCGCTGCGCCGGGAATAGTGAAGGGCCGCCTCGAGGCGGTTCTCGGCGAGTTCGCGGCCGACCGCCGGCGGCAGGCGGTCCAGCGCCTCGGCCCGGTACGCCACGAAGGCCGTGACCCGGAATCCGGCGGCCGTGAGCGTCGCCGCCGGTTCCGGCTTGCGCTCGGCGCCCGTCGCGTGGAGGAGCGGCTGGCCGGGCGGCAGCGTCGCCGCCACCAGGGCGGCGAGGCCCGCGGCGTCGCCCGGCCCCTCCCGGACGGGGCCGAGACCGGCCGCGCGGGCCAGGGCGGCCGTCCGAGCGCCGACGGCGAAGACCGGGAGGCCGCGCAGGGCCGGCGCGTCGCGGATCGCCGGAACCGCGTTGGCGCTGGTCAGCAGCAGCGCGGCGAAGGGTCCCATAGGCGGGGCCGCCGCGGTCGGCCGCACGGCCAGGACCGGCGCCACGAGCGGCGCGTGGCCGAGTTCGGCCAGGGCCGCCCCGGTCCGCGTCGCTCCCGGCTCGGGCCGCGCCACCCAGATCCGCAAGGGCTAGGTCTCCAGCGTCAGGCGGACGCCGTGGCGCGCCGCGGCGCCCGGGGCGAGCAGGCGCTGCGAATCGCGCGCGGCGAGGTCGCCCGCGAAGTCCGACCAGTCGGCGTAGCCGGTCCAGCACTCAAGCGATAGGAAGGGTGCGGTCGGCTTGGTCCAGACCGCCAGATGGGGGAAATCCGCCATCTCCATGCGGATCGATCGTCCCGGGCCGGTGAAGCGCATCCAGCGGCTGCGGGCATTCCGGAACACGAAGGCCTCGGTGAAGAGCGCCGGATCGAGGGGCAGCGTGTCCCCGGCGAGGGGGATCGGCTGCTCGTCGCGCAGCAGCAGGCCGCCCGGGCCGACCTGGGGGGCGAGGGGCCGCTCCGCCTCCTCGAAGGCGACCGCGTAGCCGCCGTCGCGGGCGCGGGTGCCGCCCGCGAAGGGCCACGGGAAGGCCGGGTGGAAGCCGAGGGCGTAGGGCAGGGGGACGGCGCCGGGATTGGCGACGGTCACGTCGAGGTCGAGCCCCGCCGGGCGGACCCGCGCGGCGATGTCGAGCCGGAACGCGAACGGGTAGTGCGCCCGCGTCTCGGGCCCGTCGGTCAGGCGCAGGGTCACCGCGTCGGCGCTCCGGTCGACCACCGCGAAGGGCAGGTCCCGGGCGAAGCCGTGCTGGGCCATCGGGTAGTGCTCGGACCCGACCGTCACGTGCCCGCCCGCCGAGGCGCCGACCACCGGGAAGAGCCAGGGTGCGTGGCGGTTCCAGTGCTCGGGATCGCCGCTCCAGAGATACTCGGTCCCGCCGACCCGCCACGAGACCGGCTCGGCCCCGTCGGTCGCGAGCGTCGCGGTAGTGCCGTCCGATGCGGTCAGCTCGATGCGCGTGGTCACGGTGCTCTCCCGGTCTGCCTCGGTGAGCCGAGGTAACGGAGGCGGGGGCGGACGCAAGGCCCCGGCGCGCGGTTGCTCAGGCCGCCGTGCCGAGCCCCGGCAGGACCGTCTCGGGCGGCCCGGAAGCGACGATCCGGCCGGCCTCCAGGACGTGGACCGCGTCGGCGCCCTCCAGGGTCGAGAGGCGGTGGGCGATCAGGATCAGCGTCCGCCGGCCCGAGAGGGCGCGCAGCGCCCGCATCACGGCCGCCTGCGTCTCGTCGTCGAGGGCCGAGGTCGCTTCGTCGAAGACGATGACGTCCGGGTCGTGGTAGAGGGCCCGGGCGATGCCGACGCGCTGGCGCTGGCCTCCGGACAGCCGCGCCCCGCGCTCGCCGACCCGCTCGGCGTAGCCGTGCGGCAGGGCGGCGACGAAGTCGTGGGCGCCGGCGAGCCGCGCCGCCCGCTCGACGGCGGCGAGGTCCGGCGCGTCGAGGCCGAGCGCGATGTTCTCCGCCACGGTCCCGTCCACCAGGAACACCTCCTGCGGGACGTAGCCGATCCGGTTCTGCCACGCGGGCAGGGTGCCGGCATCGAGGGGCCGACCGTCCACGGTGATCCGTCCGGCGGTCGGGCCCAGCACGCCGAGGATCAGGCCTGCGAGCGTCGACTTGCCCGAGCCGGTGCGCCCGGCAAGGCCGATCGTGGCGTTGACCGGGATCGTCAGGTCGATCCCGGCGAGGGCCGGACGGCCGGTGCCGTAGTCGAAGCCGAGGCCCTCGAGCCGGATCGCCCGCGCGAAGGGCAGCCGCTCCGCGGTGCGGGGTCGGGGCTCGCGCTCGTCGGCGAGCTCGTCGACGATGACCCGCACCGCCGGCAGGGTGAAGCGCATCAGCGCCACCGAGGTGAAGATGTTCTGGAAGGCCGGCAGCATGCGGTAGCCCGCGAAGGCGAACAGGCCGAGCAG
This sequence comes from Methylobacterium sp. D53M, assembly GCF_053345625.1. NCBI lineage: Bacteria > Pseudomonadati > Pseudomonadota > Alphaproteobacteria > Hyphomicrobiales > Methylobacteriaceae > Methylobacterium > Methylobacterium sp. D53M. The sequence goes on from NZ_JBKFAL010000003.1 coordinate 226,411, forward strand.
CGGCAGGATCCCGGCGACGTCGAGCCCCTGGGCGAGCGCGAACAGCACCACCACGATCACCCCGCCGAACGCCAGGGCCTCGATGACGAATCGCGGCATCTGGCCGGTGAGCTGGCTCGCCGCGGTGGCGAGGGCGTAGGCCCGGGCCGGAGCGTCGAACCGCGACGCGAACGCCTCCGCGCGCCCGTAGAGCTTCAGCTCGGTGAGCGCCCCGAAGGTCTCCTGCACGATCCGGAAGCGGGCCTCGTTGTCGGCGACGGTGCGGCCGCCCAGCCGCGCCAGCCGGGCGCGCATCACGAGGTAGATCCCGACATAGAGGCCGCCGAAACCGCCCCCCAGGATCAGCGCGAGCTGCGGCGCGTAGGCCAGCAGGAAGGCGATCACCGCGAGCGCCGAGCTCGCCCGCGAGGCGAGCACCGTGGCGGGCGTCAGCGCGCCGATGACCAGCCGGTCGGTCTCGGACAGCACGTTCTTGGCGAGCTCGGCGCTGTTGGCCTTCGCGAAGAACAGCCGCTCCCGGTCGAGGTAGCGGAACAGCAGCCGCCGGCTGAGGCTGTAGCCGGCCAGGTGCGTGAACCGGAGCTGCGCGTAGGTCAGCCCGGCATTCACCAGCGCGGTGACGAGGATCGCCGCGAGCGCCGCGCCGCCGGTCACCAGCAGGAAGCCGCGCTCGTCGGTCAGTCCGAGGGCGCTCCGGGCCTGGGCCAGGTAGGGGATCCGGGTCGCCGCCGACGGGTCCCCGACCAGCGTCAGGAACGGGATCACCGAGGCGACGCCCACCACCTCCAGCAGCGCCGCCGCCGCGAGGCCGAGGGCGATCAGGGCGAGCCGGCGCCGGTCGGCCGACCGCATGGCGCGGACGAGGTCGATCAGCGCGCGCATGGCATCGCGGGGTCTGGCGGGACGGCTCGCATGGTCGGGCCGGGCTTAAGCGCGCCGTCCCGGCCTGTCCACGCCGGGCTCAGTCGAGCTTCTTCAGGGAGCCCAGGTCGACCTCGCCGTCCTGGCCGGTGAAGGTCAGGGTCTTGGCCGCCCCGTCCGCCTGCGCGACGCCGCCGATCCGGTGGTCGCCGCTGTCGTAGGTTGAGACCTGCCCGTCGCGGTCGACGAGGAGGCGGCGCTTGTCCGGGAAGAACGCGTACCTCATCCCGTTCTGCGCGCCGCTGGTCGCGGGCTCGCCGAGATCCTTCGGCCACCAGGGCTCCGCGCCCTTCATCAGTTTCATCGGCTCCATGGGCTTCATGGGTTCCATCGGCTTCATCGGCTCCACGGCGCGCACCTCCTGTCCGGCGAGAGACAGGAGGACGCGGCAGGCGCGGAAGGGTTGCACGCGGGCCCGCCCGGGCCCGGCTCAGAGCGGCGGCAGCCCCGGCGCCGGGCGCTCCCGCACCTGGCCGTCGAAGCCGACATGGAGCTGGTGCTCGCGGCCGTCCCGGTCCTTCGCGGCCACCTCGAAATGGCGCGGCCCGCGGCCCGTGACCCGCACGTCGCCGTAGCCCGCCGCCTGGAGCGAGGCGGTCAGGGCGGCCATGTCGGGCTTCGGCCCGAGACCGAGCCGGTCCTTGGCCCAGTCCAGGCTGCCGGTCGGAGGGCCGCCGGCCGGCCCGAGCAGCAGCGTGCGCCCGTCCCCGTGGGTCAGGACCCGGGCGCGCAGGAAGCCGGTCTCGAAGCGACCCTGCACCGTCACGGTCTCGCCCTTGGCGACGAGGCCGCCGTCCTCGCCCTCGCGGCCCGTCTCCACGAGGGCCCGCCCGGTCCCGTCCTGCACCACGAACTTGTTGCCGAAGATCTCCGCGACCTCACCCTTGATAGCGGTCGCGCCGGAGGGGGCCAGGGCCTGGATCGCCACCGGCGCGACCGGCGTCGGCTGGAACGGCGTTCCCTGCGCCAGGGACAGGCCGACGGCGCCCAGGGCCAGCGGCAGCGCCACCGCGCCCACCACCCAGGTCCGCCGCGGCACCGCCCGCGGCGCCGGCTTGGCGGCCTCGGTCTCGCGGACTTCCCGCGCGGTCCCGTCGATGGTCTTGTCGTCGCTCATGATCTCATCCTCTGAAGGGTCCGGATCGGCTCGATCCGATGCCCCTTCCTAGGGAGGCGCCGGCAATCCGGTCTGAACCGCGCGGTTCAGGCCCGGTTAAACGCGCCGCCCTAGAGCGCTCCGTGTGGAACCCGTGCGGGTTCAGAGGCTTGGCAGCGGGCGTTGATGCGGGCCGACAGGTCGGCGCCCGGGCGGCCGTCCCGGGAGCCGACGTGAGACCACGGCCCTAAGTGCCGGCGGCAGCGGGCGAAACCGGCCGGCCGCCGCGGTCCAGACGGGGAGGTGAGACCGGTGAAGATCCTGCTGGTGGAGGACGACGCCGCCCTCGCGGCGGAGGTCGCCAAGGTCCTGCGCGCCGAGAACTTCGTGCTCGACCATGCCGCCACCGGCGAGGACGCCCAGCATCTCGGCGAGACCGAGGGCTACGACGCCGTCGTGCTGGATCTCGGCCTGCCGAAGGGCGACGGCGTCTCGGTGCTGCGGGCCTGGCGCGGGGCCGGCCGGACCCTGCCGGTGCTGGTGCTCACCGCCCGGGACGGCTGGAGCGACAAGGTCGCGGCCTTCAAGGCGGGGGCGGACGACTATCTCGTGAAGCCGGTGCGCGTGGAGGAGTTGGTGATCCGCCTCCGCGCCCTCGTGCGCCGGTCCCAGGGCGGGGGCGCGAGCCGGATCACCTGCGGTCCCCTCAGCTTCGATCCGGGTCTCGGCGCCTTCGAGCACGAGGGCCTGCCGCTCAAGCTCACCGGCCTGGAATGGCGGGTCCTGTCCTGCCTGATGCTGAACCGCGAGACCGTGGTGCCGCGCCCGCACCTGATCGAGCGGGTCTACGAGGGCGACGCCGACGTCGATTCGAACTCCGTCGAGGTGATCATCACGCGCCTGCGCCGGAAGATCGCGCCCGCGCGGATCGAGAGCGTGCGCGGCCACGGCTACCGCCTGCACGCGGAGCCCGCCTGATGGCGGCGACGGCGCGGCGCCGCTCGCTCCGCACACGACTGCTCGCGTCGGCCCTGGTGCTGGTGCTGGCGGCCCTGGTGGTGGCGGGCCTCGCCATCGGGGTGATCCTGCACCGCTTCGTGCGCGGGCAGCTCGACGGCCGGCTCGACGCGCAGATCGTCGCCCTGCGGGCCGGGCTCGAGGCCGGGATCCTCCCGCAGGGGCTCGACGCGCCGCCCTTCGACCGGCCCGGCCCCGGCTGGGCCTGGGAGGTGCGCCGCGGCGCCGAGACGATCCGCTCCGGCTCCTTGCGGGGCGGGGACATCCGCCTGTCCGATCCCGGACCGGACGACGATCCGGGCCGGCCGCACCCGGCCTCGGGCACGGGGCCGCGCGGCGAGCCCCTCGTCGCCCGCGTGCTGGCCGTGCCCGGGCCCGAGCCGGCGACGATCGTGGTGGCGGCGCCGGAGGGGGAGCTGCGCGGGCCGCTGCGCGAGGCGCTGACGAGCCTCACCCTGGCGCTCGGCATCCTCGGCCTGTGCCTGCTCGCGGGCCTGGCCTTCCAGGTGCGCCTGGGCCTCGCGCCGCTGACGCGCCTGCGCGCGGACCTCGCGTCGGTCCGGGCGGGGCGGCACGAGCGCGTGCCGGCGGACCAGCCGGCCGAGATCGCGCCGATGGTGGCGGAACTCAACGCGCTCCTCGACCAGAACGCGCAGAACCTGGAACGCGCCCGCGGCCACGTCGCCAACCTCGCCCACGCCCTCAAGACGCCGCTCGCCACCCTGTCGATGGCCCTCGCGGAGCCGGCCCGCGACCCGGACGGCGCCCTGCGCCGGCAGGTGGACGACATGGACCGGCGGGTGCGCCATCACCTCCGGCGCGCCCGGGCCGCGGCCCTGGCGGGTTCGGCCCGGGGCCGCACGGCCCTGGCGCCCCGGCTGTCGGACCTGCGCGCGGCGCTGACGCGGATCCACGCCGAGAAGGGCGCGGCGATCGACCTCGACGTCCCGGAGACCCTGTCGGTCTCCTGCGAGGGCCAGGATCTCGACGAGATGCTCGGCAACCTCGTGGACAATGCCTGCCGCTGGTGCCGCGGCCGCGTGCGGGTCTCGGCGGCGGCGCGCGACGGCGCGGTGGCCGTAGTCGTGGAGGATGACGGACCCGGCCTCGACCCGGCGGCGGCCTCCGCCGTCATGGCCCGGGGCCGGCGCCTCGACGAGGGCGTGCCGGGCCACGGCTTCGGGCTGCCGATCACCCTGGAGCTCGCCGAGCTGTACGGCGGCGGCCTGAGCCTCGGGCGGTCGGATCTCGGCGGCCTGCGGGCGGAGCTGCGGCTGCCGGCCTGACCGGGCCCCTCAGCCCAGCGCCTCCCGGAGGATCGGCCGGATCCGCGGATCGGCGCAGTGGGCCACGTTGAAGCGCATGTAGCCGTTCCACGTATCCGACAGGCTGAACGAGGTCCCGGGCGCCAGCACCATGCCGCGGGCCAGCGCGCGGCGGGCGACGTCGGCCCCGTCGCGCCCGTCGGGCAGCCGCATCCACAGGAAGAAGCCGCCCCGGGGCTGCGCCCAGGTCTCGAGGCCGCAGGCGCGCAGCTCCGCGGAGGCCTGCACCAGCGCGCCGGCGAGCCGGCGGCGGGTCTCGGCGAGGTGCCGCCGGTAGGCGCCCTCGGTGATCAGCGCGTGCACCAGCGCGGCCGTGATGTGGCCGTTGCCGAGGCTGAGGGCGAGCTTGAGATCGACCAGCGGCTCGACCCAGTCGGCCCGGAGCGCGATCCAGCCGCAGCGCGCGGCCGCCGACAGGGTCTTGGAGAAGCTGCCGATCTGGATCACGCGCTCCAGTCCGTCGAAGCCGGCGAGCCGAGGGGCGGCCTCGGGCTCGAGGTCGCCGAAGATCTCGTCCTCGACGATGAGCGTGTCGTGCGCCTCGCACAGCTTGAGGAGCCGGTGCGCCACGGTCGGCGCGAGGCTCGCCCCGGTCGGGTTCTGGAGGGCGGCGTTGGTCAGGTAGAAGCGCGGCCGGTGCTGCTCCAGCAGGGTCGCGAGCGCCTGCAGGTCCGGCCCCTCCGGCGTGATCGGCACGCCGACCACCGCCACGCGCTGCGCGCGCAGCAGCGCCAGGAAGTTGAAGTAGCAGGGATCGTCGACCAGCACGGTGTCGCCGGGCTGGAGCAGGAACCGGCAGACGAGGTCCAGCGCCTGCGTGGCCGATTCGACCAGCACGATCTGGTCGGGCTCGGCGCCGACGCCCTTCTCGCCGACCTTGCGGGCGATCTGGTGGCGCAGGGGCTCGTAGCCCAGGGGCCGGTCATAGTTGGTCATCTCGGCGAGGTCGGCCCGGGCCACCCGGCGCAGGCCCCGGCGGATCGCCTCGTGGGGCATCCAGGAATCGGGCAGCCAGCCGGCCCCGGGCTTCAGCTGGTCGGAGCCGGCCTGCTGCGCCTGCCGGGTGATCCAGAGCGGGTCGACGATCCGGTCGAGCCGCGGCCCCATCGCCTGGAGCGAGAGCGGCCGGGTCTTGCCGGCGACGTAGAAGCCCGAGCCCGGCCGCGGCACCACGGCGCCCTCGGCGGCGAGGCGCTCGTAGGCCTCCACGACGGTGGATTTCGAGACGCCCATCGTCTCCGCGAAGGCCCGGACCGAGGGGATCCGCACGCCCGGGACCAGCCGCCGCGCCGCGATCCGCTCGCGAATCTCGCAGACCACGGCCTCGACGCGCGTCCCTGAGCTTCTGACTGCGACCGCCATCCGTACTGCTCTTTCGTCCGGACAATTCTTCCGAACCGTACCGAAGTGTTCCTGTCGCCGCCAGCCCCCGCCCGCCAGGATCGCGACGCCCCGGAACGATGGAGGAGGGGATCCATGACTCAGTGCCTGACAGAGACCGCCGCCCTGGAAACCCGGATCGGATCCCGGATCAGATCGCGCGGCGGATGGCTCGCCCGGATGGTCGGGCCCGTGCTGACGGTCGCCGCCGAGGTGCGCGCGGGCCTGTCGCGGGCGGCGATGAACCGTCGCGTGCTCCAGCGGCTGTCGACCCTGTCGGACCGGGAACTGAAGGATATCGGCCTGACGCGGCAGGACGTGGCCGATGCCTGCGTGCCCGGCACGGGCGACGCGATCCACCTGCTGGTCGGCCGGCGCGACGAGCGACGCCACGCTCGGGCGGCCGTGCGGCCGTGGTGATGCGGTGGTGACGCGGCGGCGTGCGGCGTAGGGTGCGCGCATGACGCTGCGCGACGGGCTCGCCGCAATCCTGGTGGTCACGATCCTCGGGCTGGCCTTCGTGGCCATCAAGGTCGGCCTGGAGACGGTGCCGCCGCTGATGCTGTGCGCCCTGCGCTTCGGCTTCGCGGCGCTGCCGGCGGCGCTGGTGATCCGGCCGCCCCGGGCCCCCGTCGTCCTGGTGGCGGGGTTCGGCCTCGCCCTCGGGGTCGGCCAGTTCGGGCTGCTCATGACGGCGATCCGCCTCGGCATGCCGGCCGGGCTGTCGTCGCTCCTGATCCAGGTCCAGGTCCCGTTCACCGTGGCGCTCGCCTGGGCGCTGCAGGGGGAACGCCCGCGCCGACGGCAGATCCTGGGCGGCAGCATCGCGCTCCTCGGCGTCGCCGCGGTGGCGCTCGGGCGGGGCGGGGGCGCCCCGCTCGGCCCGCTGATCCTCGTCGTCGGCGCGGCCCTGTCCTGGGCCAGCGCGAACGTCGTCGCGAAGCGGATCGGCCGGGTCGACCGGCTGGCGCTGATGGTCTGGAGCAGCCTCGCCACCACGCCGCCCCTGCTGATCCTGTCGCTGATCGTCGAGGGGCCCGGGGCGCTCACGGCGCTGGCGCATCCGAGCTGGGGGGCGATCGGATCGGTCGCGTTCCAGGCCTACCCGACGACGCTCCTCGCCTTCGGCCTCTGGAACGGGCTCCTGACCCGTTACCCGGCGGCTGCCGTGACGCCCTTCGCCCTGCTGGTGCCGGTGGCCGGCATCCTGAGCACGCATCTCGTCCTGGGCGAACCGCTGAGCGCCGACATCCTGGCCGGGGGAGGCCTGATCCTGACGGGAATCGCCCTCAGCCTGCGCGGGACGCGGCCGGGCGCGGTCGCTCCGCCGAGTCCTGCCCCCGAATCGTCGAAGGTGGCCTGACCGCACGGCCGAGCCATCACCCGTCCCGCTCGGGCACGCGCGACTGCGCGTCGGCACGGTGCACCGCGAGACGACTTCTGATGGTGATATCGGGGGGACGTGGCGCGGGCGACGGGGCTCGAACCCGCGACCTCCGGCGTGACAGGCCGGCACTCTAACCAACTGAGCTACGCCCGCACGGCGTGGTCGCTTCGAAGGGGCGTTTCGCCCGGCGACGGGGCGGGGTTTATGGGGCGCCCGGTGCCCTGTCAAGCGCGTCCCGCACGGATTCGCATCCGCCTCGATCCGCGACCGCCGCCGCAGGCATACCAGCCCCCCGACTCGGGCCTGCGCGCTTCCGTCGTGTTGCGCCGGCGCCGCGCAAGCCCATCTCGGACATGACCGACAGGACGACCGACAGGATGGCTGACAGCGCGCTTTGTGCGACGCGACAAGCCATTGTCACGGGCCGGCGGCTCGACTAAGCCTCCGGCCGCGCGCATCCTGGCATAAGAACAATTCCACGGGCGGATCCGGGTCGGCGTCGCACCGCGGTTTCACTCGTCTCGCGAGGCCCTGGCATGACCGGATTGTTGGCGGATTACCTGCCGCTCATCGTGTTCATCGGCGTGGCGCTGTTCATCGCCACGGCGCTCCTAGTCGTGCCGTTCCTGGTGGCCTTCAAGAGCCCCGATCCGGAGAAGCTCTCGGCCTACGAGTGCGGCTTCAACGCGTTCGACGACGCCCGCATGAAGTTCGACGTGCGCTTCTACCTCGTCGCCATCCTGTTCATCATCTTCGACCTCGAGGTCGCGTTCCTCTTCCCCTGGGCGATCACCTTCGGGGACCTGGGCTGGTTCGGCTTCTGGTCGATGATCGTCTTCCTGGGCGTGCTGACCGTCGGTTTCGTCTACGAGTGGCGCAAGGGCGCCCTCGAATGGGATTGATCTCCCGCCGCTCGCCGCCCGCACCGAATTCTTGAGTCGCCGATGGCCCTGATCACCGACACCAACCGCGCCCCCGCGATCGCGCCCCAGCCGAAGGGGATCATCGATCCCAACACAGGCCGCCCGATCGGCGCGGACGACCCGACCTTCCTGTCGATCAGCGACGAGCTGGCCGACCGGGGCTTCCTGCTCACCACCACGGACGAGCTGATCAACTGGGCCCGCACGGGCTCGCTTATGTGGATGACCTTCGGTCTCGCCTGCTGCGCGGTCGAGATGATGCAGATGTCGATGCCGCGCTACGATTGCGAGCGATTCGGCTTCGCACCCCGCGGCTCGCCGCGCCAGTCCGACGTGATGATCGTCGCCGGCACGCTCACCAACAAGATGGCCCCGGCTTTGCGCAAGGTCTACGACCAGATGCCGGAGCCGCGCTACGTCATCTCCATGGGCTCCTGCGCCAACGGCGGCGGCTACTACCACTATTCCTACTCGGTTGTGCGCGGCTGCGACCGGGTGGTGCCGGTGGACATCTACGTGCCCGGCTGCCCGCCCACCGCCGAGGCGCTGCTCTACGGCGTGCTGCTGCTGCAGAAGAAGATCCGCCGGACCGGCACGATCGAGCGCTGAGGAGCGGCCATGACGAACGGCATCTCGATCCTGCCCCACACCCAGCCGGCCTACGGCGACGACGCCGTCTCGGCCCTGGCCGAGCGCGTCCTCGGCGCCCTCGGGCCAGCGGTCGTGTCCCACACCGTCGCGTTCGGCGAGCTGACGCTGGTGGTCCAGGCCTCCGACATCGTCTACGCGCTGACCTACCTGCGCGACGATCCGGCCTGCGCGTTCCGCAACTTCATCGACATATGCGGCGTGGACTATCCGCAGCGCGAGAAGCGCTTCGACGTGGTCTATCACCTGCTCTCCCTGCGCCATAACCTGCGCATCCGGGTGAAGGTGCAGACCGACGAGGTGACGCCGGTCCCCTCGGTGATCGAGGTCTTCCCGGCGGCCAACTGGTACGAGCGCGAGACCTACGACCTCTACGGGATCCTGTTCTCGGGCCATCCCGACCTGCGCCGCCTGCTCACCGATTACGGCTTCGAGGGGCACCCCCTGCGCAAGGACTTCCCGCTCACCGGCTTCGTCGAGGTCCGCTACGACCAGGACCAGGCGCGGGTCGTCTACGAGCCGGTGCAGCTGACGCAGGAATTCCGGAACTTCGACTTCTTGTCCCCGTGGGAAGGCACCGACTACGTGCTCCCCGGCGACGAGAAGACGTCGGCTTGAGCCGCGGAGAGCGTCCGTGACCGAACACAACATCCGCAACTTCGCGATCAACTTCGGCCCGCAGCACCCGGCGGCGCACGGCGTGCTGCGCCTCGTGCTGGAACTCGACGGCGAGGTGGTCGAGCGGGTCGACCCGCATATCGGGCTGCTCCACCGCGGCACCGAGAAGCTGATCGAGTACAAGACCTACCTGCAGGCGACGCCCTATTTCGACCGGCTCGACTACGTGTCGCCGATGAACCAGGAGCACGCCTTCTGCCTGGCGATCGAGAAGCTCGCCGGGATCGAGGTGCCGCGCCGCGCGCAGCTGATCCGCGTGCTGTTCTGCGAGATCGGCCGCCTGCTGTCGCATCTGCTCAACGTCACCACGCAGGCGATGGACGTCGGCGCCCTCACGCCCCCGCTCTGGGGCTTCGAGGAGCGCGAGAAGCTGATGATCTTCTACGAGCGGGCCTCCGGCGCCCGGCTCCACGCCAACTACTTCCGGCCGGGCGGCGTCCACCAGGACCTGCCGCCGAAGCTCATCGACGACATCGACGCGTTCTGCGACCCGTTCCTGCAGGTCGTCCAGGACCTCGACGACCTCGTCATGGCCAACCGCATCTTCAAGCAGCGCAACGTCGATATCGGCATCGTGTCGGTCGACGAAGCGATGGAGTGGGGCTTCTCGGGCGTGATGGTGCGCGGCTCCGGCATCCCGTGGGACCTGCGCAAGGCGCAGCCCTACGAGTGCTACGAGGAGATGGAGTTCGACATCCCCGTCGGGAAGAACGGCGACACCTACGATCGCCAGGTGATCCGCATGGAGGAGATGCGCGAATCCGTGCGCATCATGAAGCAGTGCGTCGCCAAGCTGCGCGAGCCCGCCGGCCAGGGGCCGATCGCCTCCGTCGACGGCAAGTTCGCGCCGCCGCCGCGCCGGGAGATGAAGCGCTCGATGGAGGCGCTCATCCACCACTTCAAGCTCTACACCGAGGGCTTCCACGTGCCCGAGGGCGAGGTCTATGCCGCGGTCGAGGCGCCGAAGGGCGAGTTCGGCGTGTACCTGGTGTCCGACGGGACCAACAAGCCGTATCGCTGCAAGATCCGCGCGCCGGGCTTCGCGCACCTGCAGGCGATGGACTGGATGTGCCGCGGGCACCTCTTAGCCGACGTGTCCTGCGTGCTCGGCACGCTCGACATCGTGTTCGGCGAAGTGGATCGGTAAGACAGAAGCGATGGCAAACCGCAGACTCGCCCCGGCCTCGGAGCAGCCCGAGAGCTTCGCGTTCTCCCCGGAGAATGCCGAGTGGGCCAAGACCCAGATCGCCAAGTACCCGGAAGGCCGCCAGGCCTCGGCGGTGATCTCGCTCCTGTGGCGGGCGCAGGAGCAGAACGGCGGCTGGCTGCCGCGGGCGGCCATCGAGGCGGTGGCAGCCGAGCTCGGCATGCCGAACATCCGCGTGCTGGAGGTCGCGACCTTCTACACGATGTTCGCCCTCGAGCCCGTGGGCCGATTCTGGATCCAGGTCTGCGGCACGGTCCCGTGCGATTCCTGCGGCGCGCGGGGCCTCAAGGAGATGCTCCAGGCCCGTCTGGGCCCGGCCGGCCACGTCTCGGCCGACGGCACCTTCTCGTGGCTCGAGGTCGAGTGCCTCGGCGCCTGCTGCAACGCGCCGATGGTGCAGATCAACCAGGATTACTACGAGGACCTGACGCCCGAGTCCCTCGGCCAGCTGATGGACGACCTCGCCGCCGGCCGGCCCGTGAAGGTCGGCTCCCAGACCGGGCGCGTCTCGTCCGAGCCCCAGGACGCCGTGAACACCCTCACCGACCCGACGCTGTTCGACGGCTCGCGGGTCGGCGCGTGGCGCAAGCGCTTCGAGGAGGCCGGCAAGGCGGAGGAGCCGGCCGCCCAGACCGGTGAAGCCGCGTCCAGCACGCAGCAGGCCGCCGAGAACCCGAAGCCGGCCCGGCCCGACGCCGGCCGCCCGGTCGAGCGTCCCGTGAGCGACGCTCCGGCCCAGCGCGCCGCCAACGGCGAGAGCCCGGTGAAGCCCGAGGATCGCGCCGACGCGGCCGAGCGCGGCCGCTCCACCGCCAAGCACGGCGCCGCCCGGCCGGGCGACGCGGACGTGCTCGACACGCCGGCCAAGCGCGTCGCCGAGGGCGAGCCCGCCGCCGGCGAGCAGGGCCACCAGGCGGTGCCGAACCGCGACGCCGTCCCGCAGCAGCCGGAGGCCTCCGGCGCCAGCGAGAGCGAGGTGGCGGCCGAGACCGAGGAGGCGCGCATCGCCGGCGCGCTCGCGGCCCTGCCGAAGGACGCGAGCCCCGAGCAGAAGGCCGACGCCGTGGGCAAGCGGCCGCCGGGGCTGGAGGCCGCCCGCGCCGGCAAGCCGGACGAGCTGACGCGCATCAAGGGCATCGGCCCGGGCAACAGCCAGCGCCTGAACGGGCTCGGCATCTACCATTTCGACCAGATCGCCGCCTGGTCCCGCGACGAGATCGCCTGGGTCGGCACCTACCTCGCGTTCCCGGGTCGCATCGACCGGGAGAACTGGGTGGGGCAGGCCAAGGCCCTGTCGGCGCCGGCTCAGTGAGGACCTGACATGCTGTCGGATCAGGATCGCATCTTCACCAACCTCTACGGCCTGCACTCGCCGGGCCTGGAGGCCGCCAAGAAGCGCGGCGCGTGGGACGGGACCAAGTTCCTGCTGGAGCAGGGCCGCGACTGGATCATCGAGGAGATGAAGGCCTCGGGCCTGCGCGGCCGCGGCGGCGCGGGCTTCCCCACCGGCCTCAAATGGTCGTTCATGCCCAAGAAGTCCGACGGGCGCCCGCACTACCTCGTGGTCAACGCCGACGAGTCGGAGCCGGGCACCTGCAAGGACCGGGAGATCATGCGGCACGACCCGCATCTCCTGATCGAGGGCTGCATGCTGGCCTGCTTCGCGATGAACGCGCATGCCTGCTACATCTACATCCGCGGTGAGTACGTCGCCGAGAAGCACGCCCTCCAGAAGGCCGTGGACGAGGCCTACGCGGCCCGCCTCGTCGGCCAGTCGAACGTCCACGACTACCCGTTCGACATCTACGTCCACCACGGCGCCGGCGCCTATATCTGCGGCGAGGAGACGGCGCTCATTGAGAGCCTCGAGGGCAAGAAGGGCATGCCGCGGCTGAAGCCGCCGTTCCCGGCCAATATGGGCCTCTACGGCTGCCCCACGACCGTGAACAACGTCGAGTCGATCGCGGTCGCCGGCACGATCCTGCGCCGGGGCGGCGCGTGGTTCGCCGGCCTCGGCGGCAAGAACAACACCGGCACCAAGCTCTTCTGCGTCTCCGGGCACGTCAACAAGCCGTGCAACGTCGAGGAGGAGCTCGGCATCACCTTCCGTGAGCTCATCGACCGCCATTGCGGCGGCATGCGCGGCGGCTGGGACAACCTGTTGTGCTCGATCCCGGGCGGCTCGTCGGTGCCGCTGGTGCCGGCCGAGCAGATCGTCGACGCCAAGATGGACTTCGACACCCTGCGCAACCTGGGCTCCGGCCTCGGCACCGCGGCGGTGATCGTGCTCGACAAGTCCACCGACATCGTCGCGGCGATCACCCGGATCTCGTACTTCTACAAGCACGAGTCCTGCGGCCAGTGCACGCCCTGCCGCGAGGGCACCGGCTGGATGTGGCGGGTCATGCAGCGCATGACCGAGGGCCGCGCGCAGAAGCGCGAGATCGACATGCTGTTCGAGGTCACGAAGCAGATCGAGGGGCACACGATCTGCGCGCTGGGCGACGCGGCGGCCTGGCCGATCCAGGGCCTGATCCGGCACTTCCGCCCCGAGATCGAGAAGCGCATCGACCGCTACACGGCCAACCCGCACAGCGAGCCTGTGCCGATGGCCGCGGAGTAGGAGCACGATGCCGGTGTCCAACCCACAGCCTCATCCTGAGGTGGCCGCGACAGCGGGCCTCGAAGGAGGCCTCCGGACAGCGCGAGGCGGGCTGGACATCTCCTTCGAGGCTCGGCTGCGCCTCGCACCTCAGGATGAGGGCGTGGGTGGGATCCGGCCTCGCGCGTTTGGGCCAGTTTACGAGACGATCCGATGACAAAAATCCTCGTCGACGGCACCGAGGTCGACGTCCCCGCCGATTACACGCTGCTCCAGGCCTGCGAGGCCGCAGGGGCCGAAATCCCGCGCTTCTGCTTCCACGAGCGCCTGTCGATCGCCGGCAATTGCCGCATGTGCCTCGTCGAGCTGAAGGGCGCGCCGAAGCCGGTGGCCTCCTGCGCCTACGCGGTGAAGGATTGCCGCCCCGGCCCGAACGGTGAGCCGCCGGAGGTGCTGACGCGCTCGCAGGGCACCAAGAAGGCGCGGGAAGGGGTGATGGAGTTCCTCCTCATCAACCACCCGCTCGACTGCCCGATCTGCGACCAGGGCGGCCACTGCGACCTGCAGGACCAGGCCATGGCCTACGGAGTCGATTCGACCCGCTACACGGAGAACAAGCGCGCGGTCGAAGAGAAGCATATCGGCCCGCTGGTGCGGACCGCGATGAACCGCTGCATCCACTGCACCCGCTGCGTGCGCTTCCTCGCCGAGGTGGCGGGCGTGCCGGACCTCGGTGCCATCGGCCGCGGCGAGGACATGGAGATCACCAGCTACCTCGAGCAGTCGATGGCCTCGGAGCTCCAGGGCAACGTCGCCGACCTCTGCCCGGTGGGCGCCCTCGTTCACCGTCCCCAGAGCTACAACGTCCGGCCCTGGGAGCTGAACAAGACCGAGTCGGTCGACGTGATGGACGCGGTCGGCTCCTCGATCCGCATCGACACCCGCGGCCGCGAGGTCATGCAGATCGAGCCGCGGATCAGCGAGGAGATCAACGAGGAGTGGATCTCCGACAAGACCCGCTACCACATTGACGGGCTGCGCATGCAGCGCCTCGACCGGCCCTACCTGCGCGAGAACGGTCGCCTGCGTCCCGCCTCCTGGGGTGAGGCGTTCCAGGCCATCGCCGCCAAGGTGAAGGGCGCGGATCCCAAGCGCGTCGGCGCGATCGTCGGCGACCTCGCGGGCGTCGAGGAGATCTTCGCGCTCCGCGAGCTGATCAAGAGCCTCGGCTCGCCGAACCTCGACTGCCGCCAGACCGATGCCGGCCTCGACCCAGCGCTGGGCCGCGCCTCCTACATCTTCAACCCGACCATCCCGGGCATCGAGGCGGCGGACGCGATCCTGATCGTCGACGCCAACCCGCGCACCGAGGCCTCGCTGCTGAACGTGCGCATCCGCAAGCGCTGGCGCATGGCGCCCCTGGCGGTGGGCGTGATCGGCGAGCCGGTCGACCTGACCTATCCGAGCCACTACATCGGCGCCGGCCCCGATTCGCTGGCGGCGCTCGCCCGCGGCGAGCACAGCTTCCTCGAGATCCTCAAGGAGGCGAAGGCGCCGCTCGTCATCGTCGGCGCCGATGCTGCACCGGGCATCCTGGCCGCGGCGGCCACGCTCGCCAAGGAGATCGGCGCGGTCTCGGCCGAGGGGAACGGCTTCGGCGTGCTGCACACGGCCGCGGCCCGGGTCGGCGCGCTCGATCTCGGCTTCGTGCCGGGGGAGGGCGGCCTGACCTTCGCGCAGATGCTGGAGCCGGACGCGCTCGACGTCCTGTTCAACCTCGGCGCCGACGAGCGCGACGTCGCCCCGGGCGCCTTCGTGGTCTACCAGGGCAGCCACGGCGACCGCGGCGCCGCCCGCGCCGACGTGATTCTGCCGGGGGCCGCCTACAGCGAGAAGTCGGCGACCTGGGTGAACACCGAGGGCCGGGTCCAGATGGGCAACCGCGCCGCCTTCCCGCCGGGCGACGCCCGCGAGGACTGGGCGATCCTGCGCGCGCTCTCGGACGTGCTGGGCAAGCGCCTGCCGTTCGACTCGCTGACCGCGCTGCGCCGCGCGCTCTACGCCGCCCACCCGCATCTGGCGGCGGTCGGCGCCGTCGAGCCGGGCAACGTGACCGAGGCGGTCGACCGGCTCGCCGGCCTCGGCGGCACCGCGACCGGTCCGGCCTTCGCGTCGCCCGTGACCGACTTCTACCTCACCAACCCGATCGCCCGCGCCTCGCGGATCCTCGCGGAGTGCTCGCGCCTCGCCCGGGAGCGCGCCGCCGAGGCGCGGCCCCTGGCGGCGGCCGAGTAGGAGCTCAAGACCGATGACGCCGCTCGAAATCCTCGGGACCGTGCTCCTGATCGTGCTGAAGAGCTTCGTGCTGCTCTCGGCACTGCTCGTCTTCATCGCCTACGCGCTGCTCGCCGACCGCAAGATCTGGGCGGCGGTGCAGCTCCGCCGCGGCCCGAACGTGGTCGGGCCGTTCGGCCTGTTCCAGTCCTTCGCCGACCTGATCAAGTTCGTGATCAAGGAGCCGGTGATCCCGGCGGGCGCCAACAAGGCGATCTACCTGCTGGCGCCGCTGGTCTTCGCGATGCTCGCCCTGTCCAGCTGGGCGGTGATCCCGCTCGCGGACGGCTGGGCGATCGCCGACATCAACGTCGGCATCACCTACATCTTCGCGATCTCGTCGCTCGGCGTGTACGGCGTCATCATGGGCGGATGGGCGTCGAACTCGAAATACGCCTTCCTCGGCGCGCTGCGCTCGGCGGCGCAGATGATCTCCTACGAGGTCTCGCTCGGCTTCGTGATCATCTGCGTGCTGCTCTGCGCCGGCTCGCTCAACCTCTCGCGCATCGTGATGGCGCAGGACACCAGCCTCGGCCTGTTCGGCTGGTACTGGCTGTGGCTGTTCCCGATGTTCGTGGTGTTCTTCGTCTCGGCGCTCGCCGAGACCAACCGCCCGCCCTTCGACCTGCCGGAGGCGGAGTCGGAGCTCGTGGCCGGCTACATGGTCGAGTACTCCTCGACGCCGTACCTGCTGTTCATGCTCGGCGAGTACGTCGCCATCATGAGCATGTGCGCCCTCGGGACCATCCTGTTCCTGGGCGGGTGGCTGTCCCCGATCCCGTTCGCGCCCTTCACCTGGGTGCCGGGCGTGATCTGGTTCACCCTGAAGGCGAGCTTCCTGTTCTTCCTGTTCGCGATGGTGAAGTCCATCGTGCCCCGCTACCGCTACGACCAGCTCATGCGCCTCGGCTGGAAGGTCTTCCTGCCGATCTCCCTGATCTCGGTCGTCGTCGTCGCCTTCGTGCTCAAGCTGACCGGCCTCGCGCCGGGCGCCTGAGCCCCCCTTCGCATCGGAGATCCGGGCATGAAGCTCGATCAGGTCGCCAAGAGCCTCCTCCTGAAGGAGTTCGTGTCCGGGATGATCCTCGGCATGCGCTACTTCTTCAAGCCGAAGGCCACGATCAACTACCCCTTCGAGATGGGCCATCGCGGCCCGCGCTTCCGGGGCGAGCACGCGCTGCGCCGCTACCCGAACGGCGAGGAGCGCTGCATCGCGTGCAAGCTCTGCGAGGCGATCTGCCCGGCGCAGGCGATCACCATCGAGGCGGGCCCCCGGCGCAACGACGGCACCCGCCGCACGACGCGGTACGACATCGACATGGTGAAGTGCATCTACTGCGGCATGTGCCAGGAGGCCTGCCCGGTGGACGCCATCGTGGAAGGGCCGAACTTCGAGTTCTCGGTGGAGACCCGCGAGGAGCTCCTCTACGACAAGCAGAAGCTCCTGCTGAACGGTGACCGCTGGGAGCGCGAGATCGCCCGCAACATCGCGATGGACGCGCCGTATCGCTGAGCCGTCGTCCCGGGCACCGGTTGCCGGTGTCCGGCAGAAGATGACGCGAAAACAAGGCTCTAGAGCATCACACCGGTTCCCGGTTCCGGTGGGATGCTCTAGAGCCATGCCGGGGGCGCTGTTGTGCCCCCGTCGACCGGGTTCTATAGACGGGCCGCCCGCCGCGGACCGTCTCCACGCACGGCAGAAGGGGCCGCTCCGGCGGCCGATCCCGATCAGCGCATGACCGCAGCAGCCGCCTTCTTCTATCTGTTCGCGAGCATCACGGTCGCGTCGGGCTTCATGGTGATCGCCTCGCGCAATCCCGTCGCCTCGGTGCTGTTCCTGATCCTCGCCTTCGTGAACGCCGCCGGACTGTTCGTCCTGATGGGCGCCGAGTTCCTCGCGATGATCCTCGTGGTCGTCTACGTCGGCGCGGTCGCGGTGCTGTTCCTGTTCGTGGTGATGATGCTCGACGTCGATTTCGCCGAGCTGCGCCAGGGCTTCCAGCAGTATCTTCCGATCGGCGCCCTGATCGGCGCGATCTTCCTGGTCGAGATCCTGCTGGTCGTCGGCTCGTGGAGCATCGATCCGGGCCTCGTCCAGGCCCCGCTCGGCAACGTCGCCTCGGCCGAGAACCTCACCAACGCGCAGGCGCTGGGCCGCGTGATCTACACGGACTACGCCTACTTCTTCCAGCTCGCCGGCCTGATCCTGCTGGTCGCCATGATCGGCGCCATCGTGCTGACGCTGCGCGACCGGCCGGGCGTCAAGCGCCAGAACATCGCGGTCCAGAACGCCCGCACCCAGGCCATGGCGGTCGAGACCCGCAAGGTCCCCTCGCGCCAGGGTGTCGAGGTCTGATGCGCGCGCTGATGAGAGCCGGAGGAATCGAACGATGATCGGCCTGAGCCACTACCTAACCGTCGCGGCGATCCTGTTCACGCTCGGCGTGCTCGGCATCTTCATCAACCGCAAGAACATCATCGTCATCCTGATGTCGGTCGAGCTGATCCTGCTCTCGGTCAACATCAACCTCGTCGCCTTCTCGACGCAGCTGAACGACATCACCGGACAGGTCTTCGCCCTGTTCGTGCTGACCGTCGCGGCCGCCGAATCGGCGATCGGCCTCGCCATCCTGGTGGTGTTCTTCCGCAACCGCGGCTCGATCGCGGTGGAAGACGTCAGCATGATGAAGGGCTAGGGCCTTCCCCTTCGCGCGCCCCGAGTGACATCCGGACGCCGCCGCTTCGCGGCCGGCCCGGAGGACGGACTGCAAGAGAGCGATGTATCACGCGATCGTCTTCTTCCCGCTCATCGGCTTCCTGATCGCCGGCCTGTTCGGCCGGTACATCGGGGCGCGGGCCTGTGAGTACATCACCACGTCCTTCCTCGCCTTTACGGCGCTGATCGCCTGGGGCGTGTTCATCGACGGCGGGCCGGCCGAGCGCGTGCAGGTGGCGTCCTGGTTCGCGGCCGGCGACCTCCAGGTCGACTGGGCCTTCAAGGTCGACACCCTGACCCGGGTGATGCTGGTCGTCGTGACCACCGTCTCGACCCTCGTGCACCTCTACTCCGTGGGTTACATGGAGGAGGATCCGCACCGGCCGCGCTTCTTCGCCTACCTGTCGCTGTTCACCTTCGCCATGCTGATGCTGGTGACGGCCGACAACCTCGTCCAGATGTTCTTCGGCTGGGAAGGCGTGGGCCTCGCCTCGTACCTGCTGATCGGCTTCTGGTACGAGAAGCCCTCGGCCAACGCCGCCGCCATGAAGGCGTTCATCGTCAACCGCGTCGGCGATTTCGGCTTCTCGCTCGGCATCTTCCTGGTCTTCGTGCTGACCGGCTCAGTGGCGTTCGACGCCGTCTTCGGCAAGGTCGACGCGATCAAGACGCTGAGCTTCCACCTCCTCGGCTACGACTGGAACGCCCTGACGCTGGCCTGCCTGCTTCTGTTCATGGGCGCCATGGGCAAGTCGGCGCAGTTCCTGCTGCACACGTGGCTGCCCGACGCCATGGAGGGCCCGACCCCGGTTTCGGCGCTGATCCACGCCGCCACGATGGTCACCGCCGGCGTGTTCATGGTCGCCCGCCTGTCGCCGCTCTTCGAGGAGGCGCCGAACGCGCTGATCGTCGTGACGGTGATCGGCGGCATCACGTCCCTGTTCGCGGCCACGATCGGCCTCGTGCAGAACGACATCAAGCGGGTGATCGCCTACTCGACCTGCTCGCAGCTCGGCTACATGTTCGTGGCGCTCGGCGTCGGCGCCTACGCGGCCGGCGTGTTCCACCTGTTCACCCACGCCTTCTTCAAGGCGCTGCTGTTCCTCGGCGCCGGCTCGGTCATCCACGCGATGCACCACGAGCAGGACATGCGGAACATGGGCGGCCTGCGCCGCTACATCCCCTACACCAGCGCCATGATGGCGATCGGTTCGCTCGCGCTGATCGGCTTCCCCTACACGGCCGGCTACTACTCGAAGGACGCGATCATCGAGGCGGCCTACGCCTCGACCCGCCCCGGGCACACGCTCGCCTTCCTGTGCACCGTGGTGGCGGCGTTCTTCACCTCGTTCTACTCCTGGCGCCTGTTCTTCATGACCTTCGAGGGCCCGGCCCGCTGGGGCGCCCACGCCGCCCACGATCAGCACCACGCGCCCGCGATCGCCCACGCGACTACGGCCCACGCGACCATGGCCCACGAGGCCGACGGCGCGCCCGGGCACACCGAGGGCGTCGCCCACGACGACAAGGGCCACGACATCGAGCCGGCCCACAAGAGCGACCTCGTCGCCGACGACCACCATGGGCACGGCCACCACGGCGACCACACGCCCCACGAGAGCCCGCTGGTGATGACGATCCCGCTCGGGGTGCTCGCCTTCGGCGCGATGTTCGCCGGGATCATCTTCCACAACCGCTTCATCGGCGAGGGGATGGAGGCGTTCTGGGGCCACGCCCTGGCGCACGGCCCGAACAACCACATCATGCACGAGATCCACGACGTCCCGGCGCTGGTCTCGTACGCGCCGCTGATCATGCTGATCCTCGGCTTCGTCGTGGCCTACTGGATGTACATCCGCCGGCCGGAACTGCCGGGCGCGCTCGCCGCGCAGCAGCCGTCGCTGTACCGGTTCCTGCTCAACAAGTGGTACTTCGACGAGATCTACGACCGGATCTTCGTCCGCCCGGCCAAGGATTTCGGCCTGTTCCTCTGGAAGCAGGGCGACGGCCGGATCATCGACGGCCTCGGGCCGAATGGGATCGCGGCGCGCGTCGTGGACGTGACCCGCGGGGTGGTCCGTCTCCAGACCGGCTACGTCTACCACTACGCCTTCGTCATGCTCATCGGCGTCGCCGGCCTGATCAGCTGGTACCTGATGTCCGGCCTGCCCAAGGGTGCACACTGACATGCTCGGCCTCGGCATCCTCTCCGGCCTGCTGATCGTGCCGCTCTGCGGCGCGGCCTTCATCCTCACGCTGAACGGCGACGAGGAGTCGGTCGCGCGCAACAGCCGCTGGGCCGCGCTCGCCACCACGGTCGTCACCTTCCTGCTCTCCCTGGTGGCGTGGAGCCGCTACGACACCGCCTCGTCGAGCTTCCAGCTCGTGGAGAGCCACGCGTGGCTCACCGAGACGATCCGGTTCAAGCTCGGCGTCGACGGCTTCTCGATGCCGCTGATCCTGCTGACCACGTTCCTGATGCCGTTCTGCATCGGCGCCTCGTGGCACTCGATCCACTTCCGGGTGAAGGAGTACTTCGTCGCCTTCCTCGTCCTCGAGACGACGATGATCGGCGTCTTCGCCGCCCTCGACCTCGTGCTGTTCTACCTGTTCTTCGAGGCCGGCCTGATCCCGATGTTCCTGATCATCGGCATCTGGGGCGGCGCGCGCCGGGTCTACGCCAGCTTCAAGTTCTTCCTCTACACCCTGCTCGGCTCGGTGCTGATGCTGCTCGCCGTGATGGCGATGTACTGGCAGGCCGGCACCACCGACATCCCGACCCTGCTGCAGTACCGCTTCCCGGTGCAGATGCAGACCTGGCTGTGGCTCGCCTTCTTCGCCTCCTTCGCGGTGAAGATGCCGATGTGGCCGGTCCACACCTGGCTGCCCGACGCCCACGTGGAGGCGCCCACCGCCGGCTCGGTGATCCTGGCGGGCATCCTCCTGAAGATGGGCGGCTACGGCTTCATCCGGATCTCGCTGCCGATGCTGCCGGTGGCGAGCCACGACTTCGCGCCGTTCGTGTTCGCGCTGTCGGTGATCGCGATCATCTTCACATCGCTCACCGCGATGATGCAGACCGACATCAAGAAGCTGATCGCCTACTCGTCGGTGGCCCATATGGGCTTCGTGACGCTGGGCCTGTTCACCCTGAACGAGCAGGGCATCCAGGGCGCGCTGTTCCTGATGATCTCCCACGGCATCGTGTCGGGGGCGCTCTTCCTCTGCGTCGGCGTCGTCTACGACCGGATGCACACCCGCGAGATCTCGGCCTATGGCGGCCTCGTGAAGCGGATGCCGCTCTACGCCGTGGCCATGATGGTGTTCACGATGGCCAATGTCGGCCTGCCGGGCACCTCGGGCTTCGTCGGCGAGTTCCTGGCCATGCTCGGCGCCTTCAAGGCGAACCCGAACGTGGCGTTCTTCTCGACCTTCGGCATCATCCTGTCGGCGGCCTACGCCCTGTGGCTCTACGCCCGGGTGATCTACGGGAAGCTGGAGAAGCCGAATCTCCAGGGCATCCTAGATCTCGACACCCGCGAGAAGATCATCCTGGCGCCGCTGGTCGTCCTGACGATCTACTACGGCGTTCACCCGGCCCCCGTGCTCGACGTGTTCGCGCCCTCGACCGACGCGCTGATGGCGAGCATCAAGACCGCGCTCTCGAACACCCAGACGGCCGCCGCGGCGCTGCCGATCCCGCGCTGAGGCGGACACCATGACAACCGTCCACTCCGTCCTGCCCTCGCTGGCGCCGCTCATGCCCGAGCTGATCCTCGGCGTCGGCGTCATGGGCCTGATCCTCTACGGCGCGTGGCGCGGCGACCGCTCCGCCGAGACCGTGAGCATCGGCGCCCTCGCCCTGCTCCTCGTCGCCCTGTCGGTGGTAATCTCGCAGCCGGTGCACGGCCGGGTCACGACCCTGTCGGGCGCGTTCGTGTCCGATTCCTTCGCCAAGGTGATGAAGTCGCTGGTGCTGCTCGGATCCTCGGCGACGATCCTGCTGGCGCACGACTTCTTCAAGCGCGAGCGCATCGACCGTTTCGAGTTCCCGGTCCTGATCGTGCTCTGCACCATCGGCATGATGGTCATGGTCTCGGCCAACGACCTGATCGCGCTCTACCTGGGCCTGGAGCTGCAGTCGCTCGCCGCCTACGTGATCGCCGCCTTCCACCGCGACGACGTGAAGTCCACCGAGGCCGGCCTCAAGTACTTCGTGCTCGGCGCGCTCTCCTCCGGCATGCTGCTCTACGGCGCCTCGCTGGTCTACGGCTTCACCGGCACGGTCTCGTTCCCCGGCATCGTCTCGGCGCTCAACGAGAATGCCGGGTTCGGCATCGTGCTGGGCATCGTGTTCCTGGCGGCCGGCGTGTGCTTCAAGCTGGCGGCCGTGCCGTTCCACATGTGGACGCCCGACGTCTACGAGGGCTCGCCGACCCCGGTGACGGCCTTCTTCGCCTCGGCGCCCAAGATGGCCGCCGTGGCGATGACCGTGCGGGTCTTCATCGGCGCGATGCCGGACGTGACGGCCATCTGGCAGCAGATCTTCATCTTCGTCTCGATCGCGTCGATGGCGCTCGGCTCGTTCGCGGCGATCGGCCAGACCTCGATCAAGCGCCTGATGGCCTACTCGTCGATCGGCAATATCGGCTACGCGCTGATTGGCCTGGCCTCCGGCTCGGAGGAGGGGATCAGCGGGCTCGTCACCTACATGATCATCTACCTCGCGATGACGCTCGGCACCTTCGCGATCATCCTGTCGCTCCGGCGTCGGGACGTGATGTTCGAGAAGATCGAGGACCTGTCGGGCCTGTCGCGGACCCATCCGTGGCTCGCCTTCTGCCTCGCCGCGATGATGTTCTCGCTCGCCGGCATCCCGCCGCTCGCCGGGTTCTTCGCGAAGTTCTACGTCTTCGCCGCCGCCATCAAGGCGGGTCTCGTGACGCTGGCGGTGATCGGCGTGGTGACCAGCGTCGTGGGCGCCTACTACTACCTGCGCGTCGTGCGGATCATGTACTTCGACGAGCCGAAGGAGCCGTACGAGGCGATGGCCCCGGGCCTGCGCATCGTGCTCGCCCTGTCGAGCGTCGTGGTGGTGCTGTTCTTCCTGCTGCCCGGGCCGCTGGTCGGCGCCGCCGGCCGCGCCGCGAAGTCGCTGTTCTAGGACGGCCTTGACCTACCGACTCGGGCCCTCGGCGCGCGCCGAGGGCCACCGCCTGCACGTCCACGACACCCTCGGATCCACCAACACGGAGGCCGTGGCGCGCGCGCGCGCCGGCGAGACAGGCCCGCTCTGGGTGGTGACGCACCGCCAGGAGGCGGGCCGCGGTCGGCGGGGCAACAGCTGGTCCTCGCTCCCCGGCAACCTCGCGGCGAGCGTGCTCTGGCCGGTCGCCGGGGTCGCGCCGGACCACCTCGCCGAGTTGGGCTTCGTGGCCGGCCTCGCCCTGATCGAGGCGCTGGAGGCGGCCTGCGGCACCCTGCCGGATACCGGATCCGGCGCCGGGGCCCGATCTTTTCAGCTCAAGTGGCCGAACGACGTGCTGCTCGGCGGGGCGAAGCTCGCCGGCCTGCTCCTGGAGGCGGAGACGCTCCCGGGCGGGCGGCGCGCCGCGGTCATCGGCTTCGGCGTGAACGTCGCGGCGGCGCCGGAGGGCCTCGGGGCCGCGAGCCTGGCGGCGGCGGGTTACGCGTGCGGCGCCGAGGCGCTACTGGAACATCTCTCGGACCGGGTGGCCGCGCGGGCGCGCGCCTGGGACCGGGGACGGAATTTCGCTGACCTGCGCGCGGCCTGGCTCGCGCGGGCCGCGGGTCTCGGATCGGAGATCGCGGTGCACAGCGGCGGTCACATCCTGCGGGGCGTGTTCGAGACGATCGACGAGGGGGGGCGGCTCGTGATCCTCGCCCCCGACGGGAACCGGCATACCGTGACGGCGGGCGAGGTGCATTTCGGATCGGCCGCGACGGCGGCCTGAGTTTGGACGACGACAGATGGTTAAGGGACAGGAGGAGCTGGTCTTCCTGCCGCTCGGCGGCGTGGGCGAGATCGGAATGAACGCGGCGCTCTACGGGTTCGGCCCGGAGAAGGGCCGGAAGTGGATCATGGTCGATTGCGGCATGGGCTTCGCCGGCGAGGAGCAGATGCCGGGCGTCGACCTGATGTTCCCCGACCTCTCCTTCATCGAGGAGCGGCGCAAGGACCTGCTGGGGATCTTCATCACCCACGCGCACGAGGACCACATCGGGGCGATCTCGGAGCTGTGGCCCCGGCTCAAGGCGCCGGTCTACGCGACCCGTTTCGCCAAGAACCTGCTGGAGACCCGGCGCCTGTCCGAGCCCGGCGCCCCGAAGGTCGAGTTGCGCGAGGTGAAGCCCGGGCGGCGCGTGACCGTCGGGCCGTTCGAGCTCGAGTACGTGCCGGTCTCGCACTCCATCCCGGAATCGAACGCCATCGCCATCCGCACCGCGGCGGGCCTCGTCCTCCACACCGGCGACTGGAAGATCGATCCGACCCCGGTGGCCGGCTCGGTGACGTCGCCGGAGGCGTTCACGGCGCTCGGGGACGAGGGCGTCCTCGCCATCGTCTGCGACTCGACCAACGTCGTGCGCGAGGGCTTCTCGCCGAGCGAGAAGACCGTCGCCGAGACGCTGAAGACGCTGATCGCGGACGCGCCGCACCGGGTCGCGGTGACGACCTTCGCGTCCAACGTGGCGCGCATCCGCGCGGTCGCCGAGGCCGCCGCCGCCTGCGGGCGCGAGGTCATCGCGGTCGGCCGCGCCATGGACCGGGTGATCGACGTCGCCCGCGAGTGCGGCTACCTCGACGGCCTGCCCGAGTTCCGCCGCTCCGATTCGTGGAAGAGCCTGCCGCGGGAGCGCGTCGTCGCGCTGCTCACCGGCTCACAGGGCGAGCCGCGGGCGGCGCTCGCCCGCGTCTCCCGCCGCGACCACCCGGATATCAGCCTCACCGCCGGTGACCAGGTGATCTTCTCCTCGCGCGCCATCCCGGGCAACGAGCGCGATGTCGGCTCGATCATCAACGACCTGATCGAGCAGGGCGTCGAGGTGATCACCGACCGCACCGACCTCGTCCACGTCTCCGGCCACCCGCGCCGGGACGAGATGGTCGAGATGTACCGGTGGACCCGCCCGGGCACCGCGATCCCGGTCCACGGTGAGGCCCTGCACCTCGACGAGCACGCCCGCTTCGCGCGGGCGCAGGGCGTGCAGAACGTGGTCAAGGCCCGCAACGGCAGCCTGATCCGCCTGAGCCCCGGCAAGCCCGAGGTGATCGACCACGTGAAGGCCGGCCGCCTGTTCAAGGACGGCGACGTCCTGATCGACGAGAAGGACCGGGCGATCCCGGAGCGGCGCAAGCTGATGCAGGCCGGCCTGGTCTCGGTGGCGATCGCCATCGACGAGGACGGCGTCGTGCTCGGCGAGCCGGCGGTGGACATCATCGGCCTGCCGAACCGCGGCCGGTCCGGCGAGCCGCTGATCGAGACCGTGGTGGACGCGGTCTCCCGCACCCTGTCGGGGATGTCGCGGGGCAAGCTGAAGGACTCGGAGAGCGTCGAGAAGACGGTCGACCGGGCGGTGCGCACCGCGGTCAACGAGGTGTGGGGCAAGAAGCCGGCCTGCCACGTGCAGGTGGTGGAGGTGTGAAGCTGGCTGCCGATAGCGGTTGGCTGTAATCTAGACGGAGCCGAAGCAGCCGATCATCCGATCGGCTGCCGGACAGGGCCCGGGTTCCCTCTCGCGCACGGGAGAGGGACAGGGTGAGGGGGACAGGTTCTGCCGGAGAGGGCTCGTCCCTCACCCCAACCCTCTGCCGCACGGGAGAGGGGGCCGGTCGCGTCCGCGCGTACGGGCGGAGCCTTCCCCGCGAACGAACGAAGCTCCCGGTCAGGGAGCCAGCATGCCGGGGAGGAAACATCATGATCGGCCGTCTCAACCACGTGGCCATCGCCGTGCAGGATCTCGACGCCGCCTGCGCGGTCTACCGCGACACGCTGGGCGCGACGATCACCGCGCCCCTGCCGCAGCCCGAGCACGGCGTCACCGTCGTGTTCGTCGAGCTGCCGAACAGCAAGATCGAGCTGATGTCCCCCCTGGGCGAGGGCTCGCCGATCGAGTCCTTCGTGGCCCGCAACCCGGGCGGCGGCATCCACCACGTCTGCTACGAGGTCGACGACATCCTGGCCGCCCGCGACCAGCTCAAGGCGCAGGGCGCACGGGTGCTCGGCACCGGCGAGCCGCGGATCGGCGCGCACGGCAAGCCGGTCCTGTTCCTGCACCCCAAGGACTTCCTCGGCACCCTGGTCGAGCTGGAGCAGGTGTGAGCCGGATGATGAACGCGCTGGCCCGCTCGACGCCGGTGACCCTGGCGGCAATCACCGTCCTGATCGCCGCCTTCGTGGCGGCGGCGGTGAGCCTGTTCAAGCTGACGGTGGGCGGGGCGATCGCCCTCTACTTCGTGGTCTGGTGGACGCTGCTCTTCGCGGTCCTGCCCCTGCGGAACCAGCCGGAGACGCGGCCCAGCCACGTGGTTCCGGGCCAGGATCCCGGCGCGCCGGCGGCGCCGCGACTGCGCGAGAAGGCGATCTGGACGACGCTGGTCGCGGGCGCCGCCTTCCTGATCGCCCTGGCGGTGTTCCCGCTGACCGGACTTTAGGACGGCTCTGAGCGGCGATCCGGGAGACGCCCCGCGTCGGGTCACGGCCCGGGAAACCAGATGGGCGCGGGCCCTCCCGGTGGTCCGACACGGCCGCGCCGACCGGACCCAAGAATAAAAAAAGCAAGGCCCGAGGCCTTGCTTTCAAGCTTCACTGGCTCGACCTTGAAATATCCCTCGCATTGGCTGCGGGGCGGTCGCTTTTCCTCCCGAGACTCGGACCTTGCGCCACCTCTTCCGGGCGTCGCAAACATCGCCGGACGCTTATAGGAACAACAATTCGTGTTGTCACCGGGTCTGCGAGAAAAATCTGCGCTTTCTTGCCGGCAAATGGGCATACCGCTTTCCGCCTAGGCAGCGGCCTCAGCGCGGCCGGGTCGCCGCCTCCGGTTCGCCGCGATTACGCCCCGCCGTGGTCGCGCAGTGCTTGTAATTTGCGTCTCCGGCGTGTTGTGTGCCGGCGCGCCGCGGCTCCTCCCGGCCGATCCTCTTCCAAGACTCTGACGACATGCGTCTCTCCCGCTATTTCATGCCGACCTTGCGCGAGACGCCCAAGGAAGCCGAGATCGTCTCGCACCGGCTGATGCTGCGCGCCGGCCTGGTCCGCCAGGAAGCCGCCGGCATCTACGCCTGGCTGCCGCTGGGCCTGCGGGTTCTGGAGCGCGTCTGCGCGGTGATCCGGCGGGAGCAGGACCGGTCCGGCGCCGTCGAGATCCTGATGCCGACGGTGCAGTCCGCCGAGCTGTGGCGGGAATCCGGCCGCTACGACGCCTACGGCAAGGAGATGCTGCGCCTGAAGGACCGGCACGACCGCGAGATGCTCTACGGCCCCACCGCCGAGGAGATGGTCACCGAGATCTTCCGGGCGAGCGTGCGCTCCTACAAGGACCTGCCCAAGAACCTCTACCAGATCTCGTGGAAGTTCCGCGACGAGGTGCGGCCGCGCTTCGGCACGATGCGCTCCCGCGAGTTCCTGATGAAGGACGCCTACTCGTTCGATTTCGACCAGGCCGGCGCGCGCCACGCCTACAACCGGATGTTCGTGGCGTACCTGCGCACCTTCGCGGGCCTCGGCCTGAAGGCGATCCCGATGCGCGCCGATACCGGCCCGATCGGCGGCGACCTGTCCCACGAGTTCATCATCCTGGCCAAGACCGGCGAGAGCGAGGTCTTCTGCGATAAGGCCTATCTCGACTTCGACATCCCGCCGGCGACGGTCGATTTCGACGACGTCGCCGCCCTCCAGGGCATCGTCGATGCCTGGACCTCGCACTACGCGGCCACCGAGGAGATGCACGAGCCGGCGGCCTTCGCGGAGGTCCCGGAGGACAACCGCATGGCGGCCCGCGGCATCGAGGTCGGGCACATCTTCTACTTCGGCACCAAGTATTCCGAGCCGATGGGCGCCAAGGTCGCCGGTCCGGACGGGATCGAGCGGCCGGTCCATATGGGCTCCTACGGCATCGGGCCGAGCCGGCTGGTCGCCGCCATCGTCGAGGCCAGCCACGACGAGGCCGGGATCATCTGGCCGGACTCGGTGGCGCCGTTCGACGTCGCGCTGATCAACCTCAAGGTCGGGGACGCGGCCACCGACGCCGCCTGCGCGCAGATCCAGTCCGACCTCGAGACCGCCGGCCTGTCGGTGCTCTACGACGACCGCGACGAGCGTCCCGGCGCGAAGTTCGCCACCGCCGACCTGATCGGCCTGCCCTGGCAGGTGATCGTCGGGCCCAAGGGCCTGGCGGAGGGCAAGGTCGAGCTGAAGCGGCGTGCCGGCGGCGAGCGCGAGAGCCTCGCGACCGTCGATCTGCTGGCACGCATCCGGCGCGTCTGAGGCGTGCCGATGGCCGCCTCAGCGAAGCTGGACCGGGTTCGGACCTTCGCGGCCTCGTTCGCGGCCTCGTTCCGCCAGGGCACCGCGCCCTTCGCGCCGTTCGAGTGGATCCTCGCCGGCCGCTACCTGCGCGCCCGGCGCCGGGGCGGCGGCGTCTCGGTGGTGGCGTTCTTCTCGGTGCTCGGCATCGCGCTCGGCGTCGCCACGCTGATCATCGTCCTGTCGGTGATGAACGGCTTCCGCGCGGAACTGCTGTCGAAGATCGTCGGCATCAACGGCCACCTGTTCGCGACGCCCATCGACCGGCCGTTCAACGACTGGACCGACCTGTCGGACCGGCTGTCGAAGGTGGCGGGCGTGCGCGCCGCGGTGCCGCTGGTCGAGGGCCAGGCCTTCGCCTCGTCGCAGTACGGCGGATCCGGCGTCATCATCCGCGGCGTGCGGGCGGCCGACCTCGACGCGCTGGCGGCCGTGTCCTCGGCGATCCGCGGCGGCACCCTCGAAGGTTTCGACGACGGCACCGGCGTGCTGATCGGGCGGCGGCTCGCCGACACGCTGGGCCTGCAGGCCGGCGACACGATCACGCTGGTCACGCCCAAGGGCTCGTCGACGCCCTTCGGGACGGCGCCGCGCACCAAGAGCTACACGGTCAAGGCGGTGTTCGAGGTCGGCATGACCGAGTTCGACCAGACCTTCGTGTTCATGCCGCTGGCCGAGGCCCAGGCGTTCTTCAACAAGGACGGCGACGTGAGCATGATCGAGATCTACGTCGACGATCCCGACCATGTCGGCGACATGCGCGAGCCCCTGGAGATGGCGGCCGAGCGCCCGATCCTGCTCACCGACTGGCGCCAGCGCAACCGGACCTTCTTCGGGGCGCTGGAGGTCGAGCGGAACGTGATGTTCCTGATCCTCAGCCTGATCGTCGTGGTGGCGACGCTCAACATCGTCTCCGGCCTGATCCTGCTGGTGCGCGACAAATCGAGCGACATCGCGATCCTGCGCACCATGGGGGCGACGCCCGGCACGATCATGCGGGTGTTCCTGATCAACGGCGCGCTGATCGGCGTCGTCGGGACGCTCAGCGGGCTCGGCCTCGGCATCCTGATCACGCTGAACATCAAGCCGATCCAGCACGTGCTGTTTCCGGGCGCCTGGGACCCGACGGTGCGGTTCCTCGCCGAGATCCCGGCGCAGATGAACCCGAAGGAGATCACCGCCGTGGTGATCACCTCCCTGCTGCTGTCGCTCGCGGCGACGCTGTATCCCTCCTGGCGCGCCGCCCGGCTCGATCCGGTGCAGGCCCTCCGCTACGGCTGACGGGCCGCATCCGATGAGCGATTCGAGCCAGACCGCCGGCGACCAGCCGGTGCCGGCGCTGTTCTTCTCCCGCGTCGAGCGGCGCTACGCCCAGGCCGAGGGTGCCCTCGAGATCCTGCGCGGGGCCGACCTCGCGATCTGGCCGGGGGAGTTGGTCGCACTGGTAGCGCCGTCGGGAGCCGGCAAGTCGACCCTGCTGCACCTCGCCGGCCTCTTGGAGCGGCCGGACGGGGGCGAGATCTATATCGGCGGTCAGCCCACGGCCGCGATGGCGGATTCCGAGCGCACGCGCCTGCGGCGCGAGGAGATGGGTTTCGTCTACCAGTTCCACCACCTGCTGCCGGAGTTCTCGGCGCTGGAGAACGTGGTGATGCCCCAGCTCATCCGCGGCCTGAAGGCCCCGGAGGCGAAGGCCCGCGCCACGGAACTCCTGAGCTTCCTCGGCCTCAAGGAGCGGCTGCCGCACCGTCCGGCGGAGCTGTCGGGAGGTGAGCAGCAGCGCGTCGCCATCGCCCGGGCGGTGGCCAACGGCCCGCGGCTGCTGCTCGCCGACGAGCCGACCGGCAACCTCGATCCCGGGACGGCGGGCCACGTCTTCTCGATCCTGATGGCCCTGGTCCGCGCCTCGGGGCTCGCCGCCCTGGTCGCGACCCACAACCTGGAATTGGCCGCCCGCATGGATCGGCGGGTCACCATCCGGGACGGGCTGATCACGCAGCTCGACTGAGCGGGCCACCCGCTGAGCAGATCTCCCGTGTGCCGGCGCAGCGACGGCACGCGCGGCGGCGCGCCCCTTACACGCCGCGCCCCGGCAGCCTCGATCAACCACAGGGCGCATCGCTCCCGGCCCGCGACGCCAGCCGGCCCGCGGACCTCCGAGCCCCGCAAGTGCACGCGATCTTTAATCCGTCGCGCCGCGTGCGACGCGTCACGTCGCGGAAGACACTGGGCCCCTATCTTGTGATCACGCAAGATAAAACAGAGCCGAACAACCGGTCTGTACTGCGTTATCTCTGGAGCCTGACCATGAAGACCCGTATCTCCGCAGCCGTCACCGCACTTGTCCTTGGCGTTGCCCCGATCTCGTCCGCTCTGGCGGCGAACGGCGCCCGCTGGACGGGCCTCGCTCCCTACGAGGTCGAGACCACGGGCTCGCTCGGACTGGGGGTCCACGACAACCCCAACTACGTCGGCTGCCCGCTGAGCTCGGCCGCCGAGGGCAACGCCGACCAGCAGACCCGGCCGGTGAAGCAGTACGGCCAGACCTCCGGCGGCTACCGCTGCTGAGCCGACGCGAGGACGGATGAAGCTCAAGGCTCTCTCCTACGTCATGATCGGCGCCTTCGTGAGCGGCCTGCTCATGACGTTCGTCGGTTCGGCCACCGCGCTGCTCGGGCAGTAATCGAAAGGGCGCCGCTTCGGTCGGAGGCGGCGCCCCCCCCCCCCCCGCGTTCGGGCAGCCGGCGCGGTCAGGACGCGCGGGACGGGCCGGGACCGGCCTCGGCGGCCGTCAGCCGCTCGACGTAGTCGCAGGCGTCGAGGACGGCGTCGCGGCCGTCCGCCATCCGCGCCCGCGCCGCCGCGCAGGCCCGCGTCACCGCGGGGTCGGCGAGCAGCCGGCCGAGGACCCGCGCCGCCCGCGCGGGCCGGAAGGCGCGGCGGCTCAGGGTGGCGCCGAGATCCCGATCCTTCAGCCGCCGCCCCTCGTCGAAATGGTCGAAGGCCACGGGCACCACGAGTTGCGGGACGCCCGCGGCCAGCGCCTGCGCCACCGTGCCGACGCCGCCGTGGTGGACCAGCGCCGCGCTGCGCGGCAGCAGGGCGCTCAGGGGGGCGTAGGGCAGGTGGATGATCCCGGCCGGCAGCGGCTTCGGGATCTGCCCCCCCTGCGGGGCGAGCAGGACGCCGCGCCGGCCCATGCGCCGGCACAGCCGCACCGCGGTGTCGAAGAAGCCGGCGCCCTGGCGCATGGCCGAGCCGTAGGTGAACACGATCGGCGGGTCGCCGGCATCGAGGAACGCTTCCAGCTCCGGCGGCATGGACGCGACGTCGCCGAAGCGGTCGACCAGCGGGAAGCCGAGCTGCACGGCCTGGCCCGGCCAGTCGGCCTGCGGCTCCGCGTACCAGTCGGGGAACATCAGGAGCATGCCGGTCGGGCTGTTCCACCAGTGCCGCAGCCGGTAGACCGGATCGAGGCCGAGACGCGCCCGCAGGGCGTTCAGCGGCGGGAGAGTGAACGGGCCGACCGCCACCTTGTCGACGCCGAGATTCACGTAGGCCCGCAGGGCGGCCGGCAGGACGCGCGGTAGCGGCAGGCCCGGCAGGCGCGGCGGATCGTACCGGCTCTCGATCAGGAACGGCATGACGTGCAGCGTCGCGGTCGGCAGATCGTAGAGGTCCTGCGCGAGCCGCGCCCCCCAGCCCAGCGGCGAGGCGACCACCCGCAGGTCGATCCCCCGGGCGCGGGTCGCGCCGAGCCACAGGCAGGCCGGCTCGGCCACCCGCAGGGCGTAGTCGAACATCGGGCGGAACCCCTGCTGCGGGTGCCACAGATCCGGCTGGCGGATCACCGCCTCGTAATCGGCGACCGTGCCCAGAGGCTGGAAGGCGAGGCCGGCCCGGCGGGCCATCGCCTCGAACGGGGCCGGGGCCGCCAGCGAGACGCCGTGGCCGCGCTTCAGGAGCTCGTGCCCCAGCGCGATGAACGGAAGCACATCGCCGTGTGTGCCGACGGCCACGAGGGCGACGTCGAACCGTTCGACCGTCCGGTGCTCGGGAATGGCTTGCTCCTTCGAACTCCCCAGCCGGTGACGAGCTCGTCTCGAAGGCGGGGGCATGCCAGCCCGCCCGATCCGCATCAAGACACTTTTTACCCTGTCGAAGAAACGGGGCCGCCCTGTGACCCGCAGACCCTTCCCATAGAACAAAACATGAACATACTAGGGCCGGAACACAGGAGGCAGGTCGATGCTGAAGCGGGTGATCCTGACCGGAATGGTCGAGTTCATGGCGTTCGGGATGCTGTTCGCGGCGGTGGGCGCCTGGGCGATAGCCTTGGCACCGGTTCGTTAGCCGGATTTTTCCGAAGACCGCCCGGTTCCGTCCGTGGACGGGTTATGCACAGGCGATCGCCTCGTGGGCGCCGATTGTCCACAGGGCTGGGCCGAACTGGTGCTTCCGGGGCACGACCGGTGGATATCGTCCGCCGGCGGCGCGGCGCACGTCGACTTGAGGCCGGCGAGCGGGGATGCTGCCCGACCCCGGAACAAGGTCGGCCATGCCACGCCAGCTCAAGGAGGTCGGATTCGTCCACCTCCACGTCCACTCGTCCTATTCCCTGCTCGAAGGGGCGCTGAAGGTCGGCTCCCTGATCAAGGCGGCGGTCGCCGACAGGCAGCCGGCCCTGGCCCTGACCGACACCAACAACCTGTTCGGCGCGCTGGAATTCTCCGAGAAGGCGGCCGGGGAGGGCGTCCAGCCGATCGCCGGCGTGCAGCTCTCGGTGGCGTTCGAGGCCGCGGACCCGCACCAGCGTCAGGCGCCGACCAGCCACGGCATCGTGCTCCTCGCCCAGGACGAGACCGGCTACGCCAACCTGCTGCGGCTGGCGAGCCGCGCCTATTTCGACACGGCCCTCGGCGAGGCGCCGCGCCTCGATGCCGGAGCGCTCGCGGGCGCCTCCGAGGGGCTGATCGCGCTCACCGGCGGGATGGCGGGCCCCCTCGACGCGGCCTTCCGGGCGGGCCGGCCGGAGCTCGCCCTCAACCGCCTGAAGCGCCTGAAGGAGACGTTCGGCGAGGACCGGCTCTACGTGGAGATCCAGCGCCACGGCCAGTCCGAGGAGGCGCGGATCGAGACCGCGCTCCTCGACCTCGCCGGCCGCCACGGCCTCGGGATCGTGGCGACGAACGAGCCCTACTTCGCCAAGCCCGACGACTACGACGCCCACGACGCGCTGCTCGCCATCGCGGAGGGCCGCCTCGTCTCGGACGAGCGCCGCCGCCGCCTGACACCGAGCCACGCCTTCAAGACCCGGGCCGAGATGGCCGAGCTGTTCCGCGACCTGCCGGACGCGCTCCAGGCGACGGTCGAGATCGCCATGCGCTGCGCCGTCCGTGCGCGGACCCGCAAGCCGATCCTGCCGAATTTCGGCGCCGTGGCGGCCGGCGAGACGCCGCCCATGGCGGAGGCCCTGGCGGAGGCGTCCGACGCGGGCGCGCGGGCGGTCTCGGCCGACGAGCCGACCGAGCTGCGCCGGCAGGCCGAGGCCGGGCTGGAGTTGCGCCTGAAGCAGCACGGCACGGCGCCGGGCTTCTCCGAGGAGGATTACCGCAAGCGCCTCGAGTTCGAGCTCGACGTCATCGTCAAGATGAAGTTCCCGGGCTACTTCCTGATCGTCTCCGACTTCATCAAGTGGGCCAAGGACCACGACATCCCGGTCGGTCCGGGCCGCGGCTCGGGCGCCGGCTCGCTGGTGGCGTGGTCGCTGCTCATCACCGACCTCGACCCGCTCCGGTTCGGCCTGCTGTTCGAGCGCTTCCTCAACCCCGAGCGCGTCTCGATGCCGGATTTCGACATCGACTTCTGCGTCGAGGGCCGCGAGCGGGTGATCCGCTACGTGCAGCAGCGCTACGGCGAGGGGCAGGTCGGGCAGATCATCACCTTCGGCACGCTGCTCGCCCGCGGCGTGCTGCGCGACGTCGGCCGCGTCCTGGAGATGCCCTACGGGCAGGTCGACAAGCTGACCAAGCTCGTGCCGCAGAACCCGGCCAACCCGGTGACGCTCGCCCAGGCCATCGAGGGCGAGCCTAAGCTCCAGCAGGCCATGGAGGAGGAGCCGATCGTCGGCCGCCTCATCGACATCTCCAAGAAGCTGGAGGGCCTGCACCGGCACGCCTCGACCCACGCCGCCGGCGTGGTGATCGGCGACCGGCCGCTCGAGGAGCTGGTCCCGCTCTACCGGGACCCGAAGACCGGCATGCGGGTCACCCAGTTCAACATGAAGTGGGTCGAGCAGGCGGGGCTGGTGAAGTTCGACTTCCTGGGCCTCAAGACCCTGACGATGCTGCGGTGCTGCACCGATCTGCTGAAGCAGCGCGGCATCGACATCGACCTCGCCTCGCTGCCGCTCGACGACCCGAACACCTACGGGCCGATGGGCCGGGGCGAGACGGTCGGCGTGTTCCAGGTGGAATCGGCCGGCATGCGCAAGGCGCTCTGCGAGATGCAGGCCGACCGGCTGGAGGACATCATCGCCCTGGTGGCGCTCTACCGGCCGGGCCCGATGGCCAACATCCCGGTCTATTGCGAGCGCAAGCTCGGCCGCGACGCCGGCAACGAGGCGTCCTGGTACCCGGACCCGAAGCTGGAGCCGATGCTGAAGGAGACCTTCGGCATCATCGTCTACCAGGAACAGGTGATGGAGATCGCCAAGGTGCTCGCCGGCTACTCGCTCGGCGAGGCCGACATGCTCCGGCGCGCCATGGGCAAGAAGATCCGCGCCGAGATGGACGCGCAGCGCGACCGGTTCCTCAAGGGCTGCACCGAGCGCGGGCTGACCAAGGCCAAGGCCAACGAGATCTTCGACCTGCTCGCCAAGTTCGCCGATTACGGCTTCAACAAGAGCCACGCGGCGGCCTACGCGCTGCTGACCTACCAGACCGCCTACCTGAAGGCGAACTTCCCGGTCGAGTTCCTGGCCGCCGCCATGACCCTCGACATCGACAACACCGATAAGCTCGCCGAATTCCGCCAGGACGCGCAGCGCCTGAAGATCACGGTCGAGCCGCCCTCGATCAACACCTCCGGCGAGGTGTTCGCGGTGCGCGACGGCAAGATCTTCTACGCGCTGGCCGCCATCAAGGGCGTCGGCCGCGAGGCGGTGCGGGCGCTGGTGGAGGCGCGCGGCGACCGGCCGTTCAAGGATCTCGCCTGCCTCGCCCGCCGGCTGAACCCGCGGATGATCAACAAGCGCACCCTGGAGAGCCTCGTCCAGGCCGGGGCGCTCGACTGCATCGAGCCCGACCGCGCGCGCGCCTTCGCGGCGGTGGAGCCGATGATGAAGCTCGCCGCCAGCGCGGCGGAGGCGGAATCGGCCGGCGTCACCGACATGTTCGGCGGCGTGGTTGCGGACGACGTGTCCCTGCGGATCCCGCCGCACGAGATCTGGCCGATGGCCGACACGCTCAAGCGCGAGTACGCGGCGATCGGCTTCTTCATCTCGGGCCATCCGCTCGACGAGTACGGCGACCTCTTGGACAAGCTGCGGGTGCAGAGCTGGACGGATTTCTGCCGCGCCGTGCGGGCCGGGACGTCGAGCGTCGGCCGCGTGGCGGCCTCGGTGCTCGACCGGGCGGAGCGGCGGACCAAGACCGGCAACAAGATGGGCATCGTCACCCTGTCGGACCGGACCGCGCATTTCGAGGCGATCATCTTCTCCGAGGGGCTCGGCCAGTACCGCGACATCCTGGAACCGGGCCGACCGCTGGTTCTGCAGCTCCAGGCGAACCTGGAGGGCGAGGACGTGCGCGCCCGCATCCTCACCGCGGAACCCCTCGACCAAGCGGTCGCCCGCCACCAGAAGGGCATCCGCATCCATCTGAGCGACCCGCGCGGCGTCGCGCCCGTGCAGCAGCGCCTGTCGATGCGGGGCGAGAGCGAGGTCTCGCTGATCCTCAAGCTCGACGGCGGCGAGCGCGAGGTGGAGATCCGGCTCCCGGGCAAGTTCCAGGCGAGCCCGGCGCTCGCCGGCCAGCTCCGGACCGTGCCCGGGGTGGTGCAGGTGGAGGTGAGCTGAGGGGCGGCTGATACCAAGCGCCTGTGGGTTCGGTCGGCCCGCGCCGTCTTCGCGAGCGGAGCGAAGCGATCCAGGGACGCGCCACGCTGGATGAGGGCGCGCGACACGGGGTTGCTTCGCTCCGCTCGCAAGGACGGGTGGGCTTTTGTGAGTTCTGTCGCCGGGAATTGTAGGTGCGTGCCCGTCGAGGCCCTCAGCTCGCCGCCGTCCCGCTGGCCGCCAGCACCACCGCCCGGCTCCCCACCGGCACGCGGGCGTACAGGTCGATGATGTCCTGGTTCAGGAGCCGCACGCAGCCCGACGACACCATCGTGCCGATGGTCTGCGGCTCCGTGGTGCCGTGCAGGCGGTAGAGCGTGTCGCCTCCGTCCCGATAGAGGTAGAGCGCCCGCGGACCGAGCGGATTGCCGGCCCCGCCGGGCAGGCCGCCGGCATAGGGCCCGTAGCGCTCGGGCTCCCGCTTGATCATGGCCTGGGTCGGCGTCCAGCGCGGCCATTCGGCCTTGCGGGCGATGACGGCCGCGCCTCGGAAGTTGAACGCCTCATCGCGACCGACGCCCACGCCGTAGCGGATGGCGCGCCCGCCCTCGCGCACGAGGTAGGCGTAGCGCGCCGAAGGATCGACCACGATCGTGCCCGGCGGCTCGGCCGTGGCGTAGGCCACCTCCCGGCGCAGGAAGCGCGGGTCTATCGCGGACAGGTCCACCGCCGGCACGGGGAAGGGCTCGCCGTCGAGCGCGGCGTAGAGGGCCGTGTAGGCCGGGTCGACGGGCGGGCGCAGCGCGGCGACGGGGCGCGGCTCGCGGGTGACGCAGCCGGCGACGAGCAGGGGCGTGCCGGCGAGCAGGCTGCGGCGGGTCGGAAACATCGATGCTGCGCTCCAAGGTCTGGCGACGACGCACAGAACCGCCACGCTGCCGCCCCGTCCATCGGCTATGGGGTGATCGCACCCATAACCGGATGGCATCCATGGATCTGACGCTGGCCCTGCGCGCGTTCCTCCGGACCGTCGAGCGCGGCTCGATGACCGCGGCCGCACGCGACCTCGCGG
Organism: Methylobacterium sp. D53M; assembly: GCF_053345625.1. Taxonomy (NCBI): domain Bacteria; kingdom Pseudomonadati; phylum Pseudomonadota; class Alphaproteobacteria; order Hyphomicrobiales; family Methylobacteriaceae; genus Methylobacterium; species Methylobacterium sp. D53M. Next base: position 264,320 of record NZ_JBKFAL010000003.1, read on the forward strand.
TGTCGCAGCCGGCGATCAGCAAGCATCTGCGCAATCTGGAGGCCCAGGTCGGCGCGCGGCTCCTCGAACGGTCCGCGCGGCTGGTGCGTCCGACCCAGCAGGGCCAGCGGCTCTACGCGGCCTGTCAGCCCGCGCTCGCCACGATCGACGCCGCCCTGGAAGATGCCCGCACCGAGGCCGGCCGCATCGAAGGCCGGCTGCGGCTGCACGCGCCCGCCTGCATCGGGGCGGCCCATCTGCACCGGATCGTGGCGGCGTTCCAGGCCGAGAATCCGCGGGTCACGGTCGATCTCGTGCTGGACAACCGGCTGATCGACCTCGTCTACGAGGATTACGACCTCGCGCTCCGCTACGGCCGGCCCCACGGGCAGGACGTCGTGACGCGGCGGCTCGGCTGGGTGCGCCGCATCCTGGTCGCCGCCCCGGCATACTTGGCGCGGGCCGGCGGCATCGACGCGCCCGAGCAGATCGCCGACCGGGCCCTCGTGACGACTACATCGGTCCTGGACGACCGGAACACGCTCGTACTCCAGCACGGGCGCGAGACGCTGAGCCTCGCCGTCCGCCCGGCCCTGCGGACCAACAGCGCGGAGGTGCTGTTGGCCGAACTGCGCGCGGGACGGTACATGGGCCCGGTCCAGCACCTGCTGGTCGCCGAGGACTTGGCGGCCGGCCACCTCGTCCGCGTCCTGCCCGCGTACGAGGTGCGCTCGACGGACGCCTATCTGGTCTACCCGTCCGTCCGCCACATGCGCCCGGTCGTCCGTGCGTTCACCGACTTCGCCGTGCCGCGCATCCGCGCCATCGAGGGGATCAGCCACGCCGGTTGACCGACTCCGGCGCGCTGCGGCCACGACGAACGGGCCGGGGTGGCCGACCGCCGCGATCGCGACCCTAGAACGGCGCCGCGAGGCAGCCGCTCAGGGCGCCCTTCAGCGCGGCGGCGTCGGCCTCCGCCACCGTGAACGTGGCCGTCAGGGTCGCGTCCTCGCCGCGCGGGCTCGCCTGCGTCCAGGTCAGCTTCGTCCCGGGCTGGACGAGGGCCAGGGCGACCCCGCGCAGCGGATCATCGCCGCGGCGCGCGCCCGCCACCGTCAGCGTGAAGCCCGCATCGGCCCCGGTCGCGGCGCCGCGGACCGGCATGCGCACGGAGCGCACGCTGCCGGCGCTGGAGACCAGGAGGCCGGTCAGGGGCTTCTCGCTGTCGGACCCTTCGAGGCCCGCGAAATCGAAGCGCGGCGCCAGTTCGGCGAAGCGCGGCACGGTCAGCGCCGCCGACAGGCCGGTGCCGCCCGGATCGCAGGCGACGTGCAGGGTCGCCGGCCGCTGGTCCGCCGCAAGGGTCGCGGTGCCGATCAGGTCCGCGCTGCCGCCGGGCGCCCGGGCGCTGCCGGCGAGCAGAGGGGTCCGGCCGGTCAGGATGTCGGACAGGCTGTCGCCGCGGCTCAGCGGCCCGGCAAGCAGAGCAACGGCGGCGATGACGACCACCGCCATGGCCACGCCGATCCGGAGCCGCATCCCATCCTCCGCCTGTGGACATCACGGGCCGGCGGCATAGACGATCGCGGCCGCATCGCAACCCTCCGTTCACCACGTCCGCAGGGAATCGGCCGCCGGCGCGTCCGCGTGCACCGCAGCAACTCGGTAAAAACCGATCGTTCCTATGCACCGACGCTCAACCTTGAGCGTCGCCATGCGCACGAAGATCCTGCTCGTCCTCACCCTCCTCGTCTACGTCACCACCGGTCGCGCCCCCGGCATCCGGGAGCCGCGCAATCCGGACGCGGAGCACGGCGGCGGGCGCCTCGTGGTCGCGACCAAGCGGGCCTGGATCTGAACCGCTGCCCGGTCGACGCGACCGTCCTCGCGAGCACGGCAGCACCGACGCGCTCGACAGGAGACAGTCTCACGCCCCGGGCGCGCAGGCCCTGAGGCGCGCGGCCACGAGGGCCTGGAGGCTCCAGAGGTGGCGGTCGCGGATGCCGAGGCGCTCGCAGGCCTCCACGGTCCGGAACAGGTACTCGGCGCTCGGCCCTTTGTGGCCGCAGGCCGCGGCGATCTTCTCGGCGATCTCGGAATCCGAGAGGCGTCCGGCGTAGCGGTCGCTGGCGCGGTTCGCCAGGAAGGTCAGGGCCGGGACGGTCCCGGCCTCGGTGGCGACCGGCAGCCAGCGGGCGACGTAGCCGCGGCCGCGCATCTCGCGGCGCCAGACCGGCATCAGCGCCTCGCGGATCTCCATGCCGGGCAGGCGGAAGGCCACGCCCCGGCACAGGCCGCCGCGGTCCAGCGCCAGGACGAAGCCCGGCCGTTCCGGCGTGCCGCGGAACCGCCGCTGGAGCAGGCAGAAGCGGCGGTGGAAGCCGCGCACCGTCCCGATCCGGCGCTCGGCCACCGGGAATTCCGGGTTCCACATCAGCGAGCCGTAGGCGAAGACCCAGAGGTCGCTGCCCTCGCGCCCGGCGACGATCGCGTCGAGCCCCGGGCGCAACTCGGCGTCCGACAGAACCTCGAGCGCGCTCGGGTCGTCGGGGATCGGGACGGAATGGGCGCGGGCGATCAGGTCGAGGCTGAGGTCGAGGGTGCGGACGGACGCGGCGGGCATGGGCCCTCAACGCCCGGGCCTCACGGCTTGTTGCCCAGCGCGTCGAGTTCGGGAAAGGGCCGGGTGCGGTGTCCGGTGCAGACCTCGTCGTCGTCGAGCACCGTGAGCCGGTCGTTGTCGTAGCGCAGCGCCACCCTCGGGCGCTCGGGCTTGCCGAAGGTCCGGCCGTACATCCGGCCCGACACGCAGTAGATCACCCCGCCCCCCTCGGCGATCGGCCCGGCGATCCGGCTGCCCGCGAACCGCACCGGCAGCAGCGAGACCGCGCCGAAATCGACCTGCCTCAGCGCCAGGGCGGCGATCCGCCGGAGGAGGGCCGGGGAGGGGTCGGCCTCGGCGGCGGGCTCGGCGGCGGGCTTCGGTGCGCGCGGCGCGGCCTGCGCGCCGGCGGCGAGGAGGACCAGCAGGGCGGCGAGGGCGGCGCGGAGCGGCATCGGTCATCGCTACCCGGCCAAGGTTGCCCGAGGCTGGGACCGCGCGGGGCAGCGCCGGCGGCCGCGGCCCCCTATATGAGAGACAGGCGCGAAGCGCGCCTCTCACCCGATCTCTCACACGAAGACGCGACGTTCGATGCAGTGGACCGATGACGCCCTGGTGCTCGGCCTGCGCCGGCACGGGGAGACCGGCGTCATCCTCGAGGCCATGACCGAGGCCCACGGGCGCCATCTCGGCCTCGTGCACGGTGGGCGCTCGCGCCGGATGCAGCCCGTGCTGCAGGCCGGGAACCGGGTCCGCGTGACGTGGCGGGCGCGCCTCGACGAGGGTCTCGGCGCCTACGCGGTCGAGCCCCTCGAGTCACAGGTCTCGCGGCTGATCGGATCGAGCCTCGCCCTCTACGGCATGAACCACATGGCCGCGCTGCTGCGGCTCCTCCCCGAGCGCGACCCGCATCCGGCGCTCTACGCGGCGGCGGGGATCCTGGTCGAGCACCTCGACGACCCCGCCATCGCCCCGCCCCTGATGGTGCGGTTCGAGCTGGCGATCCTGTCGGAACTCGGCTTCGGCCTCGACCTCACCGCCTGCGCGGCCACCGGCGGCAACGACGCCCTGGCCTACGTGTCGCCGAAGAGCGGCCGGGCGGTCAGCGCCTCGGCGGGCGAGCCCTACCGGGACCGCCTGCTGGCGCTCCCGACCTTCCTGCACGCGGGCGGTTCCCCGGGTCCCGACGGCGTTGCCCAAGGGTTTACCTTGACGGGGTACTTCCTCGACCGGCACGTCTGGGGCCCCCGCGGCCTCGGGCCACCCGAGGAGCGGGCGCGATTCGTTGCGCTCGGCCGCGAGGCCGGGTAATGTTCTTGTTCTGTTCTTGATACCCCGTCGTCGTTCCGGGTGCCGAAGGCGCGCCCGGAATCCAGAACCACCGTCCGCGCGCACGCGCGGGACGTCGGCGGCTCTGGATTCCGGGCCCCGCTGCGCGGCCCCGGAATGACGGCGCGCGGTGAAGACGTTGTAGTGAGGAGCCGTCATGGGCCAGCCCTTCGAGCCGCCGTCCGGCGACGGGATCGAGAGCGTCGAGCTGAAATCCGCGCTGGAGGAGCGCTACCTCGCCTACGCGCTCTCCACGATCATGCACCGGGCCCTTCCGGATGCCCGCGACGGGTTGAAGCCCGTGCATCGGCGCATCCTGTACGGGATGCGGCTGCTGCGCCTCGACCCGACCACTGCGCACAAGAAGTGCGCCAAGATCGTCGGCGACGTGATGGGCGATTTCCACCCCCACGGCGACCAGGCGATCTACGACGCGCTCGTCCGGCTCTCCCAGGATTTCGCCCAGCGCTACCCGCTGGTCGACGGCCAGGGCAACTTCGGCAACATCGACGGCGACGGTCCCGCGGCCTACCGCTACACCGAGGCGCGGCTCACCGAGGTCGCGCGCCTCCTGCTCGACGGGATCGACGAGGACACGGTCGACTTCCGCCCGTCCTACAACGGCGAGAAGGAGGAGCCGATCGTCCTGCCGGCGGCCTTCCCGAACCTGCTCGCCAACGGCAGCCAGGGCATCGCGGTCGGCATGGCGACCTCGATCCCGCCGCACAACGCCGCCGAGCTGTGCGACGCGGCGCTCTACCTGATCAACCATCCCGAGGCGACCTCGGGGCAGCTCGCCAAGTTCGTCCAGGGCCCGGACTTCCCGACCGGCGGCATCCTCGTCGACTCGGCCGAGTCGATCGCCGAGGCCTACCGGACCGGCCGCGGCGCCTTCCGGGTCCGCGCCCGCTGGGCCAAGGAGGATCTCGGCCGCGGCACCTGGAACATCGTCGTCACCGAGATCCCCTACGGCATCCCGAAGGGCCGGCTCATCGAGAAGATGGCCGAGCTACTGCAGGAGAAGAAGCTGCCGCTGCTCGCCGACGTGCGCGACGAGTCGGCCGAGGACGTGCGCGTGGTGCTGGAGCCGCGCTCGCGCACGGTCGACCCGGTGATCCTGATGGAATCGCTGTTCCGGCTCACGGAACTCGAGACCCGCATCCCGCTCAACCTCAACGTCCTGGTCGGCGGCCTCGTGCCGAAGGTGATCGGCCTCGCCGAGTGCCTGCGCGAGTGGGTCGACCACCGCCGCGTGGTCCTGCAGCGCCGCTCGCGCTACCGCCTCGGCCAGATCGACCGGCGCCTCGAGATCCTGGGCGGCCTGCTCATCGTCTACCTCGACCTCGACGAGGTGATCCGCATCATCCGCGAGGAGGACGAGCCGAAGGCCGCCCTCATGGCCCGGTTCGAGCTGACCGAGCTCCAGGCCAACGCGATCCTCGACACCCGCCTGCGCTCCCTGCGCAAGCTGGAGGAGATAGAGCTGAAGCGCGAGTTCGAGGCGCTGACCGCCGAGAAGGCCGAGATCGACGCCCTGCTCGCCTCCGAGCCGGCGCAGTGGAAGGCGATCCAGGCGCAGATCCGCGCGGTGAAGAAGACCTTCGGGCCCGAGACCAAGCTCGGCAAGCGCCGCACGACGCTGGCGAGCCCGCCGGATGTCGGCGGCATCGACTTCACGGCGGCCCTGGTCGAGCGCGAGCCGATCACCGTGATCGTCTCGACCAAGGGCTGGATCCGGGCGCTCAAGGGCCACGTCGCCGAACTCTCGGGCGTCGCGTTCAAGGGCGACGACACCCTGAAGATCGCCTTCCCGACCGAGACGACCCAGAAGATCCTGCTGCTCGCCACCAACGGCAAGGTGTTCACGCTCGAGGCCTCGAAGCTGCCGGGTGGCCGCGGCTTCGGCGACCCGGTCCGGCTGATGGCCGACCTCGACGACGGCACCGAGATCGTGGCGGCGCTGCCGTACCGGCCGGAGACCAAGCTGCTGATCGCCGGCTCGGACGGGCGCGGCTTCGTGGCGCCCGCCGACGTGCTCGTGGCCAACACCCGCAAGGGCAAGAGCGTGCTCGGCCTCGACGGCGACGCCACGGCCGCCGTGCTGGTGCCGGCCGACGGCGATCACGTGGCGGTGGTGAACACCGAGAAGCTGCTGCTGGTCTTCCCGGTCTCCGAGGTGGCGGAGCTCGCCCGCGGCAAGGGGGTCCGGCTGCAGCGCTGCCGCAGCGGGACGCTGCTCGACGCGCACGTGTTCAAGCTCGCCGACGGCCTGCCCTGGCAGGACGGCTCGGCCGAGGGCCGGCTCGCCAACGCGTCGGTGCTGGAGAAGTGGCTCGGCCACCGCGCCGAGGTCGGGCTGATGATGGCGCGGAGTTTCCCGAAGTTCGAGCGGTTCGGACGATGAGGCAGGGGGGTGACGGGCCTCCAACCCGCGCCCTCATCCTGAGGTGCCCGCGTCAGCGGGCCTCGAAGCACGCATTTGAAATGCTCCGGCGCCTCGGGATCAAGAGCGGGTGCGATGAGTCCTGTGTCGGTGCGAACGCTGGTCTAACCAGAGCGCACCCAGGGCCAGCACGCCCCCACCGATCGGGACAGCGAGCAAAAGGAGAAACTGGGCTGTCGTCATGGGCGAAGGTTCCGCAAGGCGTGCCTCACAACCCAATGTATGACGCCACTCATGATCCAGCAAATCGCCATCGCGACGAGTACGGGCGCGAAGTGAGGGCTATCCGATAGCGCAGTCGAGATGAACGGCGCGAAACCACCCACAGCGAAGATCGCGACGGCGAGACCATTGGCGTAGGTCGACGTGAACTTGATGCGCTCGTTCGCGACGAGCTTCTCGCGCGCGTCCTCGTCCCCGTCCGACATCGAATCCGAGCCCCCCGACCGGCACCTGCGTTAGCCCACCCTGGCGATGCGGGGAACGAACGACGCCCCTCGCTTCACCGCCCCTTCACAGCCGCCTCGTCCGCCGCCCAGAGGTGCTGGGCCGCGTAGGCCCGATACGGCCGCCACGCCTCGGCCCGTGCCAGGAGCGCCGCCGGGCTCGGCCGCCCGGAGCCATCCTCCAGCGCCCGCAGAAGGCCGACATCGCCCACCGGCAGGGCGTCGGGCAGCTTGAGCGCCCGCATGGCGATGTACTGCGCGGTCCACGGTCCGATCCCGCGGATTGCCGTGAAGCGCTGAACCGCGTCCTCCAGCGACGCGGCCGGGGCGAACAGCTCCGGATCGGCGAGCGCCGCCGCCGCCAACGCCCGGATCGCCGCACCACGGGCGCGCGGCATGTTCAGGGCCAGCGCGACATCCGCCTCGACGAGATTTTCCGGTGCCGGAAAGATGTGGGTCAAGCCGCCGACAGGCTCGGCGAGCGGCGTCCCGAAGGCCGCGACCAGCTTACCCGCGAGCCCGATCGCGGCGGCCACCGAGACCTGCTGGCCGAGGATCGCCCGGCATCCGGTCTCGAACGGGTCCCAGGCGCCGGGCAGCCGAAGCCCGGACCGCGCGGCCACGAGCGGCGCCAGGATCGGATCCCCGGCGAGGCAGGCCGCGATGGCGACTGGATCCGCGTCGCAGTCGAACAGGCGGCGCAGGCGCGCGGCGACCGCTTCGGCCTGCCTGGCCTCGACGCCGCGGAGTACGACCTGCAGGCAGCCCCCGCCGGGCGCCACGGTCAGGACCCCGTGCCGACCCGCGACGCTGATCGTGCGCGCGTAGGCCGCCGCCGGGTCCGTCGCCTCGACGCCCAGGATCGCCCGCTTGGCCAGGAAGGCGCGGATCGCCACCCAGTCGTAGGGCGGCCGATAGGGCAGGCGGAGTTCGATCGCCCCCTCAAACGCGAAGGGCGGCCTCTCGGCCGCCCCGCTGATCACCGTCTGGGACAGGTCCCGCCTCAGCCGCGCTGGTCCACCGCCACGTAGTCGCGCTGGGCCGGGCCCACGTAGAGCTGGCGCGGACGGCCGATCTTCTGCGACGGGTCCTCGATCATCTCGGCCCACTGGGCGATCCAGCCGACCGTGCGGGCCACCGCGAACAGCACCGTGAACATGTCGGTGGGGAAGCCCATCGCCTTGAGGGTGATGCCCGAGTAGAAATCGATGTTCGGGTAGAGCTTCTTCTCGATGAAGTACTCGTCCTTGAGGGCGATCTGCTCCAGCTCCATGGCGACGTGCAGCAGCGGATCGTCGGTCTTGCCGAGCTCCTTCAGCACCTGGTGGGTGGTGCTCTGCATGATCCGGGCGCGCGGATCGTAGTTCTTGTAGACCCGGTGGCCGAAGCCCATCAGGCGGAACGGGTCGTTCTTGTCCTTGGCCTTGGCGACGTACTTGCCGACGTTCTCCGGCGTGCCGATCTCCATCAGCATCTTGAGCGCCGCCTCGTTGGCGCCGCCATGGGCCGGGCCCCACAGGCAGGCGATGCCGGCCGCGATGCAGGCGAAGGGGTTGGCGCCGGACGAGCCCGCGAGCCGCACCGTCGAGGTCGAGGCGTTCTGCTCGTGGTCGGCGTGCAGGATGAAGATCTTGTCGAGCGCCCGGGCGAAGACCGGGTTCACCTCGTACTCCTCGCACGGCACCGCGTAGCACATGCGCAGGAAGTTCGACGTGTAGTCGAGGTCGTTCTTCGGATACACGAAGGGCTGGCCGATCGAGTACTTGTAGGCCATCGCGGCGAGCGTCGGCATCTTGGCGATCATGCGGATCGACGCGATCAGCCGCTGGCTCTCGTCCGTGATGTCGGTGGAATCGTGGTAGAAGGCCGAGAGGGCGCCCACCGAAGCGACCATGACGGCCATCGGGTGCGCGTCGCGGCGGAAGCCGGTGAAGAACCGGTTCATCTGGTCGTGCACCATGGTGTGGCGCGTGACCCGGTACTCGAAATCGGCCCGCTGGGCGGCGGTCGGCAGGGCGCCGAACAACATCAGGTAGCAGGTCTCGAGGAAGTCGCCCTTCTCGGCGAGCTGCTCGATCGGGTAGCCGCGATAGAGCAGCACGCCCTCGTCACCGTCGATGTAGGTGATCTTCGACTCACACGAGGCCGTCGAGGTGAAGCCCGGGTCGAAGGTGAAGGCGCCGGTCTGGGCGTAGAGCTTGCCGATATCGATCACGTCCGGCCCGATCGTGCCGGTTTTCACCGGCAGTTCGATCGACTTGCCGTCCACGGTGATGGTGCTGGGTGCGCTCATGGATCGTGGACCCTTCTCTGGCGACGTGGCGGATGCCGGCCTCGGGCTGCCCGAGTCGGTCCCGGGGGCCTGAGCACACGCATTATGCTGCGGGTGCTCACAGCCATGGGTTACCCAAACGGCAGTGCAGCAGCAACGGGGTCGGTGACAACCCGCCCCCGTCGCCAAGCGAATTCCGCCAACCGATTTCCACCCAACGCAATCCGGGTCGGGGCCGGCAGTTCCCTCTCCGCTCCCGGTCCGCGCGCGGCGGTCCCAGCGTCGCCTCGTCCCCGCCTCGTCCCTGCCCTCAGCCCGGCCTCAGCCCTGCGGCGCCTGATCTCCGAGGCGCGCCAGGGTTTCCTCCCGGCCGAGCACCGCCATCACGTCGAACAGGGGTGGGGAGGTGGTGCGGCCGGTGAGCGCCGCGCGCAGGGGTTGGGCCACCTGCCCGAGCTTGCAGCCGGCCGATTCCGCGTACTGCCGCACCGCGCCCTCGGTGGAGGTCGCGCTCCAGTCGGGCAGCGCCTCGAGCACCGGCCGCACCCCGGCGAGGCGGCCGCGCCCCTCGTCGGAGAGCAGGGCGCGGGCCTTGTCGTCGAGCGCCAGGGGCCGCTGGGCGTAGAGGTAGTAGGCGCTGTCGAGGAGCTCGATCAGCGTCTTGGCCCGCTCCTTCAGGCCCGGCATGGCCTGGACGAGCTTGTCCTTGAGATCGGGCCGCAGCGGCGCCGACAGGCCTCGCTCCGGCCCGACGTTGGGCAGGATGGTCTCGATCGCCGCGACGAGGTCGGAATCGGCGCTGGTGCGGATGTAGAGGCCGTTGAGGTTGGCGAGCTTGGCGAAGTCGAACCGCGCCGCGGAGCGTCCGACCGCGCCGAGGTCGAAGGCCGCGACCATCTCGTCGGTGGAGAAGACCTCCTGGTCGCCGTGGCTCCAGCCGAGCCGCACGAGGTAGTTGCGCAGGGCCGCCGGCAGGTAGCCGAGATCGCGGTAGGCCTCGACGCCGAGCGCGCCGTGGCGCTTCGAGAGCTTGGCCCCGTCCGCCCCGTGGATCAGCGGGATATGCGCCATCCTCGGGATGTCCCAGCCGAGGGCCGAGAAGATCTGGCTCTGGCGCGCCGCGTTGGTGAGGTGGTCGTCGCCGCGGATGATCTGCGTGACGCCCATGTCGTGGTCGTCGACCACGACGGCGAGCATGTAGGTCGGCGTCCCGTCCGAGCGCAGCAGGACGAGATCGTCGAGGTCCTTGTTGGCCCAGGTCACGCGGCCCTGGACGGCGTCCTCGACCACGGTCTCGCCCTCGGTCGGGGCGCGCAGGCGGATCACCGGCTTGACCCCGGCGGGGGCCTCGGACGGGTCGCGGTCGCGCCAGCGGCCGTCGTAGCGCGGGGCGCGCCCCTCCGCGCGGGCGGTCTCGCGCATCTGCGTGAGCTCCTCGGCGGTGGCGTAGCAGTGATAGGCGCGGCCCGCGGCCAGCAGCTCCTCGGCGACCGCGCGATGGCGCTCGGCGCGGGCGAACTGGAAGACCACGTCGCCGTCCCAGTCGAGGCCGAGCCAGGAGAGGCCGTCGAGGATCGCGTCGATCGCCCCCTTGGTGGAGCGCTCGCGGTCGGTGTCCTCGATGCGCAGCAGCATCTTGCCGCCGGTGTGGCGGGCGTAGAGCCAGTTGAACAAGGCCGTGCGGGCCCCGCCGATATGCAGGTAACCCGTGGGCGAGGGGGCGAAGCGCGTGACGACGGCTGAGGACATCGGTCCGGTATGTTCCGGGGCTGGTCGCGGACGGGGCGCGACGGACGGCGAAGGGGCGGCGGAGCGGCGAGGGGCTCGACAGGGCGCCCGTAGCACGAAGAACCCGCTGTAGCACGGGCCGGCGGATGCGTTAAGAATCGCCCGCAGAATCGCCCGGCCCCGACGACAGGTCGCGCGGAGCGGGGCGGCGGCGATGCGGCGGATCGGCGCGAGGCGGGCGGACGGCGCGGTCGCGCTGATCGGCCCGCGCGCCCGAGCCCTTCCCGCCGCCCTCTTGGCCGCCCTCCTGGCCGCCCTCCCGGCGCTCCGCGACTGGGTCGTCGCCGGCCTCGCCCGCGAGGCCGAGCAGCGCCGGCTGTTCCCCTGGCTGGCGGTGGCCTTCGGCGGCGGGATCCTGGTCTACTTCGCGGCGGCCGACGGCGCGCCGAGCCTCGCCGCCCCCCTGATCGCGGCCGGCCTCGCGCTGGCGCCGGTCCCCGTCCTCGGCGCGCGGCCGGCGGCCCTGGCGGCGGCGCTCGCGGTGGCGGCCGCGTTCCTCGGCTTCGCGGCGGCGACCTGGCGGGTCTCGCAGGTCGCCGCACCGATCCTCACCCGCACCACGATCGGCCCGCTCGTCGGAACGGTCGAGGCCCTGGACGAGCGCGAGGTCGGCGCCCGGCTGGTGATCCGGGTGGAGAGCTTCGCCGGCCTCGCGCCGGAGGCGCGGCCCGCCCGGGTCCGGGTCTCGTTCCGGAAGACGCCGATTCCGCGTCCCGGGGACGGCGTCGCCGCCACGGCCCGGCTGCTGCCGCCCCCGGAGGCGGCCCGGCCCGGCGGCTACGACTTCGCCCGGGACGCCTATTTCCAGGGGATCGGCGCGGTGGGCTCGCTGATCGGCACCGTCACCGTCCGGGAACCGTCCGGGCCGCCGCCGCTGGGCCTGCGGCTCGCCGCTGCGCTCGACGCGGCGCGCAACGGGCTCACGCGCCGGATCGCAGAGGCCGCCGGCGGCCAGGCGGGCGCGGTGGCGGCGGCCCTGGTGACGGGCAAGCGCGGCCTCATCGGGCCGGCCACCAACGACGCGCTCCGCGCCGCCGGCATCTACCACGTGGTGTCGATCTCGGGCCTCCACATGGTGCTGGCCGCCGGCGTGGTGTTCTGGCTGGTGCGGGCGCTCCTCGCCGCGGTGCCGCTCTGCGCGCTCCTCTGGCCGATCAAGAAGATCGCGGCCGGCTTCGCCATGGTCGGCGTCACCGCCTACTGCGCCTTCTCGGGCTGGGACATCGCGGCCGAGCGCTCGCTGATCATGACCCTGATCATGCTGGGCGCGATCCTGGTGGACCGGCCGGCCCTGTCGATGCGCAACCTCGCCCTCGCGGCGCTGATCGCGCTCGCCCGGGAGCCGGAGGGCCTGCTCGGCCCGAGCTTCCAGATGTCCTTCGGCGCCGTGGCCGGGCTGATCGCCTGCGCGCGGCTGATCGACGGGCGGCTGCTCGTGCGCCCGGGGGCCGGGCGGATCGGGCGGCTCGTCGGGACCGGCCTGTCGGCGATCACCGGGACCCTGGCCACGACCCTGGTGGCGCAGGTCGCGACGGCCCCCTTCGCCACCTACCACTTCCAGACGGTCCAGCCCTTCGGCCTCGTCGGCAACGCCCTGACCCTGCCGCTCGTCTCCCTGGCGGTGATGCCCGCCGCGGTGATCGGCTGCCTCGCCTATCCCTTCGCCCTCGACCGGCCGGTCTGGTGGCTGATGGGGCAGGCGGTGGCCGGGATGCTGGCGATCTCGGACTGGATCGCCGGGTTCGAACGGGCGGTCCTGGTGCTGCCGGCCTTCGGCGCCGGGGCGCTCGCCCTGCTGACCGCCGGCCTGCTGCTGGGGACGCTGCCGGCCTCGCGCCTGCGCTGGCTCGCCGTGCCGCCGGTCCTGCTCGGGCTCGTCCTCGCGGCCCGGCCCGACCACTACGACCTCTACGTCGACCGGCAGGGCGCGGGGGCCGCGGTGCGGGGCCCGGACGGGCGGCTTGCGGCCCTCGGCAGACCCTCGGGCTTCGTCCTCGAGCAGTGGCTGAAGGCGGACGGCGACGGGCGGCGGCCCGCGGCGCTGATCGTCCGGTCGGGCAGCGGGCGCTGCGACCGGCTCGGCTGCACCGCCCGGCTGCCGGACGGGCGGGCGGTCGCCCTGGTCCGGGACCGGCGGGCCTTCCCGGAGGATTGCGCCCGCGCCGCGGTGCTGATCACGGGCCTCGCGGCGCCGCCCACCTGCACGGGGCCGCTGGTGATCGACCGGCGCGTCCTCGCCGCCCGCGGGGCCGTGGCCCTCCGGACCGACGGCGACGGCTTCGCCGCGCGCTACGCCCGGGACGACGGCCGCGCCGTGCCCTGGCGGCCGGCCGCCGGGCGCGGGCCGGGACCGCCGCGGCCGGTCACCGCGGAGCCGGGCGACCGCCCCGCGGAGGACGGGGTCGCCGCGACGCCGGAGGCCGACGCCGCGCCGGGCGGAGACCTCGCCCCCGACGACGCGCCGGCCGAGCCGCTTCAGTAGCGGCGGACGAGGCTCACGAGGCGGCCCTGGATCCGGACCCGGTCGGGCCCGAGCACGCGGGTCTCGTAGGCCGGGTTGGCGGCCTCGAGGGCGATCGACGAGCCGCGGCGGCGCAGGCGCTTGAGCGTCGCCTCCTCGTCGTCGATCAGCGCCACGATGATGTCGCCGGTATTGGCCGTCTCCTGCTTGCGGATGACCACGAGGTCGCCGTCCAGGATGCCCGCCTCGACCATCGAGTCGCCGCGCACCTCGAGGGCGTAGTGCTCGCCGCCGGCCACGAAGTCCGGCGACAGGGTGATGGCGTGGCTCTGGTTCTGGATCGCCGAGACGGGCGTACCGGCCGCGATCCGGCCCATGACCGGGATCGAGATGGCGCGGCCGGACTCGTCGATCATCCGCGTGCTCGCCGGGGCCGGCGGCTGCTTGGACTTACCGCCCTCGACCACGCTCGGCGTGAAGCGGCGCGGCTCGGCGGGGGCCTGAGTCGCCGGAGCGGCCTGGGTCAGGCTCTCGGGGATCCGGATCACCTCGATGGCGCGCGCCCGATTCGGGAGGCGCCGGAGGAAGCCGCGCTCCTCGAGCGCCGTGATCAGCCGGTGGATGCCGGATTTCGACTTGAGATCGAGGGCATCCTTCATCTCGTCGAACGACGGCGGGACACCGCATTCCTGCATCCGGCTCTGGATGAATCGCAGGAGGTCCAGCTGCTTGCGCGTGAGCATCGACGGGGGACTCGCGGCTTGGCGGACCGCCACGTGACGGTCTCCGAAACAAATCACGAACAGGTTAAACGTTCCGCAAGTGTTCCGCAAGAGCGGCACCGCTCGGCCCGGCGCTCCGCGGCGCGCCCGCGGGAGAAGGTCGAGAAACGCATTGACGGCGCAAGCGGAGCCGTTTCAATGCATCGCGGCGCCCCGCCGGGAAGGCGGCGGATCCGGGGCGCGGGCTGGGACCCTCTTGGAATGACGAGGATGCGACGACCCGCAGCTCTGCTGCCCCTCGGCCTCGCCGCCCTCGGCCTCGCCGGCTGCACCACCGGCTTCTCCTACATCTCGCGGAACTACGTGGCGCTCACTCCCCAGGTCGTCACGATCGGCTGCAAGGAGCCCTACGAGGTCTACGACAACCGGCAGCTGCGCCGGATGCTGATCGTGTCCAACGCCCTGCGCGAGTATACCGGCTGCAACCTGAGCGAGGTCCGGATCGATCCGGAGCCGGGCGCCACCCGGGTGAAGCGCTTCCGCACCGCCGCCCGGGCCTATCTCGACGAGACCGTGCGCGAGGATTGCCGGATCACCGGCGAGACCGTGTTCGATCCGCTGAAGACCGAGTTCGCCTACGCCTGCGACGCGCCGATCGAGAAGCGCGGCACCGTGGTCCCCCGCCTGCCGGGCCGCAATCCGGGCCTCGGCGTGCGCTGACCGGCCGGCGGCGCGTCCTCAGGCGCCCGGCTTCGGGAAAGTCCGCTCCGCGGCGTCGCCGGCGGCGGCCAGCAGGGCGCGGGCGAAGGCCCGGGCCTCCGTCCGGTCGAGCACGATCGCGGCGGTGACCGGCGCACCGCCGAGGTCGGCGAGGGCGAGTTCCAGGCGCACCCCGTCGGGCACGGCGCTCGCCTGAAGGCTCCAGCCGGAGCCCCGGTCCGTGCTCTCCGCCATCGTGTTCCTCCCGCATGCCCGGCACGGCGCCGCGCGCCCACCGGAACGGCCAGGCCCGGGACCGCTCCCGGAGCCGCGCTCCGGTCTTCCCTGCCTCGCCTGTCCGCGTTCCTCAAGGCCACAGGCCGCGCAGGGGTGGAGATGCGCGCCGTCGCGGATGCCGGCGGCCGCATCGCGGCGGCACGGGGCGGCACGGGGCGGCACGGGGCTGCGCCCGCGCCGCGGCGCGGGCGAGGGCAGGGGCGGCCGGGATGGGGGCCGGCTTCGGGGCGATTGACGCGAGGCCGCCGATGATGTCTCCCGCGGGCTCCGATCAGGTGGAGTTCGAACATGCAAGAGATCTGGTTCCGCACGGGCGAGGCCACGGTGCTGGCGGCCGAGGGCCAGTACACCGACGCCATGCCGGAGGTGCTGATCGGCTCGGTGCGCGGCCCGGTCGGTCAGGCCTTCGCGTCGATGATGGGGCAGGTCCAGGGCCACACGCGGATGTTCGTGGTGCGCGACCTCAACCAGCTCGTGCGCCCGGCCACGATGATGACCACCAAGGTCACGATCCACACGGCCGAGTATGCCGAGCTCCTCGGCGGCGTGGTCCAGGCCGCCACCGGCGACGCGATCGTGGACTGCATCATCGAGGGCATCCTGCCGAAGGACGGGCTCGACGAGCTGTGCATGATCATCATGATCTGGCTCGATCAGCGATGCGCCGAGGACGACAACCTCGACCAGAAGGACCTCTACCGGACCAACTACGAGGCCACGAAACTCGCCATCGCCCGCGCCCTCAAGGGCGAGCCGACGGTCGACGAGCTGATCGCCAACCGGAAGACCGTGAAGCACTACGCGCTCGACGGCGTGATCGAGTACTGAGCGGGCCCAGGCCACGCATCCTGCCGGCTCAGGTCCGCCTCAGCCCGGCGGGATGCGCCCCACCGAGCAGAGGGTCCGCATCGCGCTGCTGCCCGGGTCGGTGTAGCAGGAGGCCGACCAGCCGTTCTGCTGGATGAACGACTTGCGCCGCTCCGCCAGCGCGGTCCGGTAGGCGCTGGCGATGATCGGCTCGACGGTCGCGGCCGGTTGGCCGACGAGGATCTCGGAGGCCACCGACAGGTCGCGGAAGAAGGTCGCCGAGGGGCTCGGCTCGGCGGAGGTCGCCTGCACGATCGGCTCGGCCCGGCAGGTCACGTCGAACTTGATCGGGCCGGCCACGCGGATGTCGATGCTGGGGCCGGCGCGCTTGCCGACCCGGCCGCCGATCGCGTCGGCGATCTGGCGGGTGAGGTCGTCGCAGCTGTCGGCCCGGGCGGCCTCCGCCAGGAGGGGCAGGGCCGCGCAGGCGGCGAGGAGGAGGCGCGGGACGGCGAAGCTCGACATCGCCGCACTCTACGCGCGGCGCGGGGCCTGTCGAGGGGCTGGTCGAGGGCCGCTCGAAGGGCCGGCCTCAGTGGAAATCCCGGCTGGGGAACACGCGCCGGTCCGGGGGCACGCCGAAATCCGTGTTCTCGGGCGGCAGCTTCATGCCGGCCTCGCGCAGATCGCGCAGGGCAGCGGTGAGGTCGCGAAACCCCTCCGCCACGAGGTGGACCACCCCGTCCGCCCGCTGGATCCGGCCGCGCACGGCGAGGAACCGCGCCTGCATGGCGATCCGGCGGTTCGCCTCGAATACGGTCTTCCAGACGATCACGTTGGCGATACCGGTCTCGTCCTCCAGCGTCAGGAAGACCACGCCCTTGGCGGTGCCGGGCCGCTGGCGGATCAGCACGAGCCCCGCCACCGTGACCCGCGCCCCCTGGGGCAGCGACGGATCGAGATGGGCCCGGGCCGGGATCGCGCCGATCCGGGCGAGCCGCCCCCGGAAGAACGCGACCGGGTGCCCCTGGAGCGACAGGCCGGTGGCGGCGTAATCCTCGGCCACGGCCTCGGACGGGGCCAGGGGCTGAAGGTCCACCGTCGGCTCGTGCCGGAACAGGCCGTCATCGGCGTGCCACGCGAAGAGCGGCAGGGGTGCGTCGAGGAGATGGGCGCGGCGCTCGCTCGCATCGGCCTTGGCGGCCTTGCGGGATGACGTCCCCTCCAGGGTGCGGACCATCCACAGGGCGGCGCGCCGGTCGAGGCCGAGCGAGCGGAACGCGTCCGCCTCCGCCAGCCGCTCCAGGGTGTTGCGGGGCAGGGCGAGGGACGCCTGCAGGCCCTCGATGCTGGCGTAGCCGTTGGCCCGCAGCCGCACGAGCCGGCGCATCGCGGCCTCGGGCAGGCCGCGCACGACGCGCAGACCGATCCGCACGGCGTGCAGCGCCGGATCCCCGGCCGGCTCCAGGGTGCAGTCCCAGTCGCTGGCGTTGACGCAGACGCCCCGCACCTCGACCCCGTGGGCCCGGGCGTCGCGCACCAGCTGGGCCGGCTGGTAGAAGCCCATCGGCTGGGCGTTGAGGATCGCGGCCAGGAAGACGTCGGGGTGCCGGCACTTCATCCAGGCCGAGGCGTAGACGAGGAGCGCGAAGCTCGCCGCGTGGCTCTCCGGGAAGCCGTAGGTCGAGAAGCCGCGGATCTGCGCGAAGCAGCGCTCGGCGAAGTCCTGCGGGTAGCCCCGGCGGGTCATGCCGCCCACGAACTTCTCCGCGAAGCCGCCGATCGACCCGACGTGGCGGAAGGTCGCCATCGCCCGGCGCAGCCCGTCGGCCTCGGCCGGGGTGAAGCCCGCCGCCGTGATGGCGATCTGCATGGCGTGCTCCTGGAAGAGCGGCACCCCGTAGGTCTTCTGCAGGACCTCCTTCAGTTCGTCCGCCGGGCCGTGATCCGGATGCGGGGCCGGGTACTCGACCGGGTCGATCCCGGAGCGCCGCCGCAGGTAGGGATGGACCATGTCGCCCTGGATCGGGCCGGGGCGCACGATCGCGACCTGCACCACGAGGTCGTAGAACTCCCTCGGCTTCAGGCGCGGCAGCATCGACATCTGCGCCCGGCTCTCGACCTGGAACACGCCGACGGAATCGGCCTTCGTCAGCATCGCGTAGGTCGCGGGATCGTCCTGCGGCAGGTCGGCCAGCGTCTCGTAGAAGGTGCCGTGATCCTTCTCCAGGAAATCGAGGCCGCGCTTGAGGCAGGTCAGCATGCCGAGCGCCAGCACGTCGACCTTCATCAGGCCGATCGCGTCGATGTCGTCCTTGTCCCACTCGATGAAGGTGCGGTCCGCCATGGCGCCGTTGCCCACCGGCACGGTCTCGTCGAGGCGGCCGCGGGTCAGCACGAAGCCGCCGACATGCTGCGACAGGTGGCGGGGGAAGCCGATCAGCTGGTGGGCGAGGTCGAGCGCCTGCCGGATCGCCGGGTTCTCCGGGTCGAGCCCGGCCTCGCGCACGTGCTGGTCCGGCATGCCGGTGCCCCAGGAGCCCCAGACCGTGTCGGCGATCGCCGCGGTCACGTCCTCGGTCAGGCCCAGGACCTTGCCGACCTCGCGGATCGCCATGCGGGGCCGGTAGTGGATCACCGTGGCGCAGAGGGCGGCCCGCTCCCGGCCGTAGCGGGCGTAGAGGTGCTGGATCACCTCCTCGCGGCGCTCGTGCTCGAAGTCGACGTCGATGTCGGGGGGCTCGCCGCGGTTCTCCGAGATGAAGCGGGCGAAGAGCAGCCGGTGCTTCGACGGGTCCACCGCGGTGATGCCGAGGCAGAAGCACACGGCGGAATTGGCCGCCGAGCCGCGGCCCTGGCACAGGATGCCCCGGCCGCGGGCGAACTCGACCACGTCGAACAGGGTCAGGAAGTAGCGGGCGTATTTCATCTTGGCGATGAGCCGCAGCTCCTCGCGCAGCGTCGCCGCGACGCCGTCCGGGACCTCGCCGCCGTAGCGCCAGCGCGCCCGTTCCCAGGTCTTCTCCTCCAGGTATTCCTGCGGCGTGCGCCCGGGGGGCACGGGCTCGTCCGGGTACTCGTAGTGCAGCTGCGACAGGCTGAACTCGCAGGCCTGCGCGATCTCGACGGTGCGGGCGAGCGCCTCCGGGTGGTCGGCGAACAGCCGCGCCATCTCGGCGGCGGGCTTCAGGTGGCGCTCGGCATTGGCCTCCAGCCGGTAGCCGGCGTCCTCGATCCGGCAGCCTTGGCGGATGCAGGTGACCACGTCCTGCAGCGGGCGTCGCTCGGGATGGTGGTAGAGCGCGTCCGAGACCGCGACCATCGGGGCGCCGGAGGCCGCGCCCAGCTCGGCGAGCAGCCCGAGGCGCCGCCGCTCGTCGCCGCGGCGCGTGTGGCTCGCCCCCAGGAAGGTCCGGCCCGGGGCGGCGGCGGCCAGCGCCTCCAGCCGCGCCCGGAACCCCTCCGGCAGGCGCCGGGCCGGCGGCATCGCGATGAACATCTGCCCCTCGGCGGCCTCCACCATCTCGGCGAAGGAGAAGCGGCACGCGCCCTTGCGGACGCGCCGGTTGCCCAGGGTGAGCAGCCGGCAGAGGCGCCCCCAGGCGCCCCGGTCCATCGGGTAGGTGACGGCCTCGAACCCCTCCTCGGTGACGAGGCGCACCCCCGGCAGGATCCGGATCGGTGTGCCTTCCTGGTCGAGCGCCAGCGCCGCCGCGTGCGCCCGGACCACGCCGGCCACGGTGTTGCGGTCGGCGATGCCGATGGCCGCGAGGCCGTAGGACGCCGCCTGCACGACGAAGTCCTGCGGATGGGAGGCGCCGTGCAGGAAGGAGAAGTTCGTGGTGACGGCGAGCTCGGCGTAGGCGGGGCCGCTCACGCGAAGAGCCCGTGGACGTACCACGCGGCCGGGCGATCGGGGGCGTGCGGGCCGTCGCGGTAGAGCCAGAGCCGGTGCCCGGCCTCGCACTCGATGCGGTAGTAATCGCGATCCGCGCCGGGCGCGCGCCACCATTCGGCGGCGATCCGCTCCGGCCCCTCGGCATGGGCGACCCGGTGGATCCGGGCGCGCCAGCGGAAGCGCCGGGGCGGCCCTTCCGGGACGGTCGAGAGCACGTCGAGGGCGGCCTCGCCGCGGGGGAAGATCACCAGGGGGCGGGGCGGGAGGTGGTCGGACCAGGGGGACGCGCCGGTGCGCGCCTCCTCTTCCGCCGCTGGGCCGGAAGGCTCAGCCATCACGGTTGAACGCCGACGCTGAAGGAGCGCACCCGCCCCCCGCTCCCGTTCGGGAGCGGGGGGCGGGAGAGGCGCCCGTGGCCGGCCGACGCCTCGATCGGTCGACGGTCCGTGCCCCATTCCGGCAACCCAGACCCGGTCCCGGTCGGCCCGCTCCGGCAGGTGGCTCGCCCGCGGCTCGAGCCGCAGGAGCGCCCGCCCGAGGCGCTGCGCCAGGGCGTCGGCCAGGAACCCGATCCCGTCGCCCGGGGCCGCCGCGCCGAGATCCGTCTGGCGGGCCCGCATGGGGCCGGTCACCGTCACGGCGAGCGCCACCGTCTCGAAGCCGAAGCCGGCGTCGAGGGCGGGGCCCAGCCGGTCGAGGCGCAGGGCGACGAGGGCCGCGACCCGCTCAGGATCGCGCTCGGGGCGGGACAGGCCGAGATCGATCACCCGCAGGGCGCCGTCGACCCGGTGCAGGCCGAGGCGCAGGGCGCAGGCGCCGAGCCCGTCCCGCTCCAGCCGCGGCGCGGTCTCCGCCATCAGGTCCCGGGCGGTCCGGACGATGTCCGACTGCCGCCCGATCGGGTCGAGGAAGCCGCGGGCGGCGGCGTAGGCGGCCGCCGCCGTCAGGGGCGCCAGCGGCTCGGGCCGGCGGCCCAGGGCCTGGTCGAGGCGCAGCAGCAGCGCCGCGCCGAAGCGGCGGGCGAGGGCCCCCCGGGGCAGGGCGTCGAGTTCGCCGATCCGGCGCAGGCCGAGCCGCTTCAGGCCCGCGACCGTGCCGGGATCGAGGCGCAGGGCGTCCACCGGGAGGGCCCGCAGGGCCTGCGAGGCCCCGCCCGGCAGCACCACGACCGGATCGGGCCCGCCCTGCCGCGCCAGCGCGAAGGCGGCGCCGGGCGTGTCGGCCAGCGCGATCCCCGCCGGTACGCGGCTCCGCGCGAGCCGGGTGGCCAAGTCCGCGACGAGGTTCGCCTCGCCGCCGCGCAGGTGGCTCGCGCCGGCGACGTCGATGTAGAGCCCGTCCGCCGCCTCGCCCGGCCCGAACGGGGCCACGTGGGGCGCGTAGCCGCTCGCCCAGCGGCACAGCCGCAGCAGGGCGTCCCGGTCGGCCTCTGGGTCGGCCGGGTAGACCTGGAGCGGCACGCCGATCCGCGCCCGGACCCGGCCGAGGGGCTCGCCGACCCGGAGGCCGAGGGCGCGGGCCTCCGGGTCGAGGGCCACGAGCCGCAGCCCGCCGGACCCCTCGGCCGCCACCGCGAGGGGGCCGCGCTCAGGCGCGAGACCGGCCCGCCGCAGCCGCGTCACCGGCCAGTGGCTCAGGCAGATGCAGACGATGCGCGGCATGGTCCCACTCCAGAAGCCAGTCGCCGCCCCGCCCGTTGCGGCAGCGCTCGAGCCGCGCCCGCCAGCGCGGCCTGTCCAGGGTGCCGAACCGGTCCCGCGCCGCCGGGGCGGCGGCGATCCGCCAGCGCGTGGCGGCCCCGTTGGGCAGGCTGGCCGGCGCCGGCCGCAGGATCAGCAGCAGCGGCGGCGCCGGACCTTCCGCGGCGAGCTGCAGGCGCCGGCCCGGCTTCAGCGGCAGCCCGTCCCGCAGGAGGCCGATCAGGGCCGTGAGCGCCCGCGCGTGCAGGGCCGCCTCCAGGGCGCGGAACACCTCCGCGTCGCTGCCGGCTTCCAGCAGCAGCAGGCGGCCGGGGTCGAGGCCGAGGCCGGCGAGGCCGTGCCCGTAGGGCAGGGGCTGGCCGGGCGCGGCGGCGATCAGCGCTTCCCCCGGCTCCCGGGCGAGCTGGCGGGCGCAGAGCGCCAGGGCGAAGCCCAGGGCCGCGATCGCGTCCGCGGGCTCGGCCGGCGCGATCTCGTGGGGCGGCCCGAGGGCGAGACCGCCGCCCGGCAGGTGCGCGTCGAGATCCGGAACGCCCAGCGGCAGGACCGGGGCCGGATCCCGGCCGCGATCCGGCGGCGCGAGGCGCGCCCGCAGAACCGCCAGCCGGGCCCGGAGATCGTCCCGCGCGATCGCCGCCTCGGTCTCGTCGGCAGGGTCCAGCCCCATCTCCATCGGCTCCGGTCATGCTGGACGATAGGAACATAACAGGAACATGCACAAACGGTTTCCGCGGGGTCCCGGAATCGCGCGTGGCGGCAGCGGCTTGGCCTGTGGACGGCTGTGGACGCCTGTGGAATCGGCCGCCCCCGCGGCGTCCGAGGTCGCGGTTGACCGCAATCGCAGGGCGAGACCAATGTCCGGACGCCGCGCGCGTGACGCGGCCGAACCGGACCGCGCATGCGCTCAGCCCTCAGCTCAGCCCTCACCCTGACGCTCCTGCTCGCCCTGCCGGGCGCGGCGCTCGGCCAGCAGGCGGATCCGCCGGGGGCCGCCGCCCCGGATCCCGCCGCGTCCGCCCCCGCGACGGGGCGGGCGCGCCCGGCCCGCCCGCGGGTCCGCCACGCGCAGGCCCCGAGCCAGCCGATCATGGTCTACGACGCGCGGATCGAGGCCGGCGACCTGAGGATCTCGGGCTCCGTGCGCAAGCCCGGCGCGATCGTGGTGCTGGACGACGACATCTCGATCCAGGCCGACCGGCGCGGCCGGTTCACCTTCCGGCTGCCCTACCGGCCCTCGACCTGCGTGGTGACGCTGAAGGCGGAGCCGGACGAGCGCGAGGCGGTCGTGGCGAACTGCGCGCCCGAGGGTCCGCCCGGACCGCCCGGTCCCCAGGGTGCGGCGGGACCGCCCGGCGAGACGGGGGCCAAGGGCGAGACAGGGGCCAAGGGCGAGACCGGCCCCAAGGGGGATCAGGGTCTCAAGGGGGATCAGGGCCTCAAGGGCGATACGGGTCCCCAGGGCGAGACCGGCCCGAAGGGGGAGCCCGGTGCCACGGGCGCGGCCGGCCCGCAGGGCGCACCGGGCCCGAAGGGCGACACGGGAGCCTCGGGCCCGCCGGGCGCACCGGGCTCGCGGGGGCCGATCGGGCCGCAGGGCGGCCCGGGCCCGAAGGGCGAGGCCGCCAGCCTGCGGCCCGTGCGCAAGTCCGACTGCCCGGGAGGCTGCACGATCACCTGCGGGACCGGGGAGATGCTGGTCACGGCCCACTGCCTCAAGGGCGGCGCGCCGACCTACGACGGGGAGGGCGCCAGCTGCCCGGCGGAGGCGACCGGCATCGTCGGGTTCTGCACGCGGCCGTGAGCCGGGCGGGTCAGCCGCCGCTCTCGCGCAGCCAGTCGAGCATCCCGGCGGCGGCCGACCGGCCGCCCGCGAAGGCGCCCTGGAGGAGGTAGCCGCCGGTCGGCGCCTCCCAGTCCAGCATCTCGCCGGCCAGGAACAGGCCGGGATGGGCGCGCAGCATGGACCGCCCGTCCAGCGCGTCGAGCCGGACGCCGCCCGCCGTCGAGATCGCCCGCTCGATCGGCGCGGAGGCGGTGAGGGTGATGGGCGCCGCCTTGATCAGCCCGGCGAGGGCCCCGGGCTCCGCCGGGAGGGCGGCGCCGGCCGCCTCGCGCAGCAGCCCCGCCGCCGCGGGCGCGAGGCCCGCGGCCTTGCGCAGCCGGGTCGCGGCCGAGTCGCCCGGCCGGGCGCCGGACAGGCGGCGGGCGAGGGCGTCCCGGGTCAGGTCCGGGCGGAGATCCACGACGAGCCGCGCGCTGCCCCCGGCCGCGATCGCCTCGCGCAGGACGCGCGAGAGGGCGTAAATCGCCCCGCCCTCGATGCCGGCCTCCGTGATCACGGCCTCGCCCCGCACCGTGGTGCCCGCGCAGGTGAGCGCCACCCGCTTCAGCGGCGCGCCGGAGAACCGCTCCCGGAACAGGTCGGACCACGCCGCCGCGAAGCCGGCATTGGCCGGACGCAGGGGCGACACCGCCACGCCGAGCCCCTCGAGGAGCGGCACCCAGCGCCCGTCCGAGCCGAGGCGCGGCCAGCTCGCCCCGCCCAGCGCCAGCAGGGTGGCGCGCGGCCGGAGGTCCAGGGGACCGTCCGGGGTCTCGAAGCGCAGGCCCCCGGCGATCCCCGTGAGCCGGTGGCGGGTCCGGATCCGGACGCCGAGGCGGTCGAGCCGCGCCAGCCACGCCCGCAGCAGGGGCGAGGCCTTGAAGCTGCGCGGGAAGACGCGCCCGCTCGTGCCGACGAAGGTCGGCTCGCCGAGATCCGCGCACCACGCCCTGAGCGCGTCGGGCGGGAAGGCCGCGATGGCCGCATCGAGGGCGCCGCGCGGATGGTAGCGGGCGAGGAACTCGGCCCGCGCCTCGCCGTGGGTGATGTTGAGGCCGCCGCGCCCGGCGATCAGCAGCTTGCGGGCGACCGACGGCATGCGCTCGTAGACCGTGACCGCGCGGCCGGCCTCGCCCAGCACCTCGGCCGCGGCGAGCCCGGCGGGCCCCCCGCCCACGATGGCGATTGCGTCCCTGTCATCCGGCATGGGGCGGGAGAGCGACAGCCCGGCCCCCTCTGTCAAGGGCGAAGGTCGGATCGGCGCCGGGCGCCATGGGCCGGCCTCCGGCGTTGCGCTAGGAAACGGACACGCCCGAACGCACGTTCTTCCCGATCCCGGGCGCCGCGGTTACCGGTGCACCGGCCCGCGACCGCGGCCCGCCCGCGCCCCCCTCATGCCGCCCCAGGCCCCGTCCGCCCCGGACGGTCGGCCGGCACGGTCCGGATCAGAGGCTCTCAGACACGTGGCCAGTCCCGTCGCCGTCACCGAGATCCAGCCGCAGGCCCAGGCGCGGCCCGCCCCGCAGGCCGCGCTCAGCCCCGGCGAGATCCGCGCCATCGTCTACGGGCTGATGACCGCGATGCTGCTCGCGGCCCTCGACCAGACCATCGTGGCGACCGCCATGCCGACCATCGGCCTCGACCTCGGCGACGCCGCGAACCTGCCCTGGATCGTCACCGCCTACCTGCTGGCCTCCACGGCGGTGACCCCGCTCTACGGAAAGCTCAGCGACATCCACGGCCGGCGGGTCATGCTGCTGATCGCCATCGCGACCTTCGTGGTCGGCTCGCTCGCCTGCGCGCTCGCGCCCACGATGGTGGCGCTGGCGCTCGCCCGGGGTCTCCAGGGTGTCGGCGGCGGCGGTCTGATCGCCCTGGCGCAGACCATCCTGGCCGACATCATGTCGCCCAAGGAGCGGGCGCGCTACCAAGTGGTGATCGCGGGCGTGTTCGTGACGGCCTCGGTGGCGGGGCCGCTGCTCGGCGGCCTCTTCGCCCAGCACCTGCACTGGTCGCTGATCTTCTGGATCAACCTGCCGATCGGCGTCCTCGCCTTCGCGCTCACCAACGCCAACCTCAAGCGCCTGCCCCGCCACGAGCGCCGCCACCGGCTGGATTATCCCGGCGCCGCCCTGATGGTGGCAGGCTCCGTCACCCTCCTGCTGGCCCTGAGCTGGGGCGGGGTGCGCTATCCCTGGGACTCGGCGCCGGTCCTCGCCCTCCTCGCCGGGGCGGCCGTGCTGGGCGGCGCCTTCGCGGCGCGGCTCGCCACGGCGGCCGAGCCGCTGATCCCCACGGAGGTGCTCAAGGACCGGGTGGTCTACAGCGCGACGCTGGCCGCGTGTTTCGCCATGGGCACCTTCATCGGGCTCACCATCTACGTGCCGATCTTCCTCGAAGGGGTGATCGGGCTCTCGGCGAGCGAGTCCGGGGTGGCCCTGGTGCCGCTGATGATCGGCACCGTCACGGGCGCGACCCTGTCGGGCCGGTCGATGCTCCATTTCCGGCACTACAAGCGCGTGCCCCTGGCGATGATGTGCGTCAGCCTCGCCTGCTGCGCCACCATCGCCTGGCAGGGCCGGGCGCTGCCCTTCTGGCTC
Organism: Methylobacterium sp. D53M; assembly: GCF_053345625.1. Lineage (NCBI taxonomy): Bacteria > Pseudomonadati > Pseudomonadota > Alphaproteobacteria > Hyphomicrobiales > Methylobacteriaceae > Methylobacterium > Methylobacterium sp. D53M. The sequence continues at coordinate 290,185 of NZ_JBKFAL010000003.1, forward strand.
ATGGAGGTGCTGTTCGCGCTGCTCTCCATGGGGATCGGGACGATCCTGCCGCTCTCGACCATCTCGATCCAGAACGCGGTGGAGACGCACCAGCTCGGCATCGCCACCGCCGCGATGAACTTCTTCCGCTCCCTCGGCGGGGCCCTGATCGTGGCGGCCTTCGGCACGATCGTGCTCGGCGGCGCCGCCGGCGGGGCGGGGGGAGGGGCCCACGACGTTGAGAGCCTGATCCGCGGCGCGGACCCGGCCCAGCTCGCCCTGACCTTCCGCCACGTCTTCCTGGCCGCCTGCCTCGGCCTGCTCGGGGCCTTCACGTTCCTGGCGCTGATGGAGGAGCGGCCCCTGCGCGAGCGCACGTCCCCCAGGATGGCCGCCGAGACGCCGGACGCCTCCGCCTGACGGCGGCGCGGGACCGGACGCGGTCCATCACCCCGCGCGCGCTCCTGCTCCGGGACAGGAGGTCGCCCCGACACGCGCGCCCGCGTCGCGGCGGGGCCACGGGGAGCGGATAGCGTCACCGGACCGCGCGCCGGCCGGGCGCTCTGCCCTTGATTCGCCCGGATCACCGCTTACGTCGGCCCCATCGGCTGCGGGCCCCTCTGGCGGGCGCTCCTCAGCGCCCGTGATGTCGGAGCCGATGCTTTCCATCTGGAATCAGCATCAGGTCCCCGCACATGATGGACGTCCTCACCGTCGAATGGCTCGGTAAGCCGTTGTGGATGTGGCTCGGGTTCCACGTCCTGATCGCCTGCCTGCTCGCCTTCGACCTCGGGCTCCTCCACCGCGACAAGGAGCACGAGATCGGCGTCCGGGAAAGCTTGGCTCTCACCGGCTTCTACCTCGCCCTCGGCCTCGCCTTCGGCGGCTGGATCTGGTGGTATCTCGGGCCGTCTTCCGCCGAGGAGTACGTCACCGGCCTCGTGGTCGAGAAGTCGCTGTCGATGGACAACGTCTTCGTCATCGCCATGATCCTCACGGCCCTGGGCATCCCGCGGGCGGCCCAGCACCGGGTCCTCCTCTGGGGCATCCTGGCGGCCGTGGTGCTGCGCGGCCTGATGATCGGGCTCGGCGCCGCCCTGGTGCACGAGGTGCACTGGGTGCTCTCCCTGTTCGCCGCCTTCCTGATCTACGCCGGCCTGAAGATCCTGCTCTCGGGCGACGAGGAGGAGGGCGACTTCCAGAACAGCGCCGTCGTGCGCTGGTTCAAGACGACCTTCCGGGTCACGCCCGACCTGCACGGCCAGCGCTTCACCGTGCGCAAGACCGACCCGAGGACCGGCAAGGTCGCCCTGTACTTCACCCCGCTGGCGCTCGCCCTGGTGCTGGTGAACGGCGCCGACGTGATCTTCGCGGTCGACAGCGTGCCGGCGATCTTCGCGATCACCACCGACACGTTCGTGGTCTACACCTCCAACATCTTCGCGATCCTGGGCCTGCGCGCCCTCTACTTCGCGCTCGCCGCGATGGTCGACCGGTTCGCCTACCTGAAGACGGCGCTAGCCTTCATCCTGATCTTCATCGGCGCCAAGATCGTGGTCGCCGACACGTTCGGGCTCATCCACGTGCAGCCCTGGGTCTCCCTGGTGGTGACCCTGACGCTGCTGGCGGCCGGCGTCTTCTACAGCCTCTGGCGGACCCGGACGGACGCGCCGGTCGCGCCGGCCCCGGAGGCCGGGCACCCCCGTGAGGCCCGGGCCCACCGCGCCTGAGAGGGCCCGGCGGGCGCCCGGCCCTCAGGCCGCCGGCAGCGCCGCTATCAGGTCGCGCAGGGTGGTGATGGTGGAGGCGTCGGCCACGCCGTCCACCCGCGCCGGGCGGAAGTGGCGCTGGAACGCGGTGACCACCGCCTGGGTGCGCGCGTCGAACAGCCCGGTCACCGGCAGGTCGTAGCCGTAGAGCGCGAACATAGCCTGCAGCGCCTCGACGGGCTGGCCGGCATCGCCCCGCGCGAAGAACCGGCCGTCCTGGAGGCTGGCGGGGGGCACGCGGTGCCCCACCCCCGCCGCCGCCAGACGGTCCCACGGGAAGATCTCCCCCGGATCCTCCTTGCGCTCGGGCGCGACGTCGGAATGGGCGAGCACCCGCTCCGGCGGGATCGGCCAGCGGGCGAGGATGTCCCGGGCCAGCGCGATCACCGCCTCGACCTGGGGCTCCGGGTAGGGCGGCAGGCCGCCGGCATGGCCCGGATGGACGATCTCGATCCCGATCGACCGGGAATTGACGTCCGTCTCGCCCTTCCAGGCGCCGGCGCCGGCGTGCCAGGCCCGGCGAGCCTCCGGCACCATCTGGACGATCCCGCCATCCTCGAACACGAGGTAGTGCGCCGAGACCTCGCTCAGCGGGTCGCGCAGGCGCGCGAGGGCGGCGGCCCCGCTGTCCATCCCGGTGTAGTGCAGGATCAGCATGTCGAGCGGCCCCGCGCGGCGGGCGCCGTGGTTCGGCGAGGGCGCGACGCGGCGGGCGAGGGGGCTGTCGGGGGTCAGGCTCACCGCAGCCCGCGCTCCTGCGCGATCCGGTCATAGGCGGCGTTGATCGCGGCGAGCCGCCGCGTGGCGATGGCCACCGCCTCCGTCGGCAGGCCGCGGGCGAGCGCCCGGTCCGGGTGGTGCTCGGCCACCAGCGCCCGGTGGCGGGCCTTCACGGCGGCGTCGTCCGCCTCGCGGTCGAGCCCGAGGACGCCGTAGGGATCGTCCGGCAACCGCACGTGGCGGGCGGCGATGCGCCGGAACGCCGCCTCGTCGAAGCCGAAGATTCCCGAGACCGCACGCAGGTAGCGCTCCTCGGCCTCGTGCAGCGCCCCGTCGGCGCCGGCGATCTGGAACAGGCCGTCGAGCACGTCCTCGAGGAGGGCCGGCTCGTCGCCGAAGGTGGTCGCCAGCTGCTGGGCGTAGGCCTCGAAGCCGTTCGTGGTCTTCTTGGCGAGGTCGAACAGGCGCTCGACGCCCGCCCGCGCGGACGGCTCCACCTGCACGACCCGGCCGAACGCCTCGACCTCCGAGGGCAGCACGACGCCGTCGGACTTGGCCATCTTGGCGGCGAGCGCCACGAGTCCGGTGGTGAACACGACGTCGCGCGGCGTCCGCCCGAAGGGCGCGCCGACGCGGTCGAGCAGGAAATGACCGGCGACCCCGCCGATCAGCGCCCCGAGGGGGCCGCCGATCGCGAGGCCGAATCCGGCGCCGCCGAGCTTGCCCCAGACGCCCTGAGTCTTGGTCGCCTGATTCATGGGACGACCGGTCCCGGCGCTGATCCTCGGCTCGGCTCTGTCATCGGCGGCGGCGGGGTTCCGGCACCGGGACGGGCCCGGCCGAGCGACGGGATAGCCGCTCCGCACGCCGCGAGGAAGGGCCGGGACGCGCCCGGCCCTTACCCTTCAGCTCAGCGGCAGTACACGTTGCCGTAGGCGTCGCGATAGGTGCCGTAGGGGCAGCGCGGCGCGGTCGAGGCGCCCACGATGGCACCGCCGGCGCCGCCGATCGCGGCACCCGCCAGGGCACCGCCCGCGCGGCCGGTGGCCGCCGCGCCGATCGCGGCACCGGTCAGGGCGCCGAGGCCGGCGCCGCCCAGAGCCCGGTCCTCCGGGGTGTTGCAGCCGGCGAGCGAGAGGGCGGCGATGGTGGCGATGGCGGCGGCCGTCAGCTTCTTCATGGTCCCCAGAACTCCCTTGTGAATCCGGTCCGGCCGGTGGCCGTGATCGTTGCGGATCGGGTCGAGCTTAGCAGGAAAGGAATGTCGGCCATACGGCTAAGGTTCCATCGGACGCGAGACGCGTTGCGAGACGAGTTGCGCCCGGTTCCCGTCTCGCCCTATGCCACGTTCGGAGGCGCTCCGGCCGCGGTGCCGCGACGCCCTATCCGGCACCACGCCCGGCACCAGTCCGGCACATGTCCGAGGGTCTCATGCCGACAGCCACCACGATCGTCCGCCGGGCCGCGGTCCGCGCCGACCGCGTCGCCGACACGGTGACCCTCGACCGCGCGGGCCGGGCTGCCGTCGCCGGATCCCTGGTCGCCGAGGGCGGCCTCGGCTTCGACGTCGCGCTCACAAAGGCCGCGGCGCTCGAGGACGGCGACGCCCTGCGCCTCGACGACGGCCGGCTCGTCGCGGTGCGGGCGGCCGCCGAGGATCTCCTGGAGGTGCGCGCCGAGAATCCGGCCCGCCTGCTGCGCTTGGCCTGGCAGCTCGGCGGCAGCCACGTGGACGCCGAGATCGGCGCGGACGTGCTCTACGTGCCGGCGACGCCCGCCGCGGCCGAGCTGGTGCGCGGGCAGGGCTGCGTCGCGACCCCGGTCTCCCGTGCCTTCCGTCCCGAGCAGGCCGCCCACGATCACAGCACCTGTGGGCACGATCACGGGCACGACCATCACGCCCACCATCATCACGACCACGGGCATGAGCACGGCCATGACCACGGGCATGACCACGGGCATGACCACGCGCACGATCACGGGCACAGCCACGATCACGGGCACGAGAAGCACGGCCACGATCATGCCCACGGTCACAGCCATGATCACGGCCATGATCACGAGCACGGGCACCAGAAGCACGGCCACGTGCACGGTCCCGGCTGCGGCTGCGGCCACGATCACTAGCGGTTGAGCCGGGCCCGATCGGGGATCCCGCACCGGGCCCACACCGCGGACGGTCCGCCGCCGTCACGCGGTCCTCACGCAGCCCTACGCGGCCGTCACTCTGCCGGGACGAAGCGCAGCGTGCCGGCGCGCCGCGTGGGCTGGCCGGTGTCGTTCGTGTGATTGACGCCGTCCATCACCGGGACCTCCGGAAAGTCGAAGGGACTGACCCCGTCCAGGCAGGCCACGTTGACGGCGTGGACGTTCGGGTCCGACCGCCGCTGATGGTGCGTGTAGACGCCGCAGCGGGAGCAGAAGAAGTGCTGCGCCGCCCCGGTATGGAACCGGTAGGTCGTCAGCGCCTCCGCCCCCTCCAGGATCCTCACCCCGCCCGGCCGCGCCATGACGACGACGGCACCGCGCATGCGGCAGTAGGAGCAGGTGCAGCGTCGGATCGACGCGAGATCCCCGTCGAGGGCCGCCTCGAAGCGCACCGCCCCGCAGTGGCAGCGTCCGGACCGGGTCGTTGCGTCGTCCGCCATGGTGCTGGGCATCCCGTGCGTTTTCCTGCGATCGGGCGCGGCGGCAGAGCCGGCCGGCACCTCGAACCCTAAGTTTCCGGCACCGTGCGGACAATCACCATGTCGTCACACGATGTGTCAGGAAAACTCACGCAGGGTCTCCGGCGGGCCGAGATCCTTGCCGGTCACAGGCGCTTCGGGACGGGCCTGAGGCAGTAGAGGCGCGACGCCTCGGCGGACAGGCTGTCCTGGGCGGCCACGCACTGGTCGAGGGTGAGACCGATGCTGGCCGCGTAGGGCTCGTTGGGCGACAGCGCCGCGCGGGCGAGGGCCGCTAGGTACAGCAGGAACGCCGCGACCGCGACGACCAGCGCGGCGACGAGGACGCGGTTCATCAGCATCGCCGGCGACCGCTCACGGGATCCCGACCAGCAGCAGCGCGAGCGCGAGCACCGTGAGTCCCGCTCCGATCAGCGTCACGGCGGTGTAGTCGCGTCCGGACCGCCGCGCGGGCGCGCGACCGGGCCGGATCGTGATCCGCGCCCCGGATCCCTGCGCGGGACCCGGATCCCCGGGCTGGCTCACTGCAGCAGACCCCACAGGCCCGTCGCCAGTCCGAAGGTGAGCGAGAGCATCGCTGCGCAGAGCAGGACCCGGTCGATCACGCGGGCGGCCCGATCCTCCGGCTGAACGTCGATCATGGCGGGACCTCCTCGTGGCCAGAGTGACGAGCGGCTGTTGCTGACCTGTGTCGGCCCCTCGCCGGCACACGGGTTCGTGTTGTCCGCGAGGGGGAAGGGCGGCGGGCGGCCTCGAACGGGGCTGTGCCGGCGGGGCGCGGCGCCAGGGCACCGGAACACCCGGGATGCCGTGCGGTTGGACCGGCATCCCCATCGGAGACGACGCGTGACCACGGATCCGCTGCACAAGCATCCCCGCCCGCCCTTCGCGGCGCAGCCCCAGAGCTTCCCCGGCAAGACCGGCCGCATGGAGCCCGAACCCGACCACGGCGAGGCGAGCTACAAGGGCTCGGGCAAGCTGACCGGCCAGGCCGCGCTGATCACCGGCGGCGATTCCGGTATCGGCCGCGCGGTCGCCATCGCCTTCGCCCGGGAAGGGGCCGACATCGCCATCTCCTACCTGCCGGACGAGCAGGCCGACGCGGAGGCGGTCGCCCAGTGGGTCGAGAAGGCGGGTCGGCGGGTGCTGCTCCTGCCGGGCGACCTCAAGGACGCCGCCTACGGGCGCCAGATCGTCGCCCGCACGGTCGAGACGTTCGGGCGCCTCGACGTGCTGGTCAACAACGGCGCGTTCCAGCAGCCGAACGAGGACCTCGCCGCGATCGACGACGCCGTGTTCGAGGACCATTTCCGCACCAACGTGTTCGGCGCGTTCTACGTGACCAAGGCGGCGCTCGCCCATCTGAAGCCCGGCGCCTCGGTGATCTTCACCTCCTCGGTGAATTCCAAGCACCCGATGCCGTCGCTCATGGCCTACAGCGCCACAAAGGGCGCCCTGAGCAACATGGTGCTCAGCTTGGCCCAGCTCCTCGCCGAGAAGGGCGTGCGCGTGAACGGCGTGCTGCCTGGGCCGATCTGGACCCCGTTCATCCCCTCCGGGATGAGCCAGGATTCGGTGAAATCCTTCGGCAGTCAGGTGCCGTTCGGCCGGCCCGGACAACCGGCCGAACTCGCCTCGGCCTACGTGATGCTGGCCTCCGAGGAGAGCAGCTACACGTCGGGCGCGCTCGTCACGGTGGCCGGGGCCATGCCGGTGTTCTGACGCGCCTCTCCCGCGCGTTTCACGGACAGGCCCCGCGGCAGCGGCGCCCGTCCGGGGCGACGGTGCGCTCAGGCGGCGCGCATCTCGACGAGGAAGCGCATCACCTCGGCGCGCAGGGCCTCGGCGCTGCGGCAGACGTCGCCGGCCGCGGCACCGACCTCCCCGGCCACGCGGTGCGTCGCCTCCGCCGCCGACGAGGCCGAGACCACGTTCGCGCTCACCGCGTCGGTCCCCCGGGCGGCCTCGTCGATGTTCTGCGAGATGTGCCCGGTGGCGAACCGCTGCTGCTCGACCGCCGCCGCGATCGCGCTGGCGATCGCGTTCATCGTGTCGACGGTCCTCCCGATCGAGTGGACCGCGCCGACCGCCTCCGTCGTCTCGCCCTGGATCGCCGCGATCTGCGCGGTGATCTCCTCCGTGGCCTTCGCGGTCTGCCCGGCCAAGCCCTTCACCTCGGCGGCGACCACCGCGAAGCCGCGCCCCGACTCGCCCGCCCGCGCCGCCTCGATCGTGGCGTTCAGCGCCAGCAGGTTGGTCTGCTCGGCGATCGCCGAGATGATCCGCACGACTTCCCCGATCCGCTCCGCCGCCCCGGCGAGGCCGCGGATCTGCCGGTCGGTCCGCTCCGCCTCGCTCACCGCCTGACCGGCGATCGCGGCCGACTTGGTGACCTGCCCGCCGATCTCGCCGATCGAGGCGGACAGCTCCTCGGTCGCCGCCGCCACCGTCTGCACGTTGGCGGCGGCCTGCTGCGCCGCCCCGGCGGCCGAGCCGGCCTGCCGCGACGCCTGCGCGGCGGTGTCGGCCATCGCCCGACAGGCCTCCCGCATGCCGGCCGCGGCGGTGTCGACCCGTGCCAGGAGCTGGCTCGCCTCGGTGTCGAAGCTGCGGGTCACCGCCTCCATCCACTGGGCCCGCTCCTGCCGACGCTCCTGCTCGGCGCGCTGCTCGGTCGACAGGGTCCGCGCCTCGATCATGCTGTCCCGGAACACGCCGGCGGCCTCGGCCATCTGGCCGATCTCGTCGCGCCGGCCGAGACCCGGGATGGCGACGTCCGTCGCGCCGCCGGCGAGGCGGCGCAGGGCGGCCGTGAAGGCGCTCAGGGGGCGGGTGATGCTGCGCGCCAGCAGGAACCCGACCAGCCCGATCCCGATCGCGAGGGGGATCAGCCAGAGCAGGGTGGTGACCATCCGCGCCCGGTCCAGGGCGTGGATGTCGTCCACGTACAGGGCCGAATTGATGACCCATTGCCAGGGCTCGTAGGCGAGCGAGTAGGCGACCTTCGGGGCGGGCTCGGTCTCGCCGAGGCGGGCCCAGCGGTACTCGGTGAAGCCGCCGCCCTCCCGGGCGTGCTGGATCATCGTCCAGACGAAGGTCTTCTTCATCGCCGCGTCGTCGCGGGACCGCGTGCCCTCGATCTTGGGATCGGGATGCACGACGTTGCGGCCGATGTTGCCCGGCTCCGAGCTGTAGACGAAGACGTAGTCGCCGCCGTTGTAGCGCATGGCCCGCAGCGCCTCCGCCGCGCGCCGCCGCGCCTCGTCGGCCGAGACGGCGCCGGCCTCCGCCTGCCGGGCGAACGCCGCCACGATGCCGTGCGCCGACTCGACCTGGGCGCGGATGGCGGCCCTGCGCCCCTCCATCATCACCGCGCCGACGGACGAGACCTGGACGCCCACGATCGATATGAATGCCAGTAGGATGCAACTGATAAGACAAAATATTTTTCTACCGATCGTCATCTCAAATATTCCCGCTTATAAATAAAATCATACCGCGAAGCTCGCGGATCGAATCAACTGTCCTCCGGCGCCGCGCCCGCCGATCATCTGCCGAACATTGGAATAATTCCATTCCGGCCACACATGCGAGATATGCTTCATCGCGCTCCCGGCGGAGCGGTCGGCCGGGACGATCGACCTCGTCGCGGACGGTCTCGTGCCGCCGTCGCACGCCCCGCGGGCGCCGATCGGCGGCCCGGACCGCGAGCGGTCAGGCCCGCAGAAGGCGGCGACGGACGCGTCCGCCGCGCTGCCGGAGCGAGCGAGGCTGAACACGACGTTCGAGAGGTTCACGCCGCGCGACACGTGGCGGGCCAGCGAGCCGCCGGTCGTCCACGCCCGCCCGTCGGCCGCGCTCGACCGGCTGCTCCGGGCGGCCTGCCGCCGGTCCGCTTCCGGGAGTCAGGGCGGGGGAGGCGGGTTGCGCGCAGGTCCCGGCGGTGAATCGTCGGACGCTGTCGCGCCCCGTGGAGCGCGAGGCGCGCGGCCCGACTGCGACATCGATTTCCGGCGTCCCGGCCGAGAGGATGCCCGGGGCTGACCCGGATCGCGCCGGTGCGGCCTCGAACCCGGAGGCTCCGAGCGCGGCGGGCTCAGGGATCGCGGTGCCGCTCGCGGGCGACGTGCGCGCGCCGCCGCGCCGTCAGCCTACCGCCTCGGCGCGGCGCGGGCGCTCGGCCCGGTCGCGGGCCACCCGCGCCGCCTCGACACCGCGCGCCGGAAGCGACGCGGCGGCGCGTGGTCCCGCGCGGAGCGCGTGACGCGCCGCGGTGACGTGAGGCGGCATCGACGGCGCGCCGCGTCGCGGTCCCACGCGGCGCGCCGCTCCGGCGTCAGCGGAGAAGGTTCGGGGGCACCGGCGGGCTCGCGTTGAGCAGCGTGATCGTCACCCGCCGGTTCGGCGCGAGGTAGGGATTGTCCGGGAAAACCGGCTCCGTGTCGCCGCGTCCCGATACGGAGGAGAAGTTGTCGTTGGGAACCCCGGCACCCGACAGGACCTCGCGCACGGCGAGGGCACGCCCGGCGGAGAGGTTCCAGGGCTCTCCGGCCCGCGTCGAGCCCGGGCGCGCGACGGCCGTGTAGCCGGTGATCGACAGGCGGTTGGGCAGCCGCCGGATGGCGGGCGCGAGGGCCTCCAGCACGCGACGGGTGCGGTCGTAGGGCTCGACGGACCCCTCGCGGAACATGGAGCGGCCGTCCTGGTCCACGAGGGAGACGTTCACGCCCTCCTTGGTCTGCTCGATCACGATGTTCTTCGACAGTTCGGCGATGTCGGGCATCGTCTGGAGCGCCTGCCGGAGGCTGGCTATGGCGCTGAAATTGGCCTCCACGTTGGCGACCGGGCGGCTGGCATCGACGTCGCTGACGCGCCCCGGGCTGGTCGGGCGCGTGATCTCCTCCCGCTCGGCGGAGCCCCGCTCCGCGTCGCGGGGCGTGGACGGCTTGTTGCCGGACGTGTCGAGGGCGGTCCCGTACAGGATTCCGCCGGCGCCGCTGGTCGCAGGGCTCAGAGCCGCCGGCGAGAAGTACTCCGCCAGGCCGATCTTCTGCTCCTGCGTCGTCATGCTGATCAGCCACATCAGCAGGAAGAACGCCATCATGGCGGTCACGAAGTCCGCGTAGGCGATCTTCCAGGCCCCGCCGTGGTGGGCGTGGGCGGCCTTCTTGACCTTCTTGATGATGATCGTCGCCATGGACTCCCTCCCGGATGTCGGATCAGCTCTGGGCGGGCAGAGCGGCGGTCGCCGCTTCCACTTCGTTGAAGGTCGGGCGGACGTCGCTCATCAGGGACTTGCGGGCGAACTCGACCGCCATCACCGGCGGCTGGCCGGCGATGTGGGCGAGCAGCCCCGCCTTGAGCGAGAGATAGTACTTGGACTCGGCCTCGAAGAGGCTCTTAAGCGACTGCGCCATGGGCCCGAAGAAGCCGTAGGCCACGAAGACGCCGAAGAAGGTGCCGACGAGCGCGCCGCCGATCAGGTGTCCCAGCACCTCCGGCGGCTCCTTGATCGCCCCCATCGTCTTGATCACGCCGAGCACGGCGGCGACGATGCCGAGCGCCGGCGTCCCGTCGGCGAGCGACTGCATGGCCGAGACGACGCGCTCCTGCTCCTGGTGGTGCGTCTCCAGCTCCTCATCCATGAGCGCGTCGATCTCGTGGACGTTGTTGGCGCCCAGCGTCACCATGCGCATGTAGTCGCAGACGAACTCGACCGCGTGGTGGTTCGCCGCGAAGGTCGGGAAGGCGTTGAACAGCGTCGACTCGCCCGGATCCTCGATGTGCGGCTCGAGCGCCATCGCACCCTTCTGCTTCGCGAGCTTGAACAACGAATACTGCATTCCCAGCAGCTCGACATAGGATTGCTGGTTGTACTTGGGGCCCTTGATCAGCGTGCCCAGCATGGCGGGCACGGCCTTGAGCACCGGCCCAGTGTTGCCGATGACGAAGGCGCCGATCGCCGCACCCAGGATGATGACGAACTCGAACGGCTGCCACAGGACCAGCAGATGGCCGCCCATCGCCGCGTAGCTGCCGAAGACGCAGGCGAAGACGATCACTGTGCCGACGATCAGCCGCATGATGTGCCATCCTTGCGCGGCGGCAGATGCACTCCGCGCGACGCTACCAATGACCTGGGAAATCACTGATCTTGGTTAACGGCGCGTTTAGAGCCGCGGCGGCGCGCCGGTCGACGGTCCGGGCCCCGCGGTGAACCGTGCCGTCTCTTTTGACGACGATCCGGGCGTGATACCCCGTCGTCCCGTGCTTCCCGGCGGACTCGACGATGGTCCCCATCGCGCCCCCGCGGTGGGACCGGACGGGGCCGAGCAGGCACGGCACAGCCGGATTCCGAGCAGTCCGACGCCCGATGGGGCACGCCGAGGTACAGCACGAGAGCGACAGCAAGTGATTGCCGCAACGGAAGAACCCAGAAATCTCAGCGGATGGCGCTTCTCCGTCGCCCCGATGATGGACTGGACGGACCGCCACTGCCGGGCGTTCCACCGGTCCCTCTCGGCGCGCGCCCGCCTCTACACCGAGATGGTGACGACCGGCGCGGTGCTGCACGGGCCGCGGGAGCGCCTGCTCGGCTTCGCGGAGATCGAGCACCCGGTGGCGGTCCAGCTCGGCGGCTCGGACCCGGCGGACCTGGCGCGGGCCGCCCGGATCGCCGCGGATCTCGGCTACGACGAGGTCAATCTCAACGTCGGCTGCCCCTCGGACCGGGTGCAGGAGGGCCGCTTCGGCGCCTGCCTGATGCGCGAGCCGGCCCTGGTCGGCGACTGCGTCGCCGCCATGAAGGCCGCGGTCCCCGTGCCGGTGACGGTGAAGTGCCGGATCGGCGTCGACGACCAGGACCCCGAGGCGGCGCTCGACACCCTGGCCGACGCCGTGGTGGCGGCGGGCGTCGACGGGCTGATCGTCCACGCCCGCAAGGCGTGGCTCCAGGGACTCTCGCCCAAGGAGAACCGGGACGTGCCGCCCCTCGATTACGGCCGCGCCGCGCGGCTGAAGCGACGGCTTCCCGGCCTGCCGATCGCGGTCAACGGCGGCCTGCGCGACCTGGATTCCGCGCGGGCGCGGCTCGCCGAGGTCGACGGCGTCATGGTCGGCCGCGCCGCCTACACCGAGCCGGCGCTCCTGCTCGGGGTCGATCCCGACCTGTTCGGCGTGCCGGCCCCGGCCCCCGACGCCTTCGCGGCGGTCGCAGCGTTCGAGCCCTACATCGCCGCGTGCCTCGCCCGGGGCGAGCGCCTCCACGCGGTCACCCGGCACATGCTCGGCCTGTTCAACGGCCGGCCGGGCGCGCGGGCCTTCCGGCGCCACCTCTCGACCCACGGGATGCGCCCGGAGGCCGACCTCGCGACCCTGCGGGAGGCGGTGGCGCTGGTCTCCCGCGCCGCCCCCGAGGCCCGCGCCGCCTGAGCGCCTCGCGCGGCGGCCCGGTCAGGGCCGGCGCAGGATCAGGCGGTCGCCCCGGACCTCGTAGCCGGAGAGCCGCGACAGGAAGGTCTGGCCGAGGAGGTTCGCCGAGAGCGCGCCCGGCTTGGCCACCATGGCGTTGACGCGCCGCTCGGTGATCGTCCCGACGCTGAGCGAGTCGAGCTGGGTCGGCGCCGCGTAGGTGATGCCGTTGGCGGTGGAGACGCGGGCGGTGAACTCGGAGGGCGCGGGCGTGAGCCCCAGCGCGGCGGCGTTCTCGGCGGTGAGCACGACGCTGCTCGCCCCGGTGTCGAACAGGAAGGGCTGCACCCGGCCGTTGACCAAGGCGTCGACCCGGAAATCGCCGTCCGCCCGCCGGGTGACCGTGACGGCGCCGTCGCCGCTCGAGGTCGCGCTCCCCGGCCGGAGATCGCCGAGCACCCGGGCGCCGACGTCCTGGATCCGGTCGCGGTAGCTGTAGCCGATCACCAGGGCGAGGCCGATCAGCGCCCAGGCCAGGAGCGCCTGCAGGTTCGCGCCGAGCCGGGCCGTGAACTGCCGCCAGAACCCGGCCACCACCAGGAGCAGGATCGTGCCGGTCCAGGCGAGGTTCGCCAACTGGTCGGGCTCGATCACGCCGCCGACGCTGTCGCTGCCGTCGCTGAGGACCAGGGCGACGAGAACCAGGGCGAGGGCCGCGAGGCCGAGATAGATCATGACGGCAGCGGCGCTTCCAGGGGGGTGAGGCCGGCGGCCCGCATCCGGGCGCCGAGCCCCGCCATCACGGCGCGGCGCCGGTCTTCCGACAGCGAGCCCCAGGCGGCGATCTCGTCGCGGGTCCGGCCACAGCCGCAGCACAGGCCGGTCGCGGCGTCGAGGACGCAGACCTTGGTGCAGGGCGAGGAGGGTTTCGGCGCGGGCGGCATCGGTGATCCTTGGCCGGGGGATCGTGGCCGGGTCAAGACGCGGCGGCCTCCCTCAATCCGCCACGCCCGCCGTCGCCGCCACCAGGGCCAGCAGGGCGGCGATCTCCGCGACCTGCTGGCAGGCGCCGATGACGTCGCCGGTCTGGCCGCCGATCCTGGCGCGCGCCAGCCGGGTCAGGCCCAGGGCCGCGAGGCCGGCGCACAGGATCATCAGAGCGATCCCGCCGACAGGCAGGCCGAGGGGCACGGCGCCGAGCGCCAGCACCGCGCCGAGGCCCAGCGCGGTGGCGAGGCTCGCCCGCCCCGGGCGGCCGACCGAGGCGGAGAGGCCGCCCGGCCGCGCCGGCGCGAGCAGCACCATCGGGGCGAGGGCGGCGACCCGCGACAGGGCGGCCGCCAGGATCAGGCCGGTCACGGCCGCGTGGCCGATCCGGTCGAGGAGCGTCGCCAGGGCGCCGATCCGCAGGGCCAGCGCCAGGACCAGGGCGGCGCCGCCGTAGGCGCCGATCCGGCTGTCGCGCATGATCTCCAGGCGGCGCTCCCGCGTGGCGCCGCCGCCGAACCCGTCGGCGACGTCGGCAAGCCCGTCCTCGTGGAGGGCGCCGGTCGCCACCACGGCGACCGCCACCGCGAGGGTCGCGGCCAGGAACGGCCCGAGCCCGACGGCCCAGCCGGCCGCCAGCACCAGGGCGGCGGGCAGCGCCAGGATCAGGCCGGCCAGCGGCAGCATCCGCGGCAGGGTGGTGAAGTCGGGGCTCCGGTGCGGGTCCGGCTCGCCGGGCAGTTGCGGCACCGGCAGGCGGGAGTAGAAGCGCAGGCACCCGGCGAGGTCGTAGAGGGCGCCGCGCCCGGGCCAGTCGGCCTCCCCGCCGGTCTGCCTGTCCATCGCGGCCTCTCGCATCCGCCCGCCACCGCGCGCCGCTCCCGTATAGTCTCCCCGTCCGGAGGCGCCCACAGGAAATCATCGCCGCCATGACCGATTCGACGACCGCTCCCGAACCCGGCCCCTTCGACGACATCCGCAACCTGCTGAAGGCGATGCCGGGCCCCGACGCGGAGGCGAAGGAAGCCGTCGCGGCCCGGGACGCGACCCTGACGAAGCCCGCCGGTTCGCTGGGGCGCCTGGAGAGCCTCGTGACGTGGCTGGCGGCGTGGCAGGGCAAGGCGCCGCCGACCTTCGACCGGCCGCTGGTCTGCGTCTTCGCCGGCAGCCACGGGGTCACGCGCCGCGGCGTCTCGGCCTTCCCGGACGCGGTCAACCGCCAGATGCTCGACAACTTCGCCGCCGGGGGTGGGGCGATCAACCAGATCTGCGCGGCCTACGGCCTCGGCTTCAAGGTGTTCGACCTCGCCCTCGACATGCCCACCGGCGACATCGCGGAGGGGCCGGCCCTCGACGAGCGCGCCACGGTCGCCACCATGGCGTTCGGCATGGAGGCGGTGGCCGCCGGCACCGACTGCCTCGGCATCGGCGAGATGGGCATCGGCAACACCACGGTGGCGGCCGCCCTCTACGCCGCCCTGTTCGGCGGCGATCCCGCCCACTGGGTCGGGCGCGGCACGGGAGTCGACCGGGACGGCCTGTCCCGGAAGGTCGCGGCCGTGGAGGCGGCGCTCGCGCACCATGCCGGCCACCTCGCCGACCCGCTCCAGGTCCTGGCGCGCCTCGGCGGCCGGGAGATCGCCGCCATGGCGGGGGCGATCCTGGCCGCGCGGCTGCAGCGCATCCCGGTGGTGATCGACGGCTACGTGGCGACCGCCGCCGCGGCCGTGCTACACGCCGCCGACCCAAATGCCCTCGACCACTGCCTCGCCGGCCACGTCTCGGCGGAGGGCGCCCACGCGGAGGTTCTGGAGCGGCTCGGGCTGGTGCCGCTGCTGGCGCTCGGCATGCGCCTCGGCGAGGCCTCGGGCGCCGGCATGGCGATGGGCCTGCTGAAGGGCGCGCTCGCCTGCCACACCGGCATGGCGACCTTCGCGCAGGCCGGCGTGTCGGGGAAGGGCGCGGGCTGAAGACGCGCGGGCACCTGCGCCCTCGCGTCTTTGCGAGCGGAGCGAAGCAATCCAGCGGCGCCACGCCCATCAGCGGCCCGCTGCCCTGGGTTGCTTCGCTGCGCTCGCAAAGACGAACCTTCCTCGGGAGCGCCCAAACTCAGGCGGTCTTCTCGATGTTCCAGAAGAACTGCACCGGCGCCATGACCATGCCCTTGAGCTTCGCGCTGACCGCCATCGGCTGCTGCACGAGGCCCGCGGGGGCGTAGGGCACGACCGCGAAGGCCCGCTCCTCGATGCGCGCGGCGAGCGCCTTCTGCTGCGCCTCGTCGCTGGTGGCGATCCACTCGCTGCGCAGGCCCTCCAGGGTCGGGTCGTCCGGCCAGCCGAACCACGCCGCCTGACCGTTGGCGCGGATCAGTGGGTGGAGCGCCGGGTTCAGCACGTCGGCCCCCGACCAGAGGGTGTGGAACAGCGACCAGCCGCCGGCATCGACCGGCCCGCGGTTGCCGCGGCGGGCGATGAAGCTGCCCCAGTCGGTCGAGACCAGATCGACGTTCATGCCGAGCTGCTTGAGCAGGTCCTGGGTCACCAGCGACTGGTTGTAGGCGATCGGCTGGTCGGCCGGGGCCAGCAGCACCACGCGCTCGCCCTTGTAGCCGGCCTTGGCCAGCATCGCCTTGGCCTTGGCGAGGTCCGCCTGCATGGCCGCGGCCCCGCCGGCCCCGGTCGACATCGGCGAGCCCGGCGTGAAGAAGGTCTTGGCCTCCCGGTAGTATTCGGGGCTGCCGACCACCGCCTGCATGTAGTCGTCCTGCTTCATGGCCATCATCACGGCCCGGCGGATCTCGGGATTGTTGAACGGCGGCTGCGTGTGGTTGAACCGCATCAGCAGGATCAGCCCGAGCGGCACGTTGCGGATCTCGATCCCCGGCTTGCCCTTGAGGACGGGGATCAGGTCGATCGCCGGCTGCTCGTACCAGTCGACCGCGCCCTGGATCATCGCGCCCACCGCCGCCGAGGCCTCGGTGATGGCGAGCCACTCGATCCGGTCGACCTTGGCGACCTTGCCGCCGGCCGCCCAGGAGGGCGCCTCCTCGCGGGGTCGGTAGCCCGCGTGGCGGGTGTAGATCGCGTTCTGGCCGGGGATCCATTCCCGCGCCTCGAAGCGCCAGGGCCCGGAGCCCGTGGCGTCGGCGATCGGCTTGGACGCGTCCTGGAGGGCGACGCGCTCCGGCATGATGAAGGGCACGTTCGAGGACAGCTTGCCGAGCGCCGCCGGGAGCAGGGGGAACGGCTTCTTCAGCGCGACCGTGAAGGTCCGCGCGTCCTCCTGGCCGTACCCCTCCACGAAGCCCGCCAGGGTCTGGCCGAACGCGTCCCGCTTGGACCAGCGCGCGATGGACGCGATGCAGTCCTTGGCCTCGACGGGGGAGCCGTCGTGGAACGTGAGGCCGTCGCGGAGATGGAAGGTCCAGCGCAGGCCGTCGGGCGCGGTCTGCCACTCGCTCACCATCTGCGGCTGGATGCGGAAATTCTCGTCAGTGGCGAACAGCGTGTCGTAGACGAGATAGCCGTGATTGCGGATGACGTAGCTCGTGGCGACGATCGGATCGAGGGACGGCAGGGGCGTCGACGGGATGAAGCGCAGCACGCTGCCGCCGCCGGGCTGGGCCCGGACCAGGTGCGGGAGGCCGAGGCCGGCGGCCGCGCCTGCGGTACCGGCCAGGATCTGGCGGCGGGAGAGCGTCATCGCGGGCACCCTTTTCGTGATCGAGCCCGTTGCCCGATTGATTTTATACAATTTCAACACCGGAGCTCCGCCGTCAAGGGTCCTGCGGGGCATCCGGGGTCGACCGGGAGCGAGACGATGAAGAACCGGACCATCGCGGGCTCGATCGGGACCGAGATCCGGCGGCGCATCCTCGACGGCCGCTATCCGGCCGGCTCGCAGCTCCGCCAGGACGGCCTCGCGGCGGAGTTCGGCGCCAGCCGGATCCCGGTGCGGGAGGCGCTGTTCCAGCTCGAGGCCGAGGGCCTCGTGCGGATCCTGCCCCATCGCGGGGCCATGGTGGCGCCGCTCTCGCCGGCGGACGCGGCCGAGGCCCTCGAGCTCCGGGCCGCCCTCGAGCCGCGCCTCCTGGCCCTCTCGGCGCCCCGCCTGACCGACGACGACTACGCCCGGGCCGACGCCCTGCTGGAGGAGTACGCCGCGGCCCTGCGGGCGGGCGCGACGGTGCGCTGGGGCGCCCTCAACACGGAGCTGCACCTCCTCCTCTACGGCCGGGCGGAGCGGCCCCGCGCCCTCGGTCTGGTCGGCTCGCTGCTGGCCGAGTGCGACCGCTACACCCGCCTCCAGCTCTCCACCGACAGCGCCGAGCTGGAGCGGGCCGACCGCGAGCACCGCGAGATCGTCCGGCTGTGCCGGAACGGCCACGTCTCGGCCGCCTGCGCCCTCCTGACCGACCATATCGACCACGTCGCCGCCGCGCTGATGGCGTTCCTCGGCGCCGCGCCGGTCCCGGCCCGCGCGACAGAGATTGTATAAAATCCTTGCCAGACTCGCGCGGCGCTGCCATGGAGAGGCGTGCCGCCCCGCGAGGCCCGCGGGGCCGGCCGGGACGATCCCACCTCCCAGCAGGCGAGCCGGCGATGGCCTTCGATCGACACATCTTCTCCGGCACGATCCCGGCCCTGATGACGCCCTGCCGGCCGGACCGGACGCCCGACCTCGACGCCCTCGCGCGCAAGGGGCGGGAGCTCGTCGATGCCGGCATGTCGGCGGTCGTCTACTGCGGCTCGATGGGCGACTGGCCGCTGCTCACCGACGAGGAGCGGATGGCGGGCGTCGAGCGGCTGCTCGCCGCCGGCGTCCCGGTGATCGTCGGGACCGGCGCGCAGAACCCGAAGCGCGCCGCGGCGCTCGCGGCCCACGCCAAGGCGGCCGGCGCCCACGGCCTGATGATCATCCCGCGGGTCCTGTCGCGCGGCAGTTCGTCCGCGGCCCAGGAGGCGCATTTCGGCGGCATCCTGGAGGCGGCCGTCGACCTGCCGTCGGTGATCTACAACAGCCCCTATTACGGGTTCGAGACCCGGGCGGACCTGTTCTTCCGCCTGCGCGCCCGCCACCCGCACCTCGTCGGCTTCAAGGAGTTCGGCGGCGCGGCCTCGCTCACCTACGCGGCCGAGCACATCACCGGCCAGTCGCCCGACATCACCCTGATGGTCGGGGTGGATACCCAGGTGGTGCACGGCTACGTCAATTGCGGCGCCCGGGGCGCCATCACGGGCATCGGCAACGTCCTGCCGCGGGAGGTGCTCCACCTCGTCGCCCTGTGCGAGAAGGCCGCCGCGGGCGACGTCCGGGCCCGGCGCCGGGCCGAGGAACTCGACGCCGCGCTGGCGATCCTGTCGAGCTTCGACGAGGGGACCGACCTCGTCCTCTACTACAAGCACCTGATGGTGCTGGAGGGGAACCCGGAATACGCGCTGCACTTCAATGCCACCGACGCGCTCAGCGCCGGTCAGCGCCACTACGCGGAGACGCAGCTGCGCCTGTTCAAGGCGTGGTACGCGCAGTGGTCGGAGGCGGGCGCCGGGGCCTGATCCCCGGCCGCGCCGCCGAACGCAGGGCAGCCCGCCTTTGCGCGGGACCGCCCGTCGGCGCTATGGCGGGGGCGAGATCGGCCTTACCCGCGAACCGTCCATGAAGATCACCCAAGCCTTCACCTTCGAGGCGGCCCACCGGCTGCCGAACGTGCCCGAGACCCACCGCTGCCACCGGATGCACGGGCATTCCTACCGGGTCGAGCTGACGGTCGCCGGCCCGGTCGATCCCCACACCGGCTGGGTGATCGACTTCTACGACATCGAGTCGATCTTCGGGCCGCTGCTCGCCCGGCTCGACCACCACTGCCTCAACGAGATCGAGGGGCTGGAGAACCCGACCGCCGAGAACATCGCGGCCTGGATCTGGCAGCGCCTCCGGCCGGACCTGCCGGGCCTCGCGCTCGTGCGGGTCGCCGAGACGCCGATGTCCTGGGCCGAGTACGATGGCGAGTGAGACCGCGATCGCCGGGGATCGCGCCGCGCTGGTGCTGTTCTCCGGGGGCCAGGATTCGGCCACCTGCCTCGCCTGGGCGCTCGACCGGTTCGACCACGTCGAGACCCTCGGCTTCGACTACGGCCAGCGCCACCGGGTCGAGCTCGACCGGCGCGCGGCCCTGCGGGCGGGCACGACCGCCCTCGATCCCGCCTGGGCGGCCCGCCTCGGCGAGGACCACACGCTCGCCCTCGACGCCCTCGGGCAGGTCTCCGAGACGGCGCTGACCCGGGAGGCCGCGATCGGCTACGAGGCGTCGGGCCTGCCCAACACCTTCGTGCCCGGCCGCAACCTCGTGTTCCTGACCTTCGCGGCGGCGCTCGCCTACCGGCGCGGGCTCCGGCACGTGGTCGGCGGCATGTGCGAGACCGACTATTCCGGCTACCCGGATTGCCGCGACGACACGATCAAGGCGCTGCAGGTGGCGCTCAATCTCGGCATGGAGCGGCGCTTCGTGCTGCACACGCCGCTGATGTGGCTCGACAAGGCGCAGACCTGGGACCTCGCCGAGAGCCTCGGCGGCCGGGCGCTGGTCGACCTGATCGTCGAGGAGAGCCACACCTGCTACCTCGGCGAGCGCGGGC
This sequence comes from Methylobacterium sp. D53M, assembly GCF_053345625.1. Classification (NCBI taxonomy): domain Bacteria; kingdom Pseudomonadati; phylum Pseudomonadota; class Alphaproteobacteria; order Hyphomicrobiales; family Methylobacteriaceae; genus Methylobacterium; species Methylobacterium sp. D53M. Next base: position 310,372 of record NZ_JBKFAL010000003.1, read on the forward strand.
AGCGGCATCCCTGGGGCTACGGCTGCGGGACCTGCCCGGCCTGCCGCCTGCGGGCGGACGGCTACGCCCGGTTCACTGCGGCCTGAGGCCGTCGACCAGCACCGCCAGCGTCCCCCGGAAGGCGTCGGGGCTCGCGAACAGGCGCTCCATCAGGAGCGCCCCCTCCAGGGTGGCGACGACGTAGCGGGCGAGCGCTGCCGGATCCGCGCCGCCGCGCACGCTGCCGTCCGCCTGGCCCGCGCGCAGGATGCCCTCCAGCCACGCGAGATGGTCCGCGAAGAAGGCCGCGACGTCCCGGCGCAGGCGCTCGGGCAGGGCCTCGCCCTCGATCGCGAGCGCGGCGCAGAGGCAGCCGAGCCCCTGCTCGACGCCGCCGAGGTAGAGCCGCCCGTAGGCCTCGACCCGGCCCGGCCCGTCCGGCACGTCCCGGCGGATCGCCTCCAGGGCCGCGGCGTAGCGCGCCGCGTAGGCCGCCACCAGGGCGGCGCCGAGATCGACCTTGGTGGGGAAGTGGTGGTGGATGCTCGCCTTGCGGATGCCCACCGCCGCCGCGAGGTCGGCGTAGCTGAAGCCGGCGAAGCCGCGGCCCCGCACCAGGGTCTCGGCCTGCATCAGCAACTCGGCGCGGGTATCCCTCATCGCGGCGAACGTCGCTCCAAAACGCGCCCCCATCATCGCACGAAGTCACGCGAACGTGCGGCCGCGGCGGGGACCGGCTCCCGGCGGCCCCTTGACGGACGATCAATCTACCTACTTAATGGTAGACAATCAAGAACGGGCAAGATCGGGAGGTTTCGGCATGACGGCACGCGCCGTCCATCCGCGGGTGCAGGCCGCCGGGCCGACGCGGCGGCACGCCCTCTTCGCGGGGCTCTGCCTGTGCTGCCTGCCGACGCTGGGCCGCGCCGCCGAGAGCTTCACGATGGAGGAGGTCGGGCCGGGCCTGTACATGCGCAAGGGCCTGATCGCCGACGCCACCCCCGACAACGCCGACGCTATCGCCAATATCGGCTTCCTTGTCGGCAGGACCGGCGTGGTGGTGACCGAGTCCGGCGGCAGCCTCGCCGACGGCCAGTGGCTGCGCGCCGAGATCGCCAAGCGCACGGACAAGCCGATCACCCACGTGGTGCTGACCCACGTCCACCCGGACCACGTCTTCGGGGCGGGGGCCTTCGTTCAGGACAAGCCGGTCTTCATCGGCCACGCCAAGCTCACCGAGGCGCTGGCGGCCCGGGGCGAGTTCTACCGCAAGCGGCTGATCGATCTGCTCGGCGAGGACCGGACCGGGCCGGTGGTCTACCCGACCATGACCGTCGCCGACACGGCCGAGATCGACCTCGGCGACCGGCGCCTGACCTTCACGGCGCACGGCCCGGCGCACACCACCTCGGACCTGTCGATGATCGATTCCGGCAGCGGCCTGCTGTTCCCCGCCGACCTGCTGTTCGTGAACCGGATCCCCTCCCTCGACGGCAGCCTCAAGGGCTGGCTCGCCGAGATCGAGCGGCTGAAGGCCATGGGTCCCGCCCGGGCCGTCCCGGGCCACGGCCCCGTCGCGGTCGACCTCGCCCCGGCGCTCGCCGACCTCTCCGGCTACCTGACCGCCCTGCGCGACGGCACCCGGGCGGCGATCGCCAAGGACGTGCCCATCGAGAAGGCCGTGACCAGCGTCGCGGCGGACCAGCGCGACAAGTGGGCCCTGTTCGACACCTACAACGGCCGCAACGTCACCGTGGCCTACCAGGAACTCGAGTGGGAATAGGTTTTTAGGATCCCCATATCCAAGCCAATCGGGAGGCACGCCATGACGCACAGGATCGGACAGACCTTCATCGGACAGACCTTCTCCAGCCTCGCCCTCGGCCTCGTCCTGGCGACGACGGCGCTGTCGGGACCGCTCGCCGGCGCCGCGCGGGCGGCCGGCGCCTCCGACACCGATCAGGAGCGGGCGGCCCGCTGGCAGGAGATCGCCAAGTCGATCTTCGGCGACCGCCAGATCGCCCCGACCGACAGCCTCGTGAAGATCGAGGCGCCGGCCCGGGCGCTCGACGCCGCCCTGGTGCCGATCACCCTGACCATGCCCAAGGACGGGCAGATCAAGGCAGTCTCGCTGATCATCGACGACAACCCGGCGCCCTACGCGGCCAAGTTCGAGTTCGGGCCGGCCGCCGACCCGGCCGAGCTGAAGCTGCGCGTGCGGGTCAACAACTACACCGACATGCACGCCGTGGTGGAGACGACGGACGGCAAGCTCTACGAGGCCAAGCAGTTCGTGAAGGCCTCCGGCGGCTGCTCGGCCCCGATGGGGATGAGCGACGAGGAGGCCATGAAAGGCATGGGCGACATGCGCATGAAGTTCGCCGAGACGGCGGCCGGCAAGCCCGTGGAGGCGACGCTGATGATCCGCCACCCGAACTTCTCCGGCATGCAGATGAACCAGGTGACCCGCGACTACACGCCGGCGCGCTACATTGACAAGCTCACCGTCTCGGCGGGCGACCGGAAGATCTTCACCATGACGGGCGACATCTCGATCGCCTCGAACCCGGTGATCAACTTCGCGTTCAAGCCGGACGGCAAGCCGATCCAGGTGGCGGCTTCCGACAACCAGGGCGGCCAGTGGCAGCACAGCTTCACCGCGCCGAGCCCGACGAACTGACCATGCGGCGCCTCCTCCTGACCGGCCGGACCGCGGCGGCCTGCGCCGCGCTCCTCTGCCTCGCCGCGGCGCCGGCCGATTCGCCGGTGAACGTGCCCGAGCCGGAGGGGCTCTACGCCGGTCCTCCGAAGGGCTACACGCCGCCGACCCTCAAGGGCGCCGCGGTGGTCGACGCCGACGCCGTCGCCGCCCTGATCGCCGGCCCCGACAAGCCGGTGCTGCTCGACGTGGCGGCGCCGGACCGCAAGCCGTCGAACTTCCCGGAGGGCCGCCTCTGGCTGCCGGTGCATCCGTCGATCCCCGGCGCCGTCTGGATGCCGGAGGCCGGCGCCGAGCCCCTGGCGCCGGCGCGTGAGGCGCTCTTCTACGCCCGCGTCGCGGCGCTGACCGGGGGCGACAAGGCGAAGCCCGTCGTGGTGTTCTGCCACGTCGAGTGCTGGGGCAGCTGGAACGCCGCCAAGCGGCTGGTGCTGAAGGGCTATACCGGCGTGCGCTGGTTCCCCGAGGGCGTCGAGGGCTGGCAGGAGATGCACGAGACCGCGAACCTGACGGTCGATCCGGACTGGAAGGCGGGCGCCGAGCCGCAGGCGGGGCGCTGACCCGCATCGCCGGGCATTGTAAGAGACGCCGCGGAACGAGGCTCGCGTGGCGGGGCGCGCCCTCTCCCGGGCGGGAGAGGGGGCCCGCGCCGCGTCCCGAGTGGCCGGAATGAGGTCTGAACCATGTCGCAGGTCGTGCAGTCCCGACGGCTCCGGGCGGTCGATATCGGCAAGCGCAAGGCCGAGGGGCGCAAGATCATCGCGCTCACCGCCTACCACGCCCACACGGCCGGCATCGTCGATCCCTATTGCGACTTCATCCTCGTGGGCGATTCCCTCGGCATGGTGATGCACGGGATGGAATCGACGATCCCCGTGACCCTGGAGATGATGATCCTCCAGGCCCAGGCGGTGATCCGCGGCACGCAGAAGGCGCTGGTCGTGGTCGACATGCCGTTCGGCTCCTACGAGGCGAGCCGGGAGCAGGCCTTCCTCAGCGCCTCCCGGGTTCTCAAGGAGACCGGCGCCGGCGCGATCAAGATGGAGGGCGGCGCCCATTTCGCCGAGACGGTGGCGTTCCTCGTCCAGCGCGGCGTGCCGGTGATGGGCCATATCGGCCTCACCCCGCAGGCGGTGAACACGATGGGCGGCTTCAGGGTCCAGGGCCGGGCCCCCGACGACGAGCGCCGCCTCCTGGAGGATGCCCGCGCCATCTCGGAGGCCGGCGCCTTCGCGATCGTGCTCGAGGGCATCGTCGAGCCGGTGGCGCGGGCGATCGCGACCTCCCCCCAGGTCACCGCCGCCACGATCGGCATCGGCGCCTCGGCGGTCTGCGACGGCCAGATCCTGGTGCTGGAGGACATGCTCGGCCTGTCCGAGCGCACGCCGAAATTCGTGCGCCAGTTCGGGAGCCTGCGGACCCACATCGAGGACGCCGTGAAAGCCTACGCGGACGAGGTCCGGGCCGGCCGGTTCCCGGCCGACGACCACACCTACGGTTAGGGCAGGGCGGCCCATGACGCGCATGATCGGACCGTGGAGGGCGCCCGCCGCGTGGCCTGTCCGCGCGCTCGCGGTCTGCGCCGCCCTTGCCGGATCGGGGCCGGCCCGCGCGCTGGAGAATCCGGCCTCGGCCTTCTGCGCGACGATGGGCGGGCAGACGATCCTCGCGAAGCTGCCCGATGGCGGCACGATCGAGCTCTGCGCCCTTCCGGGGCGGAAGATCGTCGAGGAATGGACGCTGTACCGGATGCTCCGCGGCGTGAAGCCGGCACCCGACGCCGACCCGTTCCGCTAGCCCGGCCGGTTCCCGAACAGTCTTCGTCCGTGTCCGTCGGGCCGGCCCGCGCATTCGCGGCGCGGCCCGGGGCGGCGCGATTGATTTCGCCGGCCCGACGATGCCACTCTCGAGGTCCGAACTCTCTCAGGCGGGATCGACGACTCATGCAGCGGGCCCGATCGCGCCGGCGCCTCGTCGGCGCGTGCCTCGCCCTCGGCCTGATCGCGGCCGGGCCCGGAGCCGGATCCGCCGGGACGCTGACGCGGGCGCAGGTCGAGGCGCAGCTGCCGGCGCTGGAGGCGCTGGCGCGGCGGGCCGTCGACGGGGGCGCGGTGCCGGGCCTCGCGGTCGCGGTCGTCCTCGGCGACGAGACGCTCCTCCTGAAGGGATACGGCCTCAGGCAGGCCGGGAAGCCCGAGCCGGTCGGCCCCGACACGGTCTTCCAGATCGCCTCCCTGTCCAAGCCCGTCACCGCGACGATCGTGGCCGCCCTGGTCGGCGACGGGGTGGTCGACTGGGATTCGCGCGTCGCGGATCTCGACCCCGCCTTCCAGCTGCACGAGCCCTACCCGACCGCGCAGGTCACGGTGCGCGACTTCCTCAACCATCGCAGCGGCCTGCCGGGGACCGCCGGCGACGATCTGGAGGCGATCGGCTTCGGCCGCGACGCGATCCTGCACCGGCTGCGCCTCGCGCCGCCCGCCTCCAGCTTCCGCGCCGGCTACGCCTACAGCAATTTCGGCTTCACCGAGGGCGCGGTCGCCGCCGCGAAGCCGACCGGCCAGCCCTGGGAGGCGGTGGCCCGGGACCGACTGTTCCGGCCGCTCGGGATGACCGCCACCGGCACGACCCACGCGGATTTCCTCAGCCGGGCCGACCGCGCGGCGCTCCACGTCCGGGCCGGCGGCGTCTGGACCGCCAAGATCGAGCGCGATCCCGACGCGCAGGCACCGGCCGGCGGCGTCAGCAGCGATGTCCGCGACCTCTCCCGATGGCTGCGGCTCGTGATCGGCAAGGGCCGTTTCGAGGGCGCGCAGCGCGTCGCGGCCCCGGCCCTGGCGCAGACGCACGCCCCGCTCATGGCCCGCGGCCGCAACCCCGTGACCGGCGGCGCGTCCTTCTACAGCCTCGGCTGGAACGTCGAGTACGGCCGCCACGGCCTCGTCTGGGGCCACGCGGGCGCCTTCAGCGTCGGCGCGCAGACGCTCGTCTCGATCCATCCGGAGGCCGGTCTCGGGATCCTCGTCCTGACCAACGCCTTCCCGTCCGGCGTGCCGGAGGGGCTGGCCGACAGCTTCGCCGACCTCGTCTTCGACGGCCGCGTCGACCGGGACTGGGTGACGGCCTGGGGCGCGGCCTACGAGAACCTGTTCGCGCCCGGCATCGCCGCCGACAAGGCGGCCTACGGCACGCCGCTGGCGCCGCCCGCCGCACCCCTGGCGCTCTCGGCCTATGCCGGGCGCTACGCCAACGCCTATGTCGGCGAGGCCGTGGTGGCGGAGGCGGACGGCGCCCTGACGCTGACGGTCGGCCCCGCGGGCGCGCGCCGCTACCCCCTCCGGCACTTCGACCGCGACCTCTTCCTCAGCTTCCCGGACGCCGAGGCGCCCGACCGCCCCTCCGCCATCCGCTTCGCCATCGGCAGCGACGGCCGGGCCGCCGCCGTGACGGTGGACGCGCTCGACGCGAGCGGGCTCGGCACCCTGGCGCGGCGAGACTGACCGCCGCCGTCACCCCGCCCGCCGCGACGGCAGCCGCAGGCCCGGGGCCGGGCGCTCCAGCAGCACCTCCCGGCGGAAGCGCACCAGCCGCGCCGGCCGGCCGGCGGCGCCGCTGGTCACGCTCTCGGTCTCCTCCACCAGCCCCTGCTGGGCCACGAGGCGCCGGAAGTTCTGCTTGTGCAGCTGCGTCCCCGACAGGGCCTCCACGGTCTTCTGCAGCTGCAGCAGGGTGAATTCCGGCGGCATCAGCTCGAACACCACCGGGCGGTACTTGATCTTGCCCCGGAGCCGGCCGATCGCGGTCGCGAGCACCCGCCGGTGGTCGAACGCCATGGGGACGCCGGTCGGGTCGTTCGGCAGGGCCGGGCCGGGATTGCCCCGCGCCTCCGGGATCAGCCCGGCCTCGAACAGCAGCTCGTAGCGCTCCAGGACGCGCTCCTCGTTCCACGTGCCGCCGTTCATGCCGAAGGTCAGGCCGAGGCGGTCGAGGCGGCGGGTCCGGGTGGCGCAGTCCGCGGGCTCGAACGCCCATTCGGCGAGCCGCGCCTCGATGGCGTCGAGCTGGCGCGGGCGCCCCTGCCGGAAATCCTCGTAGGGCAGGTAGCGGTACCAGTTCTGCCACGCGGCCTCGGCGAGCCCCGCCGGCCGCTCCTCGCGGACGAGCGCCAGATAGGCCACCGAGAGGGAGTGCACCCCCGACAGGGTCGCCGTGCCGGAGCGGTCGCGGTCGCCGAAGGTGTAGAGCTGCTCCACGTAGCCGAGGCGCTGGTGCGTCTGCCGCTCCACCCAGGCGCGCAGGCCCCGCTCCAGCGTGGCGTGCTCGGGGACGAGGGGGCCGGCCGGCAGGCCGTCGCCGCGGCCGGGCGCCTGGTCGGGGACCCGGATGGTCAGGGCGCGCGGCTCCCCCTTGGTCGCGGCGACGATCACCGCGACGAGGCCTACGGAGGAGCGCTCCGGCGGGGACTGCCCCCCGCGCGCGTCCGTCTGCGCCGCGGCACCCGTCATCGTTCCTCGACCGTCCGTCCCCCGGGATGCGCCGTAGCGGATCCCACCTATAGGGGGACAGGATCGCCGCGCGTCAACGCCGCCGTATGACGGAGCGGGGGGGCCCGTCGACGCACCGCTGTCCACCCGCCGCTTGCCAACGCCGCGAGCCCTGCCCAAACAGGGGTCCGGGTAGGCCGGCACGGGACCGGCCGAGGCGGACCGAGCGACGACAGCGATGCCAGCGAGCGCGACTTCCCCCGCAGATTCCCCCTCGACCCCGACCGGCAGCCGGGCCGTCGACCTGCGGCTCTACGGGCTCCTCGATGTCGGCGTCTGCGGCGCCGACGGGGCGCGGCTGGCGGAGCTCGGCGCCGAGGCGGTGGCGGGGGGCTGCACCCTGCTCCAGTACCGCGAGAAGGACATCGCCGATGCCCGCGCCGCCCTGGCGCGGATCCGGGCGATCCTGGCGGCGGTGGGCGGCCGTGTCCCGGTCCTCGTCAACGACCGCGTCGACCTCGCCCTCGCGGCCGGAGCCGACGGGGTGCATCTCGGCCAGGGCGACCTCCACCCGGCCGACGCCCGCCGGCTGCTGGGGGAGGGCGCGATCATCGGCCTCACCCTGAAGAAGCCCGCCCAGGCGGACGAATTGTACCGGCTGCCCGTCGACTACGCCTGCATCGGCGGCGTGTTCGCCACCACCAGCAAGGACAATCCCGACCCGCCGGTGGGCCTCGACGGCTTCGCCAGCATCGCCTTCCGCGCCCGCCTCGCCCGCGGGGCCGGCCTGCCGCTCGGCGCCATCGCGGGGATCGGCCTCGACAACGCCGCCGCGGTGGTCGCCGCGGGGGCGGACGGGGTCGCGGTGATCACCGCGCTGTTCGGCGCGGAGTCGGTGCGCCAGCGCGCCCGCGACCTGCGCGCGCGGATCGACGGCGCCCTGGCGGAGCGGGCCGGCGCCCGATGAGCGGCTCCGCGCCCATCGCGGTCACGATCGCGGGCTCGGATTCCGGCGGCGGCGCCGGCATCCAGGCGGACCTCAAGACCTTCTCGGCGCTCGGCGTCTACGGCGCCAGCGTGATCACGGCGCTGACCGCGCAGAACACGACGGGGGTCCAGGGCATCCACGACGTGCCGGCGGAGTTCGTCGCCCGGCAGATCGACAGCGTGTTCTCCGACCTCGCCGTGAGGGCGGTGAAGATCGGCATGCTGTCGCAGACCGCGGTGATCGCGGCGGTCGCCGAGGGCCTCGCCCGGCACGCCGGGTCGATCCCGGTCGTCCTCGACCCGGTGATGGTCGCCACCAGCGGCGACCGGCTGATCACCGACGACGCCGTGGCGACGCTCCGCGAGCGGCTGCTCCCGCGGGCCGACCTGATCACCCCCAACCTGCCGGAGGCGGCGGTGCTCCTCGGCGAGCCCGTCGCCGCGGATGCGGCGGCGATCGTGGCCCAGGCGCGGCGGCTGGTCGCCCTCGGCGCCCGGGCGGTGCTGATCAAGGGAGGCCACGGCGCGGGGCGCGAGAGCATCGACCACCTCGTCACGGCGGACGGCACCCTGCGGACCCTGTCGGCGCCGCGGATCGCGACGCGCAACACCCACGGCACCGGCTGCACCCTCTCGGCGGCGGTGGCGGCGGGCCTCGCCCAGGGCCTGGCCCTGCCGGAGGCGGTGGCGGAGGCCAAGGCCTACCTCACGGCCGCCCTCGCGGCGGCGGACAGCCTCGCGGTCGGGACGGGGCACGGGCCGGTCCACCACTTCCACGCCGTCTGGACTTAGAGGCCGATCCGGCCGCCGCTTTCCGGTGCGCACGCCGCCGCGCACGCCGCCCGCCGCCTTGCAACCGGGCGTCGATTGCGTTTGAAGAAGCGCACGATCGTTCGGATAATGGAACGGTGCAGGCGGATCGGGGACGATGCAGGATCAGGCGGAACGGCCCGACCGGGCGCGCGGGCGCGACCTGCTGACCGGCGCGCAGGTGCTCTCCGGCCAGCTCGGCAAGACCATCCAGCGGCTGCGCAAGGCCTACAACCTGTCGCTCTCGGAACTCGCCGAGCAGTCCGGCGTGGCCAAGTCGATCATCAGCCAGATCGAGCGCAACGAGACCAACCCGACGCTGGCGACGATCTGGCGCCTGTCCCAGGCCCTCGACGTGTCGATCGAGCGGGTGTTGGCGGCCGGCGACGAGGAGCCGTTCATCGAGAAGACCTCCCGGGCCGACACGCCGATCCTCGTCTCCGAGGACGGGAAGGTGCGGCTGGCGATCATCGGCTGGCTCAAGACGATCGAGTGGCTGCAATGGTACGAGGTCACGGCCGACCCGGGCGGCGTCCTCGACTCGGACCCGCACCAGCGCGGCTCGGTGGAGTCGCTCTCGGTCACCGAGGGGGCGTTCGAGGTCGAGATCGGCGGCGTCGTGCAGCGGGCGCGGGCCGGCGAGACCCTGCGCTACCGCTGCGACCGGCCCCACCTCGTGCGCTGCACGGACGGTCCGGCCCGGGCCACCATGGTGGTGATCATGAAGGCCGCCGTGATGGAGTGAGGCGGCCCGGTCGGCCCTCCGGCCCACCCTCGGCGCCCCGCGCGAGGGCGCGCACGCGGTAGTCGCGGGGGCTCAGGCCGTAGCGCTCCTTGAAGCGGCGGGAGAAGTGGGACTGGCTGAGGAAGCCGCAGCCATACGCCAAGGTCCCCAGCGGCATGTGGAGGCAGCCCGGATCGGCCAAGCGCTTGGCGGCCGCCTCGAGCCTGCGGTGCCAGATCCAGTCGGAGACGTGCCGGTCCTGCGCGCGGAACAGCGCCTGCAGCCGGCGCAGGGACACGCCGGCCGCGGCCGCGAGCCGGGGCGGGTCCAGGGTCGGATCGTGGAGATGGGCCTCGAGATAGGCCCGGGCGCGCTGCACCACGACGCTGTCCTGGACGGGCCGCTGCGCCTCCCGCGCGAGCCGCTCCGCGAGGCTGGCGACGATGAGGTCGAGCCCCGTGGAGACCATGCTCTCGGCCACCTGGGGCGTCAGCCGGTCGCCCAGGCTGAGCAGGTTGCCCAGGAACGACCGGGTCAGGGTCGCGGTCGGCAGATCGCCGCCGACAGTCACGCCGGCGAACAGGCGCGCGGAACCCAGAGCCCCCTCCAGCCGCTCCCGCGGGATCCCGATGGCCAGCACCTCGCTGTAGCCGCTGTGCTCGATCGTCCAGGGTGTATTCGTATCCCGGATCGAGAAGTCGCCGACCCGATCCGTGCTCGACCGATCGTACTGATCCGCGCGGACCTGTCCCGAGAGCACGATGCTCATGAACAGGTGGTCGGTCTTGTGGTTTTCATGGCGAAGCGTGCGCGGCGTCGTGGCCGCCCGCAGGTTGCGCAGCGCGAATTTCGTGAAGATCAGGCCGCCGATACTGGCCCCCTCGATCGTCGCGTGAAAGGGCTCGTCATTGAGACAAGTCTGCGCCATCGGAACCAGGCGATCTTCGCAGACATCTCGCCAAAGGCGAAACTTGTCCTTCTCTAATACACCTTCAGTTGAGAACAGAGTCTGCATCACGGCAGCCGTATGACCGCGATTGCTGCGAACCGCAACCGCGCCCCGTCCACGCACGCCGCCGCGGCGCCGCGGGACACGGATTGATCGGCAGGAAATCCCGCGCGCCCACGATGGACCGTCGGGCCCGTCCCATCACCCGTGGCGCCTGTCGGGCCGTGGAGCGGATCCGCACGGCTGGCATTCGGAGGACGTTCCGTCGCGAGCGCCCCGCCCCGGCGGCGGCGTCGGCGCGGCCCGGCCGCGGGGCCGTCAGCGCCCGCTGTTCACCCAGCGCACAACGTCGGCCAGCACGATGCTCAGCGCCTGATCGAGGGCGCGGGCGCCGCTGCCGGCATCGATCTTGGACACCGGCACGCGGGCCGTGAAGATCCGCGCCGCCGCAACCCTGCCGGTGCCGTCGGCCACGAGCTTCAGCGACAGGTCGACCACCGCCTCGCCGGTCCCGGACTGCACGTCGAAGGCGCGGATCTCGCTGATCAGCTGGTAGTCGGCCACGACCTTGTCGCCGGGCCGGCTCACCGAGCGGAGCCGCCCGGAATTCTCCAGGCTCTGGATGAGCCGCGTCTGGATCAGGCGCGGCAGCCGGTCGGCCCACTGGCCGCCGCCCAGGAACGACAGGGCGCCGCCGTTCTCGCGGACGATGATCCGGTCGGCCTCGAAGGGCTGGATGCTCACCGGCTCCGAGACCGCGATCGAGCGGCCGGCCGCGATCGGCCGCCCCGCGGCCGGCAGCGCCGCGAGGTCGAAGGTGAGGGGCGCCGCGCCGCCGCAGCCGCCCAGGAGGGCGGCGAGCAGCGCGGCGGCGGCGATGTGGGACGAGCGGACCATACGCATGACCTGGAGGACCCCGCCGGCGAACGGCGGAGCTGTATAAGCTATGCGGTTAAAACTAATCCGCTGCGGCATCCGTGCCGTGCGCCGGGACACATCCGCCCGGCGACGCGGCATTTCACCGGCCACCGTTGTATTCAGGCAACGAAGGCTTGCCGCCGAAGATCACTTGGCTCGGGTCGCGCTCCAGGCTGCGCACCGTGCGGTTGAGGGTGCTCAGCGTCCGCTGCCCGTCGCCCGACAGGGCCTCGACCTCCCGGCGGCCGGTGCCACTCAGCCGGCCGAAATTGGCCGAGATGCTGGCGGTGCGCTTGTCGAGGTTCTCCGACATGGTCCGGAACGCCTTGCCGGCGTCGCGCACTGAGATCGCCGCCGCGCGGATCTCCGTGAAGGTGCTGGAGCCCTCCTGGCCGGAGGCCGAGCCCAGGAAGCTCTGGGCGCCGTTCAGCACCGCGTCGATCTTGTCGGCCGAGGCGCTGAGCTTGCCGGCGAGCAGCCGGGCGTCGTGCAGGCCGGCCTCGATGTCGGGGCTCGCCTTGGACAGGGCGGCCGAGAAGCGGTCGGCGTTGTCGATCACCCGGCCGAGCTTGGCCCCGTCCACGGCCTTGACCAGCGCCGAGATGTTCGGGCCGGCATCGGCCAGCGTCTTCGAGAAGGTCTCGACGTTGGTCAGCGACCGGTTGATCGCCCCCTCGTTGGCGGAGACCAGCCGGTCGAGGCGGGCCAGCATGTCGTCGGCCCGCTGCGCCACCTGGCGCGCCAGCGCCATCATGTCCTGCATGTCGGAGGAATCGGCGAAGATCGTCGGCGGCTCGCCGTTGGCCATCGGGGTCAGCACCGGCGCGTCGGCGTTGCCGCCCGACAGGGAGATCACCGAGACGCCGGTGAGCATCGCCGAGTCGAGGCGGGCGCGGGTGTCGGCCCGGAGCGGGGTCGCGGGATCGACCTTGATCGTGGCGAGCACCCGGCGGGGATCCTGCGGGGCGAGGCGGATGTCGGTGACCTCGCCGACCTTGATGCCGTTGAAGTTCACGCTCGAGCCGCGCGACAAGCCCCCGACCGAGCCGGAGAAGACGATGCGGACGAGCTGGCTGACCTGCCGCGAGGAGCCGCCGGAGAGCCACAGCACGGTGCCGAAGCCCGCCAGGATGACGGCGATCGTGAAGGCCCCGATCAGGGCGTAGTTCGCGCGGGTTTCCATGCGCTCAACCTGCGGTTCTGGCCGGCGGAGATCCGGCCGGGCCTGGAGCCCCGGCTCCCGGAGGGGAGCAGGGCGGGATCTGGGTGGGACGGTGGCGATCGGGCATCGGGTCAGGCACGGGATCAGGCATGGGCCGAGGCGCCCCCCGTCGCGATGGTCCGGGCGCGCTTGCCGTGGAAGTACGAGCGCAGCCAGGGATGGTCGCTCGCCAGCATCTCGTCGATCGTGCCGGCGGCGATGATCTGGCCGTCGCCGAGCGCCGCGATGCGGTCGCAGGCGGTGTAGAGGCTGTCGAGGTCGTGGGTGACCATGAACACGGTCAGCCCCAGCGTCTCCTTGAGGGTCGAGACGAGGTCGTCGAACTCGCCCGCGCCGATCGGGTCGAGGCCCGAGGTCGGCTCGTCGAGGAACAGGATCTCGGGATCGAGCGCCAGGGAGCGGGCGAGCGCCGCGCGCTTGATCATGCCGCCCGACAGTTCCGAGGGCAGCTTGTCGGCGGCGTCGGGCTTGAGGCCGACCATCTCGATCTTGAGCCGGGCGAACTCGTCAAGCAGGCGCTCGGACAGGTTCAGGTGCTCGCGCATCGGCACCTGGATGTTCTGCTTGACGGTGAGCGCCGAGAACAGGGCGCCCTGCTGGAACAGCACGCCCCAGCGCTGCTCCATCCGGCGCCGCTCCGCGTAGGTGAGCTCGTCGACGTCGCGGCCGAACACCTCGATGGTCCCGGCCCGCTTCGGGTTGAGGCCGAGGATCGTCCGGGTGAGCACCGACTTGCCCTGGCCCGAGGGCCCGACGAAGCCCAGGATCTCGCCGGCGCGGATGTCGAGGCTCAGGCCTTTCAGGATGTTGCGGTCGCGGAAGCCGACCACGAGGTCGCGCACGCGGATGATCGGGGCGGGGCCATTCGGCGAGGCGGTCATCGGGGCATTCATCGCGGCGGCCTCAGAAATCGATCGCGGCGAAGAACACCGCGAACAGGCCGTCGAGGACGATGACCATGAAGATGGACTTCACCACCGACGCGGTGACGTGACGGCCGAGCGATTCCGCGGAGCCCTCGACCGCGAAGCCCTCGATCGTGGCGATCACCCCGATCGTCAGCGCCATGAACGGCGCCTTGATCAGGCCGACCATGACGTGGTGGACGCCCACCGCCGCCTGGAGCCGGACCAGGAACTGGTCGAGGGTCAGGCCGCCGTAGAGCATCGCGGTGAGGCCGCCGCCGGCGAGCGCCGCGAGGTCGCCGATCAGCGTCAGCATCGGCAGGCCGATCATCAGCGCGAGCACCCGGGGCACGATCAGGATCTCGACGGGGTCGAGGCCCATGACCCGGAGCGCGTCGACCTCCTCGCGCATGCGCATGGAGCCGATCTCGGCGGTGATCGCCGAGCCGGAGCGGCCGGCGACCATGATCGAGGTGAGCAGCACGCCCATCTCGCGCAGGATCAGGAGGCCGATCAGGTTGACCACGAAGGTCTGGGCGCCGAAGCGCTGGAGCTGGAAGATGCCCTGCTGGGCGACGATGCCGCCCACGAGGAACGAGATCAGCACGATGATCGGCGTGCCGTTGAGCGCCACCTGCTGGATCTGGTTGATCAGGGCGTTGCCGCGGAACGTGCCGGGTCGCAGGGCGACGCGCCCGCAGGCGGCGATCAGCTCGCCCAGGAACGCGAGGGCGGTGACGAACTCGCGGCCGCCCTGCACGGTCCGGCGCCCGGTGGCGTCGAGCAGGCCGACGACCGGGCCGTGCCGCCGCGGCGGCGGCGCGTCCGGCTCGCGCAGCCGGACCTCGCCCAGCAGGGTGCGGTGCTCCGGGCGGGCGCCGAGATAGGTGAGGGCGCTGCCCGCCTGCTCGATCTCGGCGCGGGTCCGCTCCAGGACCCAGGCGCCGAGCGTGTCGAGGCGCTCGATCCCCGACAGGTCGACCGCCACCGGCCCGGCGCGGCCGGCCGCCGCGATGCGCGCGGCCGCGGCCTCGACGGTCGGGGCCTGGTCGGCGGTCCAGCGGCCGTCGAGCGCCAGGCGGCCGTCGGCCGACCGGTCCCGCAGCGCGGCGCCGGCCAAGGCGCCGGGAACAGTGCCCTCGCTCAGCAACACCCATACTCCTCGATCGAGGCACCACCCTGCCCGGCGGTTATGACGACATTACGGTTGACGATCCGTCTCCAACCTCACCCCCCGCGCGCGGCGGGACGCCAGGGCGAGGCCCAGGCCGGCGGCGGCGAGCGGCGCCATCAGCAGGAAGGCGAGGGGGCCGCCGGCCCGGTAGGCGACGCCGCTCCCCAGGGTCGCGACCACCGAGATCCCGGCATTGACCGCACTGAGCGTGCCCTGCGCCCGGCCCCGCGCGCCGTCGGGGGCGTAGGCCGAGACCGCCGCCATGGCGCCGAGCTGGGTCGCCCCGAAGGTCAGGCCGTGGAGGCACTGGAGCGGCACCAGCGCGGCGAGATGGTCGCCGAGGAGGTACATGCCGATCGCCCGCAGGATCGCCGCGACGGCCCCGGCGCCGAGGAGCCGCACCGGGCCGCGCCAGGCGGCGGGCAGGGCGGGGAGGCCGGCGAACAGGGCGATCTCGGCCAGGACGCCGATCGCCCAGAGCGCGCCGACCCAGGTCGGCGGGATGCCCTGGCCGGTCCAGTAGATGCTGCCGAACCCGTAGATCGCCCCGTGGCTCGCCTGGATCGCGGCCGCCGCGCCGATGCACAGCCAGAGCCGCCGCGGCAGCCGCGTCCGGCCGTCGCCCGCCGCCGACGGCGGCAGGGCCGCCACCGCGCGGCTGCGCCACGCCACCAGACCCGCGCCGAGGGCGAGGCCGGTCAGGAGCAGCGGTACGGCGAGCCGGCCGCCGAGCGCCGTCAGCAGCAGCCCGCCCGCGAGGTTCGCCAGCAGGAACGCGATGGAGCCCGCCATCCGGATCCGCGCGTAGGTCAGGCGGGCGTCTTGGCGCACGGCCGCGAGCGTCAGGTAGTCGATGCAGGGCACGAGCGGCGCGCCGGCGACCGCGTTGAGCACGATCAGCCCGGCCAGCAGCGGCCACCCGATCCCGGCCGCGGCGGGCATCAGCGCGTAGGACAGGCTCAGGGCGAGGCTGCCGAGCAGGATCAGCCGCCGGGGCCCGAGGCCGCGGTCGAGGAGGCTCATCAGCGGCGCCGTGGCGGCGATCCGCGTGGCGATCGGCAGGGCGAGGAGGAGACCGATCACCCGGGCATCGAGCCCCAGGGCGTCGAGCCACAGGGGCATGAACGGCATCGCGATGCCGATCTCGGTGAACACCACGGCGTAGAGCAGCGACAGGCGCGCCGGGCCGGACGGGCGGGGCAAGGCGGGTCTCGACGAGCGGGGTGAGCAGGGAGGCGGGACCGGGAAGGCGTCCGTAAGCGCCCGTTAAAGGCCCTCTGTCAAATTCGCCGCGATTGGCGCGCATCGGGGCCGCCGCCGCGCCCGCATTCAGCGTCCAGAGAGGCCCATGTTCGGTTCCGTCAACCCGAGCGCGCCCGCTTCGGCCGAGTACGAGGCGATCGAGGCGACGATCAGCGCCAGCGAGCGCGGCCGCTGGTTCCTCGCCGAGTACGCCCGGCGCAACCGGGGCGCCGAGACCGAGGTGCTGCTCGGGGCGATCGCGCGGCTGGAGCGGAGCGTCACCGCCGACCGCGGGCAGGAGGCCTTCGGGCACCTGCGCGGCAATCTCCTCGACATGGCCGACGCGATCAGCCGGACCAAGGGCGAGATCGCGGCGCTCAACACCCCGAACGGCGACGAGACCCGGCTGACGCAGGCGTCGCTCGCCCTCGACGCCATCGTGCGCGAGACCGAGCAGGCCACCTCCGACATCCTCGGCGCCGCCGAGTCGATCCAGGAGGCGGCCTGGACCCTGCGCGAGCGCGGGGCCGACGCGCAGGCCTGCGACGCCCTCGACCGCCACGCGACCGCGATCTACACGGCCTGCTCCTTCCAGGACCTGACCGCGCAGCGCACCGCCCGGATCGTCTACACCCTGCGCTACCTGGAGGACCGGGTCTCCGCGATGATCGCCATCTGGGGCGAGGACGCGGTGCGGGTGCCGCCCCACCGGGGCGCGCGGCCGGACGGCGAGCCGGCCGACCTGAACCAGAGCGACATCGACCGCTACATCGCCATGGACGTGCCGGCCGTCACCGTGGCGGCCCTGGTGGCCCGCCCCGGCAGCCCGGCGCTGCACGAGGACCTGGTGTTCCTGCCGGTCCAAGCGGAGGCCCGGGCGCCGGAGATCGAGCCGGAGGCAGAGGTCGCGGCCGAAGTGCCGGCCGCGCCGGAGCCGGTGGCGGAGGCCGAGCCGGACGCCGTGTCCGAGCCGACGGGAGCGGCCGCGCTGGCATTCGCCCCGGAACCGGACCTCGCCGCCGCGGCGGGGGACGGGCCGGAGGCCGCACCCGCGGCCGACTTGCAAGCCGGCTTGGAGGCCGATCTGGTAGCCGACTGGGCGGTCGATCTCGAGGCTGCCCCGGAGCCGGAGTCGGCTCCGGACGTCGCCCCCCTTCCCGTCGCCGATCCGTCCGCCGCGGACGCGCCGGAGGCCGCCACCGCGATCGAGGAGGCGTTCGAGACGGACGTCGAGGAGGATGTCGCGCAGGACATCGCGCGGGACGTGGCCGACCTCACCTGGGGCGAGACCGTCGCGGCCGCTCCCGAGCCGGCGATGCCGCCGGAGGAGCCGGCCCTGAGCTTCGCCGAGATCGACGCGCTGACGCCGGAACAGCGGCTCGCGCTGTTCGCCTGACAGGCTCCGACCGGGCCTCGGCGCCGACGCCGCGCGGCGGGGCGGTTCGACAGGCGCGCGCCGGCGCGGACCCTGCTATCAGGGGCGCCCCCGGCAACCCCGAGCACGCGCATCCGTGGCCCTGCACCTGATCAAGCTCTGCGTCGGCCCCGCCACCATCGCCGACCTCGAGGCCCGGCAGGCCCGGTTCCGGGAGGAGGCGCTCCGGGACGGCCGGCAAGCGGCCCCGTTCCACGTCACCCGCACCCTGCCCAAGCGCCACCGGGAGATCACCGGCCACGGTTCGATCTACTGGGTGATCCGCGGGACGCTGTCCTGCCGGCAGGCGATCACCGCGATCGAGCCGCTCACCGGGGAGGACGGCATCCCGCGCTGCCGCCTGGTCTTCGATCCCCGGCTCGTCCCGGTGGCGCCCCGGCCCTACCGGCCGTTCCAGGGCTGGCGCTACCTCACGGCGCGCGACGCGCCGGCCGATCTCGGGGCCGAGGCTTCCGGGGACCTCGCCGAGATGCCCGAGGCCCTGCGGCGCGAACTGGTCGGCCTCGGCCTGCTGTGAGGGCGGGGCGGCGCCCGCGCCGCCCGGTCCCGCGCGCAACGTCAGGATACGGGGGCGGGTGCGACGGATCTCGTCGTCCCCGGCGTGTGCCCCGCCGGCGCCGCGAACGGCCCCGGCGGGATCGGTCCTACGCCCCGTCGAAGCGCCCGCTGGCATGGGCCAGCATGGTGTAGACCTTGCCGGTCTCCGAGGTCAGGTAGGCGTCGGTGCGCTTGGCGTCGCTGTCGTTCTTGACCACGTCGCCGAGCAGGCGCTCGAACTCGCTGACGTAGCGGTCGACGCTGCGGCGGAACTCCGCGTCGGTCCTGTAGCGGCGCTGGATCTCCGCGAAGGTCGCCCGGCCCTGCGGCGTGTAGATCCGCGGGTCGAACAGGTTCGGCTCACCCCGGCGGTATCGCTCCCACAGGTCGACCGCGGTCCGGTGCTCGATCATCTTGGCGATGTCGGTCGAGATCGTGTCGAGGGCGATCCGCCCGGTCTCGGCGGCCGCCACCGCGGGGCGGCGGGCCGCCGGCGCGGGCGCCGGGGCGGCGGCCGGCGCGTCGGCCGCCGGCTCCTCGTCGTCGTCCAGCGAGGCGCGGGTCAGCAGGTCGGACAGCCAGCCGCGCTTGTCGCCGGCCTGCGCCGGGCGGGCGGTCGCGGACGGCCGCGGCGCCTCGATCTTGGCCGTGGCGGGCCGCGGCGTCGCCGCGGGCGCCGGCAGGGCCGGAGCCGCGGGGGCCGCCGTCGGCATCGCCGGTGCGACCGGGGCCGCGGCGGGCGCCGCCGCCGCGACGGCGCGGCCGCCGCTCTCCGCGACCCGGCGCTGAGGCTGCGCCTGCGGCTGGGCGACGTCGACCGAGCGGCCGGAGCGGGAGACCAGGGACGACAGCTCGTTGAGGGCCTTGATCTGGTCCGCCACCACCCGGCGCATCTCGCCGGTGGCGTCCTGCGTCTCGCGCGGCAGCTCGAGGACGCCCTTGGCGAGCTCGGCGCGGGTCGCGTCGAGTTCGCCGCGGATCGAGCCCGCCATCTCGCGCAGGGCCGAGAAGGAGTCGCCGAAGCTGGCCTGGGCCTCCTGGAAGCCGCTGCGCATCTCGCGGGCCGCCTCCTCGATGACCTGCCGGACGCCCTGAGCGGCCTTCTCGCCCTCGGCGCTGGCGCTGTCCTTCAGGTCGGCGAAGGCGCTCGTCACCGAGGCCCCGGCGCCCTGGGCCGACTGGGCCAGGGACTCGCCGACGCTGCGGGCGCGCTCCTCGGCGGCGCGCAGGGTCTGCTCGATGGTCTGGGCCAGGGCGGTGCCGTTCTGCTCCAGGGCGGCGGCCCGGGCCTCGAACGCGGCCAGCGCCTCGGTCAGCTTGGTCTCGCGGCCCGACAGGGCCGAGTCCAGGCGCTCCTCGATGGCCGCCAGGGAGGCCGCGGCCCGGTCGAGGGCCGCCACGTGCGCGGCGGTCTGCTCGCCGAGGGAGCGGCCGCGGCCGTCGAGGGTCTCGGCGAGGCGCGAGGCCTCGCTGAGCGCCCCGTCGGCGGCGCCGCGCAGGGCCTCGACCTGGGCCGAGACGCCGGCGCTGGCGCGGCCGGTCTCGGCGGCGATGCGCTCCAGCGCCCCCTGGACCTGCTCGATCCGGCCGGCGAGACCCTGCTCGATCGCGCCGAGGTTGGTGTCGGCGCCGGCCACGAGGCCGGTCAGCGCCGTGTTGGCGGCCTCGATCCGCTGCAGCAGCGCGCCGAGCTCGCGACCCATCCGGTCGTTGGTCTCGAACAGCTCCGAGAGGGTGCGGCCCGCGCCGTCCTCGACGGCGGCGCGCAGCAGCTCGGCCGAGGCCCGCGACTGCACGGCCAGCTCCTCGGTCCGCTCCCGCAGGCTCTCGGCGAGCGGCATTCCGGTCTCGGCGAGCGTCCGCTCGATCGCCTCGGCCCGGTCCGACAGGGCCCGCGACAGGTCCATCATCGGCCCGTCGATGGCGCCGCGCAGGCGCTCGACATGGCCATCCAGGCTGTCGCCGACGGCGCGGCCGCTGCCCTCGACGCTGGCGAGCAGCGCGCCGCCGCGCTCCTCGATGGCGCGCACCAGGGTCTCGGCGCTCTCGGCGAGGCGGCGGGACAGGGCCTCGCCGCGGGCGTCGACCAGGGCACCGAGCGCCGTGGCGCGGCGCTCGAACCCGGCCCCGAGGGCCTCGGTGCGGGCGTCGATCAGGCCGGCGAGCGCGGCCTCGCGGCGGCTGAGCGTCTCGGCCAGGGCCGCGTTGTGGGCCTCGACCTGCTCGGCATGGGCGCGGGCCCGCTCGTCGAGGGCGGCGACCAGGGACGCCGTGCGCTCGTCCATGAGGCCCGCGAAGGCCTCGTGGCGGTCGTCGAAGGCGGTGGCCAGGGTGTCGGCGCGCTGCGCCACCAGGGTCGCGAACAGCCGCATGCGGCTGTCGATGCGCTGCGTGAAGGCGTCGGCGCGGGCGTCGACGCCGCGGGCCAGGGCCTCGCTCTGCGCCTCGACGGCCTGCGCCAGGGCCGCGGTGCGGCCCTCGACCACGCCGTCCAGCTCCCGCAGCCGGGCATCGAAGGTCTCCACGAGGGCGCCGGTGCGGCCCTCGACGGCGCCGTCCAGGGCGCGCAGGCGGGCGTCGAAGGTCTCGACCAGGGCGCCGGTCCGACCCTCGACGGCACCGTCGAGGGCGCGCAGGCGGGCGTCGAACACCTCCACCAGGGCGCCGGTCCGGCCCTCGGCGGCCGCCACCAGGGCTTGGCCGCGGTCCTCCAGCAGGCCCTCGATCGCGGCGCGCGCCTGCTCGAAGGTCGCCCGCAGGGTCTCGACGCGCGCGTCGACCCGCTCGGACACGTCGCGGCCGGTGCCCTCGACCAGGGCGCCGAGGCGGTTCTGCACCCGGTCGAACAGGGTCTGCAGCTCGCCCGTCCGCTCCTTGAGGGTCTCGGCGAGGCGGTTCTCGCGCTCCTCGAGCAGGCCGGCGATCGCCGGGTTCACGCCCTCGATCGTGGTCTGGAGCGCCTGCGTGCGGTGCTCGATCGTGCCGGCGATCTGTCGGCCGCGGGTGTCCACGAGGCGGTCGATCTCGCCCTGCGCCCGCTCGAACAGGCCCTGGAGGTCGGACAGGCGGGTGTCCAGCAGGTCCGCCATCTGGGCAGGCGCCGCGTCGAGGGTCGTGCGCAGGCCCTCGGTCCGGGCCGCGATGGCGTCGGCGACCTCCTGGCCGCGCCCGTCCACGAGGTCGCGCAGGCCGGCCTGGGCCTCCTCGAACAGGGTGTGGAGGCGCTGCGTGCGGGCGTCGAGGGTGGCGGCGAGCTGGCGCTCGCGGGTCTCCACCAGCGCCGAGACGGCGGCGGGCGCCTCCTCCAGCACCGCGCGGAGGGACTGGATGCGGGCGTCGACCGCGGCGGCGAAGCGGCCGCCGCCGCCCTCGACCACGCCGTCGAGGGCCGACTGGGCCTCCTCGAACAGGGTGCGCAGGGCCTGGGCCCGGGCAGTGAGGGTGTCGGCGAGGCGGGTGCCGCGGCCGTCGACCAAGCTCTCGAGGTGGCCGAGCCGCTCGTCGAACAGGCTGCCGAGCTGGCGGGTGCGGTCGTCCAGGGCGCCGGTGGCGGAGCCGAACGCGCCCTCCAGGGCGGCGACCATCGCCTGCCCGCGGCCGTCCAGCGCCTCGTGGATCGGGCCCATCCGGCCGTCCAGGGTGGCGGCCAGGGTGCCGGCATGGTCGTCCAGCAGGACGCGGATCTGGTTGGTGCGGTCGTCCAGCAGGGTGTGGACCGAGCGGACGCCCTCGTCGAGGAGGCCGCTGATGTCGGCCGTGCGGCTCGACAGGGTGTGGCCCAGGCGGCCCTCGCCGGCATCGAGCATCCGCTCGGCGTCCGCGATGGTCTGCTGGAGCTTGGCGAGCACGCTCTCGCCGCGCTGGTCGATGAGCTCGGCCAGCGAGGTGCCGCCGCGGTCGAGCAGGCGGGCGAGCTCGGTGATCCGGCCGCCGATCGCCCCGAACACGGCGCGGCCCTTCTCGTCGAGCTCGCCCGACATGGCGGCGATGCGCTCGTCGATCAGGCGGCCGATGAGGTCGGCGCGCTCCGCGAAGGCCGCGTGCACGGCCTCGGTGCGGGCCGCCAGCGCCGCGTCGGCGTTCTCGGTGCGCTCGTCCACCAGGCGGATCATCGAATCCGCGCGGTTCGCCAGCGCGGCCTCGAGGCCGCGGGTGGCCTCCTCGATGGTGCCGGTGAGGGCGCGGACGCGCTCGGCCATGGCGCCGTCGAGGCCGCCGGTCCGGTCGGCGATCATCGCCACGAGGTCGCGGGTCCGGCCGGCCAGCTCCTCGTCCACCGCCCGGGTGCGCGCCTCGATCAGGCGGATCGCCTCGAAGGCCTGGACGCCGAAGCTCTCGTCCACGAGGCGGGCGCGCTGGTCCAGGGTCTCGGCGATCGCCTGCAGGCGGCCGATGACGCCGGTGTCGAAATGGCCGGCGCTCTCCTCGATCCGCCGGGCGATCTCGACCGTGTGGCGGGCGATGTCCTGGCCGAGCCCGGAGGTGCGGCCCTCCAGCATCTCCATCAGGCCGCGATGGCCCTCGGCCATGACGCGGGCCATCTCGTCGGTCCGGGCGCGCAGCGCGTCGTCCACGGCGTTCGCGCGGCTGCCGAGGTGGTCGTCGATCTGGCCGACCAGCGCCGCCACGGCGGCCGCGATGGCGGCGGCCCGCTCGGCCGAGCGCGTCTCCAGGCCGCCGAGATGGGTCTCGATCAGGCTGCCGGCCTCGCGGGCCCGGGTGGCGATCGTCTCGGCGACGGCCTCGCCCTTGCCGGTGAGGAGGCGGTCCATCTCCTCCAGCCGGGCGCCGACGGTCTCGCCCAGCGCGGCGGTGTCGCGGTTGATCCGGTCGGCCAGGATGTCGCCGCGGGCGATGGTCTCCTGCAGGGCGGCGAGGCGGTTGCCCAGCGTCTCGTCGATCGCCCGGACCCGGCCGTCGGCGGTCTCGGCGAAGCTCGCGCCGGTCTGGCTGAGGGTGTCGGCGATGCGGGCGCCCTGGCTCGCCACGGCGAGCACGATGTCGCGGCCGGTGCCGCTGATCCGGGCCTGGGTCTCGTCGGCGTGGCCGGCGAGCAGCTCGGCGACGCTCCGGCCGTGCTCGCCGAAGGCCGCCTCCATCTCGCCGATCCGGGCGGCGAGGTCGGCCGAGATCGCGCGGGCGGCCTCGGCGAGGCTGCCGGTGGCGTCGCCGGTCCGGGCGGCGAGCTCGCGGTTGAGATCGTCCAGGGCGGCGCGGACCGCCGCGACGGCGTCCGTGCCGCGGGCGCCGAGCTCGGTGCCGGCCCGGTCGGCGGCGTCGCGGAACCGGGCGGTGAGGATCGCGGTCTCGGCCTCGACCGCGCCGGTGACCTCGCCGGAGGCGGTGCGCAGGGTGTCCAGCGCCGCGGCGAGCCGGGCGGCGGCGTCCCGCGTCTGCGTCTCGGCGGCCTGGCTCGCCTGATCGGCGGCGGCCCGCAGCGCGGCGGCCGCCTCCTCGGTCCGCGCCGACAGGGCGGCGGCGGAATCCGCGACCCGGCGCTCGAACACCCGCACGGCCTCGAGGGTCCGGGCCTCGACCGCGCCGGTGGCGTCCTCGGCCGTGCCGCGCAGGGCATCGGTGGCCGCCTCGGCCCCGCGCCGGAGCGCCGCGACCGCCTCGGCGGTGCGGCCGTCGATCTCGCCCGACAGGCCCTCGACGGTGCCCCGCAGCGACTGGACCGCGGAGGAGGCCCCCGTCTCGAAGCCCCGGCCCAGGGCCGCGAAGGCGGCCTCGAGGTTGGCCGCGACCGTCTCGGTCCGGTGCGCGATGCTGCCGCCGGCCTGCTCGGCCGCCGCCGCGACCCGGTGCTCCAGGTCCGCGGCCCGGACCGTCACGGTCTCGTCGAGGCGCGCCGCGATGCCGTCCATCCGCTCGGCGAGGGCGCCGCCGCGCTCCGACAGGGCCTCGGCGATCCGCTCGGCGGTGCCGACGAGGTCGTCGCGCACGGCGCCCGCGCGGGCCGCCAGGGTCTCGCCGGCGCCGCTGGCGGCGAGCGCCAGGGCGGCCTGGGCGTCGCGCCCGCGGCCCTCGATCGTCTCGGCGACCGACAGGCCGGCGCTCTCGATCTCGGCGCGCAGCGCGAGGCCGCGGCCGGCGATGTCCTGGGTCAGGGCCGAACCGGTCTCGGCGAAGCGGGCGGTGATCTCGGCGCCCATGGCGCCGAAGCGCTCGGTCAGTTCCGAGCCGCGCGACAGGAAGGCGGATTCGAGCCCCGTCACGGAGCGCTCGAAGGTCTCGCGCACCGTGCCGGCCTGGCGCTCCAGCGCGTCGCTCACGCGGCTGCCGGTCTCCTCCAAGGTCCGGGTGAGGGCGCCGGCATTCTCCGACAGGCGCTCGGCCAGGGCGGTGCCGGCGGCCTGGAAGGCGCCGGTCGCCGTGCCGGCGCGGTCCTCGAAGCTGCGGGTCAGGGTCTCGCCGACCTCCTGGAAGCTGCCACGCACCTCCTGGCTGGTGGCCGCCAGCGTGTCGATCAGGTCGCTGCCGCGGGCGGTCATCAGGTTGACCACCCGGTCGCCGGCCTCGCCCAGCGAGGCGGTGATCGCGGCGCCGCGGGTCTCCAGCGCGCCGGTCACGCGCTCGCCCGCGCCGGTCACCGCGGAGACGATCCGGTCGGAGGCGCCCTCCAGGTCCTGGCTCAGGCTCTGGTGCGACCCGGTGATGGCGCTGCGCACCCGCTCGGCGTTGGAGACGATCGCCTCGCGCTGGGCCACCAGCTCGTCCACGAGGGAGCGGATCCGGATCTCGTTGTCGGAATAGGCCCGCTCCAGGGTGGCGATCTCGCCGCGCACCAGGGTCTCCAGCTCGCCGGCCCGGGCGAGCGCCCGCTCGACGCCGTCGCCCACCGCCGCCACCTCGCGGCGCACGGTCTGCGACATGGTCAGGACCGCGTCGGTGGAGAAGCTCTCGGGCTCGGCCAGGCGCACCGCGACCTCGCCGACCGCGCGGGCGACGAGGCGCATCTCCTGGGCGCGCACCGCCAGCATGGCGGCGATCACGAACAGCACCACCGGGCCGAACAGGGCCGCGGCGCCGACGCTCGCCTGGAGGGCCGAGAGGCCCGACAGGACGGCGCGCAGGTCGCCGTCGGACTTCGACCACGCGATCAGCACCAGGGCGCCGATCCAGACGGCGCCGGCCGCGAGGGCGAGCAGGTAGGGCTTGGGCGAGGAGCGCACCCGCAGGGTCTGCTGCAGGATGCCGATGTTGCGCCGGTCGTCGTTGGCCACGAGCGAGCGGTCGGGGGGCAGGAGGCCGCCCTCGCGGCGGGGGCGGTCCAGGCCCGGCGGCGGCAGGTCGGAGGCGAGCGGCGGGTCGAGGTCGAGGCGCGGCGGCATGGTCCGGCCGGCGTCGAGACCGCCGTCGCGCAGCGGGTCGGCGTCACCGACATCGGGCAGGCGCGGCTCGGCGCGGCCGTCGGTGCCGTTCGGCGTCAGGGCGTCGAGGTTCAGCGCCTGCTCGATCGCAGAGAGCGCGGCCTCGGCCGGGTCCTTCAGCTTCTTCTCGGTCGCCATACAACGCCTCGTTACACGGGTTCACCGGCGCCTGGAGAGGCTTGAGCCGGAGACGCAACGCCCCGTTTACCATTACAAGACTAAACTCGGGCAGCGACTGCCGATACCCGAGCCCTCGACCGGCCCCAGAAAAGGTTAACCGAATGGTTACCGGGCCCGTCGCTCGCCGCCTCCACCATCCTGCCGCAGGGGAGGGGTCTGGCGCGATCCCCACCCGGCGAATCAGGGGGTGAATTGTGTGGATCAGATCCGCAATCCCCGACGAATCCGGATGCCGGGAGCCCGAACATGCAGGCCATCGACCCCGCGGAACTCGAGGCCCAGACCGGCGGCGACGCCGACCTGGCCCGTGAGGTCCTGGAGCTGTTCGCCGGCCAGTGCCGCTCGATCCTGCCGCGCCTCGCCGACCCGGCCCTGCCGCGGGCGCAGCGCGCCGACCTCGCCCACACCCTGAAGGGCTCGGCCGCGGGCGTCGGGGCGATCCACGTGCGGGCGCTCGCGGACGCCGCGGAGACGCGCCTGCGCGCCGGCGCCGGGGCGGTGCCGGTCGACGACCTCGCGGCCGCGGTCGCGCGGGCGCTGGCGGAGATCGCGGAGGCGCGCGCCTGAAGGTGTCGCCCAATGCGGCGATCGATCCGGGACCGGTGTCTAATGCCGCGCTTGCATTCCGCGTTTCCAGCCGCCAAGCAGGCACGCCGCCCGTCGGACAGATTGCGCTCGACGCGAGCCCGGAGCCCCCAGCATGCCCAAGATCACCTACGTCGACCACGCCGGGACGGAACGGACCGTCGAAGGCAGCGTCGGCGCGACCGTGATGGAGACGGCTATGCGCAACAACGTCCCGGGCATCGACGCGGAGTGCGGGGGCGCCTGCGCCTGCGCCACCTGCCACGTCTACGTGGCCGACGCCTGGATCGACACGGTCGGCAAGGCGCAGGACATGGAGCAGGACATGCTGGATTTCGCCAGCGACGTCCGCGAGAATTCCCGCCTCTCCTGCCAGATCAAGATCACGCCGGCGATGGACGGCCTCGTGGTGACGACGCCGTCCCAGCAGGGCTGAGACGGAAACCGTCTCGGTCGCGCGATCCCCGCCCGTCCTCGCGAGCGCAGCGAAGCGACCCAGGGTGGCACGACGTCCGCGTATGCGGCGCTGCTGGATCGCTTCGCTGCGCTCGCGAGGACGGCATCGCCTCAGGTCGCATCGCGCTGTGAGGCCGTAAAGGCACCTGTCATCGCACCAGCGCCCGCGCCGCGGCGTCGAGCCCGTCCAGGGTGAGGGGGAACATCCGGCCGGCGACCAGCCGCTGCATCATGCCGATTGACTGCGTGTAGCCCCAGTGCGTCTCGGGCACCGGGTTCAGCCACGCCGCCTTCGGGAAATGGTCGAGGAGCCGCTGCATCCAGGTGGCACCCGCCTCCTCGTTCCAGTGCTCCACGGAGCCGCCGGGCGTCGCGATCTCGTAGGGGCTCATCGAGGCGTCGCCCACGAAGACGAGCCGGTAGTCGCTGCCGTAGGTGCGGATCACGTCGAGGAGCGGCGTCTTGGCCTCGTGGCGCCGGCGGTTCTCGGTCCAGACCGCCTCGTAGGGGCAGTTGTGGAAGTAGTAGTGCGCGAGGTGCTTGAACTCCGAGCGCGCCGCCGAGAACAGCGCCTCCGCCTGCTCGATGTGCCAGTCCATCGAGCCGCCGACGTCCAGGAACAGCAGCACCTTCACGGCGTTGCGCCGCTCCGGCCGCAGCTTCACGTCGATGTAGCCCTGGCGGGCGCTCGCGCGGATCGTGCCGTCGAGGTCGAGCTCCTCCGCCGCGCCGGTCCGGGCGAAGCGGCGCAGGCGCCGCAGCGCCAGGCGCATGTTGCGCGCGCCGATCTCCCGGTCGTCGTCGAGGTCCTTGAACTCGCGCTTGTCCCAGACCTTCACCGCCCGGAAGTTGCGGTTGCCGTCCTGGCCGATGCGGATGCCCTCGGGATTGTAGCCGTAGGCGCCGAAGGGCGAGGTGCCGCCGGTCCCGATCCATTTCGAGCCGCCCTGGTGGCGCCCCTTCTGCTCGGCGAGGCGCTGCTTCAGGGTCTCGAACAGCTTGTCCCAGCCGAGCGCCTTCAGCTCCGCCTTCTCGGCTTCGGTCAGGTACTTCTCGGCGAGCTTCCTGAGCCATTCCTCCGGGATCGCGGCGGGCTCGACCGCCTCGCCCAGGGTCTCCAGCCCCTTGAACACCGTGCCGAACACCCGGTCGAACCGGTCGAGATGCGCCTCGTCCTTCACCAGCGCGGTGCGCGACAGGAAGTAGAACGCCTCGACGTCATGCTCCGCGAGGCCCCGGTCCAGGGCGCCGAGCAGGGTCAGGTACTCCTTCAGGGAGACGGGGACCTTGGCGTCCCGGAGGGCCGTGAAGAACTGCAGCAGCATGCCGGGAGAACGCGCCAGCCGGGCGTCCGGGTCAAGCCCGCGCGAATCGGTCGGCGCGCCGCCGAGCGTGGCAGGACTTTTCCGAAGGACTTCCGAGTCTTCGCCGATGGTCGACAAGATTCAGCCCCGTCGGCAGCGCCGATTCCGGCGCCCAAACGAGTCTCTCCGACCCGATGGGACTCATAACCTGGGCATAAGTCGTCGAATCTGTTGATATGTGACCGGACAAGCCTCGCCCAGTCACTCAATCGGTCATGGGAATCGCTCAACTCGGGACATCGAGTGTGTGCGGACGCGGCAGCGCGGCCGACACGGAGCTGGCGAGGAGACCTGCGATGGCGGTCATCCTGCGGAATCTGACGGAATTCAAGCGGTTTCTCGGGAAGCCGGGGGCGACGATTCAGCTGGTGCGCAACACCTTCATGGACCGTCAGCCGGAGGCGACCCGGGACGCCTACCGCGACAAGGGCATGTACGCCCCGCGGGCGGTGCAGGCCCTGTCGCGCAAGGCCGCGGTGTTCACTCTGCGGGGGTATCCCGGGACGGTCTGGCTCTACTGGGACAAGGGCGCCCGCGGCTGGCGCTTCTCCGGCGACACCGTGACGGTCCCCCTGGTCACCGGCCTCGGGCCGGCGGACGAGCTGGTCTACCGGTGCAGCTTCGCCGACGGGTTCGAGCCCGCGCCGCGCAGCCGCGCGGCGCGGCGGGCCAAGCACGAGGACGCGCACCCGGTCCTGATCTGAGCGGGGCCCCCGGGACCTACGCTCGGATCTCCTGCCTCAGGCCGCCCCCTCAGGCCTCCTGGCCGGCCGCCTCCTGGCGCTCGGGCTCCCGCTTGACCGGGGCCTTGCCCAGCGCCTTCCCGACGGTCCGGCGGGCCCGGAAGATCGGCTTCGACTCGCCCTCGCGCTTCTTCAGCAGGGCGCGGTACTCGTCCCGCCGCTCGTGGATCGACGCGATCACCAGCCCCATCGGCACGCCGACATCGACCAGCACGGCCTCCGACAGCTGCAGCGAGGCCTCGATCGTCTCCGGCACCGCGTCGTCGACGCCGAGCTCGTAGAGCGAGGAGGCGTGGCGGGCGTCGCGGGCTCGGGCCACGATGGTCAGGTCCGGCCGCTCGGCGCGGGCCGCCGCCACCGCCGCCTCGACGGCGCGGGGATTGTCGAGGGTGACGACCAGCGCCCGAGCCGTGGCGATGTCGCAGCGGCGCAGCATCTCGGTGTTGCCGCTGTCGCCGAAATAGACCGGCGCCCCGGCACGGCGCTGCTCGGCCACCCGCGCGGCGTCGGAATCGAGGGCGATGTACGGGATCTTGTGCCGCTCCAGCATCTCGCCGACCTGCCGGCCGACGCGGCCGAACCCCGCGACGATCACCCGGTTCCCCACGCGCTCCGGCACCGGCTCCGCCTTGGCGGTGGCCTGGGCGCCGGCCGTCGCCCGCAGCTTGAGCCGGCGGCCGACGGCGGCGAGCGCCGGGATCATGATCATCGTGACCGTGGTCACCACGAGGGCCGCCGCGCCGACCTCCTCCGGCACCAGGCCGGTCGCCATGGCGCCGCCGATCAGCACGTAGGCGAACTCGCCGCCCGGACCGAGCAGGAGCGCCGTCTCCAGCGCCACCGGCCGGGGGATCTTCAGGACGGGGGCCGCCATCATCACCACGGCGGCCTTGATCAGGACCAGAGCCAGCGACAGGCCGATGATCGCGCCCGGCGTCGCCATGAGCTGCGCCGGATCGAGGTTCATGCCCACCGAGACGAAGAACACGCCGAGCAGCAGGCCCTTGAACGGGTCGATCGTCGCCTCGATGGCCCGGCGGTACTCGGTCTCGGCCAGCAGCAGGCCGGCCACGAAGGCGCCGAGCGTCATCGACAGGCCGCTCGCCGCCGCGGTCAGCGCCGTGCCGACGATGACCAGCAGGCAGGCGGCCATGAACAGCTCGGTGGAACGCGTGCGCGCCACGAGCTGGAACAGCGGGCGCAGGGCGAGGCGGCCCGCCACCACGATCAGGGCCAGCGCGATCGCCGCCTGGCCCAGCGCCAGGGCGAGGGCCCAGCCCTTGTCGCCGCCGTCGTCGCGGCCCAGCACCGCGATCGCGAACAGGGCCGGGGCCACCGCCAGGTCCTGGAACAGCAGCACCGCGAAGCTCGTGCGCCCGGTCGGCGCGTTCAGCCGCTTCTGCTCGGCGAGGACCGGCAGGACCACCGCGGTCGACGACAGCGCGAGGCCGATGCCGACGATCACCGCGCCGGTGAGCGGCACGTTGAGCCCGTAGAGGATCGCCCCGAGGATCAGCGCGGAGCAGCCCACCTGCAGGGAGCCGAGGCCGAAGACCAGCCGGCGCAGCACCCGCAGGCGCTCCCACGACAGCTCGATCCCGATCATGAACATTAGGAAGATCACGCCGAACTCGGCGAGGTGCGAGATCTCGGCCCGGTTGCCGATGGTGAAGAGGTGCACGGAGGGATAGGTGTCGGCCAGCCGGCCGAGGCCGAAGGGCCCCAGCAGGGCCCCGGCGCCGATGAAGCCGAGCACCGGCGAGATCCGCAGGCGGTGGAACAGCGGCACCACGATGCCCGCTGTGACGAGAAACAGGATCGCTTCCTTGTAGGAGCCGGCGTGGACCTCTGGCATCGGCGGCGGATCGAACCTCGTCTCTCGGGGGTGGGGAGCGCCGCTCACGGCCGCGCGATCATGGGTCGGCGCCGCCCTCGGAGCAACCGGATTCGGCCCGCGACCGGTCCCGCGGACGTGCGTTCCGACACAAGCCGGATACAGGCGCGGGTGAGACATTTCGGTCACCGGCACGCGGGATGCGGACGGCATCCAAAGGAGGCATGCGGTGAAGGCGTGCAACGCGGCCCAAAATCGGCACAATGCGCGCATACACGCCTGAGTTAACCGGGGGTTAAGCTCGGCCGGGCTCGGCCCGGAACTGGACCGGATGGATGCGACGAGGCCGATGATCTCCATCAAATCGATATTTGCCGGTCCGGCAGCGCCCCCCAGCCGTGACCTCGCGCGCGAGAAGCGCGAGTGGAAGCTCGAGTCGGACCGCTGGCGGCACCAGCGCCACGTCGAGAAGGGCTACCGCATCAAGTGGGGCTACGTGGCGATCGCGTACCTCGTCGAGTTCATGGTAATCGGCGCCTCGCTCTGGGGCGCGTGGCTGTTCGCGGGCGTCTACAGCGACGGCGACTGGCACGCCTTCTACTTCATGCTGCTGGCGCCGCTGGTCTACGCCGCGGTCGAGCTGTGCCGCGTGCCGCTCGGCATCCTGGCCCGGACCCAGCGCTCCTACTTCGTGCGCGGCCTCGCCGTGCTGGGCATCATCTTCGCGGCGGGCGTGACCACCAAGTCGGTGTCGCAGCTCGGCGAGATGATGTTCCATCCCCGCCTGATGGAGGCGGCCCGGACCAAGACCGCCCTGAAGGACGCCCAGGCCGACCGCGCCACGATCGGCGACCGGATCAAGGCGGCCGACGAGCGCGTGGCGCAGTACACGGCCGAGCTCGACCAGATCGAGAAGCGCTCCGCCGACAACGCCCAGCAGCTCGCCGGCCTCCCGGCCCAGCGCTGCGAGCGGGTCTTCGGCACCAACAGCAAGGGCCGGAAGTACCAGAACCTGAAATGCGTGGCCGATCCCCGCGTCGCCGCCCTGTCGCAGGGCGTCGCCAAGGCGTCCGCCGACCGCGCCGGGATGATCAAGGACCTGGAGGAGGCCCGCAAGGCGCGCGCCGCCCTCGATCCGGGCGCCGCCGACCGGCGCGTGGCCGACGCCGAGCAGGGCTACCGCAATGCGGTCAACCGGTCGCAGCTCCACTCCTTCACCGCCATGGTCTACGGCGTCGACCCGATCGACGTGACCGAGAGTCAGGTCCACGCCTTCCTGCGGATCTTCGTGTTCCTGCCCGCGGTCTGCGCCGCCTTCGCGTCGACGATCCTGGCGCTCTGCGCGGTCTCGACCCGCCGGACCTTCATGGACGAGGACGATCTCGGCGCCGCCGTGAACCCGGAGGCGGCCCCCTACATGCTCGACGCGATCGCCGACGCCCTGCGCTCGCACCCCGAGCCGATCCTGCCGCGCGCCGCCAACGCGTCGGGCGCGGTGATCCCGATGAACCGGCCGGCCCAGGGCCAGCAGGCGCTGCCGAACCAGACCCATCCGGGCCCGACCCTCCCTGCCGCTGGAGCCGGCGCATGAACTACGTCGCGAGCGGGACCCCCGAGAACATCGCCCTCGCCCAGCAGGTGAATTCCCGCCTGCGGGCGGATTCGAGCTACGTCGCGGCCCGGGCCTTCCTGTTCCGGGCGCTGGGCTTCGGCGCCTTCGCGTGCCTCGCGGGCATCGGCGTCGGCGCGGCGGCCTACGGCTGGGCGACGCTGAACCAGTTTGACACCGCCGCCGAGAAGATCGCCGCCGCCATGCAGGCGGCGCTGTCGGACGTGACCCTGAAGACCAAGGGCGAGGTCACGCTCACCGACAACACCCTCAAGCTCGAGGGCCTGCCCAAGGCGCCGGCGACGCCGACGCCCACCAAGGCGCAGCTCGGCAACGACGCCGCCCCGGCCTCCAAGGCCGCGGTGAACACGACCTTCACGGTGTTCAAGCAGGTGCCCTACCTCGACGGGCAGATCGTGACCGGCTGGAACTTCAAGGACAGCGCCGAGCAGCCCTACCAGCAGTACTGCTACTTCTCCCGCCGCTCCAACGAGGCGAAGGGCCAGGTCGAGATCAAGATCGACCTCGCCATGGACGGCAAGACCCTGCCGCAGCCGCAGAAGTCGGACGTCAACCTCGAGATCCTCGCCCGGAACTGCGTCTGGCACGAGAAGGGCTGAGATCGCTCGCGGCGCCACCGTCCTTGCGAGCGAAGCGAAGCAATCCAGGGTAGCGCCACGCCTCCGAACGTCCCGCTACCCTGGATTGCTTCGCTTCGCTCGTGATGACGGCGTGGACCGTTCGGTGGGCGCATCAGCCGGCACCGACTGGGACGGCCGGGAGGGCTCGGCGCTTGCGGCCCGGCGGCGCGGCGCGCTACCCCTTGGCCCGAGCCCCTCTCTCCGAGACCGCGATGCGCTTTTCCGGAACCGAGACCTACGTCGCGACCCCCGACCTCACCGCGGCGGTCAACGCCGCCGTGGTCCTGGAGCGGCCGCTCCTCGTGAAGGGCGAGCCCGGGACCGGCAAGACCGTGCTGGCCGAGGAGATCGCCAAGGGCTTGGGCGCGCCGCTGATCGTCTGGAACATCAAGTCGACCACCAAGGCGCAGCAGGGGCTCTACGAGTACGACGCGGTCTCGCGCCTGCGCGACTCCCAGCTCGGCGACCCCCGGGTCTCGGACATCTCCAACTACATCCGGCGCGGCAAGCTCTGGGAGGCGTTCACCGCGCCCGAGCGCCCGGTCCTGCTCATCGACGAGATCGACAAGGCCGATATCGAGTTCCCCAACGACCTGCTGACCGAACTCGACCGGATGGAGTTCCACGTCTACGAGACCGGCGAGACCGTGAAGGCCGTGCGCCGGCCGATCGTGATCATCACGTCGAACAACGAGAAGGAGCTGCCGGACGCGTTCCTGCGCCGCTGCTTCTTCCACTACATCAAGTTCCCCGATTCCGAGACGCTGCAGCGCATCGTCGACGTCCACTATCCGGGCATCAAGCACCGCCTCGTCGAGGAGGCCCTGCGGACCTTCCTGGCGATGCGCGAGGTCCCGGGCCTCAAGAAGAAGCCCTCGACCTCGGAGCTGCTCGACTGGCTGAAGCTCCTCGTCTCCGAGGACATCGCCCCCGAGACCCTGCGCGAGCAGGACGGCCGCAAGCTGATCCCGCCGCTGCACGGGGCGCTGCTGAAGAACGAGCAGGATGTCAGCCTGTTCGAGAAGCTGGCCTTCATGATGCGCCGGGACCAGCGCGGCGGCTGAGGCCGGACGGACGACCCGAGGATTCCCGCGAGAGGAGCCCGGGGCAGGGACAGGAGCGTGCGGCATGGGCGAGATCGCGATCGTCGGCGGCGGCGTGATGGGGCACGGCATCGCCCTGGTGCTGGCGCTCGCCGGCCACGGCGTGCGGATCACCGACACGCGGCCCGAGACCCGGGCGCGGATCCCCGGCCTGATGGACTCCGCCCTCGCGACCCTGCGGGAGGCCGGCGCCGCCCCGGAGGGCTGGGATGCCGCGCGGCTGGCCCGGGCCGTCCGGGTCGAGGCGGCGCTCGACGCGGCGGTCTCGGGCGCCGGCCTCGTGATCGAGGCGATCACCGAGAACCCGGAGGCCAAGCGCGCGCTCTTCTCCGAGCTGGACCGGCTCTGCCCGGCCGACGCGATCCTCGCCAGCAACACCAGCTACCTCGACGTCTTCCCGCTGATCCCGGAGCGCCGGCAGGCGCGGGCGCTGATCCTGCACTGGTACACGCCGCCCTACATCGTCGACCTCGTCGACGTGGTGCCGGGGCCCGGCACGGACCCGGCGGTCGTCGCCGCCATGGCCGAGTTCGTGCGCGGCCTGGGCCAGGTCCCGATCGTGCTCAAGCGCTTCATCCCCGGCTACGTCGCCAACCGCATCCAGCAGGCGATCAGCGCCGAGGTGTTCCGGCTCCTCGACGAGGACGTCGCCGCGCCGCGAGACATCGACGACGCGATCGTCCACGGGCTCGCCTTGCGCATCCCGATCCTCGGCCACCTCGCCAAGGCCGACTTCACCGGGCTGGAGCTGACGCAGCGGGCGCTGGCCAACGGCAGCTACGCGCCGCCGCCCCCGCGCACCCGCTCCGAGACCCTCGATGCCCTGTGCGCCGCCGGCCGGACCGGGGTGATGGCCGGCAAGGGCTACTTCGACTGGGGCGGGCGGCCGCCGGAAGAGCTGTTCCGCGAGCGCGACCGCAAGCTCCTGGCGCTCAAGGCGGCGATGGCCGGGATCGGCCGGATGGAGGGATCATGATCGGAGCGGACCTGTCCGGGCGGCGCGTCCTCGTCACCGGAGCCTCGTCGGGGATCGGGCTCGCGACCGTCGCGATTTTCGCCCGCAACGGCGCCGCGGTGGCGCTGAACCACCTGCCGGACGATCCCCGCGGCCCCGAAGAGGCCGCCCGGCTCGCCGGAGCCGGATTCGCGGTGATCGCGCTGCCCGGCGACGTGTCGCGGGCGGGCGAGGCCGAGGCGATGGTCGCGGCCGGCATCGACCGGCTCGGTGGCCTCGACGTGCTCGTCAACAATGCCGGCACGTCGGGCACGACCACGCCCATCGCCTTCGAGGACCTCGACGCGATGACCGAGGATTTCTGGGCCACGATCCTGGCGACCAACCTGCTCGGGCCGTTCCGCTGCGCGAAGGCCGCGGCCGCGACCCTCAAGGCGAGCCGCGGCGCCATCGTCAACACCGCGTCGGTGGCCGGCCTCGGGCGGCGCGGCTCGTCGGTCGCCTACTCGGCGAGCAAGGCCGGGCTGATCAACCTGACCCGCAGCCTCGCCCGGGCGCTGGCGCCGGACGTGCGCGTCAACGCGGTGGCGCCCGGCCTCGTCGCCACGCCCTGGACCGAGCCCTGGTCGGAGGAGCGCAAGGCCTCGACCGTGGGGCGCACGATGCTCGGCCGCATGGCCCGCCCGGAGGACATCGCCGAGACGATCTTCTTCCTGGGCGCGGGCGCGGCCTACATCACGGGCGAGACCATCACGGTCGACGGCGGAGCGATCTGACGCGCGGGGAGCACACACATGGCGAGCACCACCGTCATCACCTGCGCCCTCACGGGCTCCTTCGACACGCCGCGGAAGAACCCGGCCGTGCCGGTGAGCCCGGAGGCCATCGCGCAGTCAGCCCTCGAGGCCGCCGCCGCCGGGGCGGCCGTGGTCCACATCCACGTCCGCGACCCCGAGACCGCCGCGCCGAGCATGGAGCTCGCCCATTACCGCGAGGTGGTGGAGCGGATCCGCGAGAAGAACGACGCCGTGATCCTCAACCTGACCACGGGGGCGGGAGGCCGGTTCGTGCCGGGCGACCCCGACCCGTCGGTCGCCGGCCCGGGCACGACCTTCGTGGGACCGGAGGCCCGCACCCGGCATGTCGGCGCGCTGCGGCCGGAGATCTGCACCCTCGACATCGCCACGATGAACTTCGGCGAGCACCTGTTCCTCAACACCCCCGGCCACCTGCGGGCGATGGCGGGCCACATCCGCGACGCGGGCGTGAAGCCCGAGATCGAGGTGTTCGATCTCGGCCAGATCGAGCTGGCCCGGCACCTGATCGCCGAGGGGCATCTGGCGCGCCCGCCGCTGTTCCAGATCTGCCTCGGCATCCCCTGGGGAGCGCCCGCGACGCCGGAAGCCCTCGTGGCGATGCGCGCCCGGCTGCCGGAGGACGCGGTCTGGTCGGCCTTCGGCATCGGCCGGGAGGAGTTCCCGATCCTCGCGGTCGCCGCCGGCATGGGCGGCAACGTCCGCGTCGGGCTGGAGGACAACCTGTACCTGTCCCGGGGCACGCTCGCGCCGAGCAACGCCGCCCTGGTGGAGAAGGCCGTGAGCCTGCTGGCCCACATCGACCGGGAGCCGGCCACGCCCGATCAGGCGCGGGCGATCTTCGGATTGACGCCGCGGGGCGGTTGAGAGGCCGATCGCCGCCGCTCCCCGTCATCGCGCGCGCAGCGAAGTGACCCAGGGCAGCGCGACCTCGGCGTGCGTGGTGCTGCTGGATTGCTTCGCTCCGCTCGCAAAGACGGGGGCAGCACCTCGCGAAGGCTGCCCCTGACGGATCGCCGGCATCCTCACGCGCACCCGTTTCAGCCGCGGACCGCCACGGATACTCTGCCTTCGGAAACATTCCGAGCGGCGATCAACGCCGCCGGGTGGACACGACAGGGAGAGAGACATGACGCTCCGCCACCGCGCCGCGGCGCTGCTCGGGAGCTTGTGCGCGCTCGGCGCCGGCGCGGCGCTCGCGGCCGACCTCGTGCCGGTGAAGATCGGCGTGCTGAACGACCGCTCCGGCGTCTACTTCGACTCCACCGGCGAGGGCTCGGTGGTCGCCGCCCGCATGGCGGTCGAGGATTTCAAGCCGGAGGCGCACGGCCTGAAGGTCGAGGTCGTCGCCGCCGACCACCAGAACAAGCCCGATGTCGGCGCCTCCATCACCCGGCAATGGTACGACCGCGACGGCGTCGACGCGGTGTTCGACGTGCCGACCTCCTCGGTGGCGCTCGCCATCGCGCAGATCACCAAGGAGAAGAACAAGGCCTTCATCAACTCGGGCGGCGGCACCGCCGACCTCACCGGCCCGGCCTGCACGCCCAACACCGTGCACTGGACCTACGACACCGCGGCGCTGGCCAACGGCACCGGCAAGGCCATCCTCAAGCGCGGCGGCAAGTCCTGGTACTTCATCACCGCCGACTACGCCTTCGGCCTCGCCCTGGAGCGCGACACCAAGGCGGTGGTGGAGAAGAACGGCGGCAAGGTCGTCGGCGGCGTGCGCACGCCGTTCCCGAACCCGGACTTCTCCTCGTTCCTGCTCCAGGCCCAGGCCTCGGGCGCGCAGGTGATCGGGCTCGCCGATGCCGGGCTCGACGCCGCCAACGCCATCAAGCAGGCGCACGAGTTCGGCATCCGCCAGGGCGGTCAGACGCTCGCCGCCCTGCTGATCGCCATCACCGACATCCACTCGCTGGGCCTGGACGTGGCGCAGGGCCTCGCCTTCACCGCCTCGTTCTACTGGGACCTCAACGACGGCACCCGGGCCTTCGCGGAGCGCTTCGAGAAGCGCATGCCCGGCAAGAAGCCGACCTCGTACCAGGCGGGCGTCTACGCCAGCACGCTGCACTACCTGAAGGCGGTGGCGGCCCTGCGCTCGGCCAAGGACGGCGCCGCCGTGGTCGCCAAGATGAAGGAGATGCCGACCGACGACCCGCTGTTCGGCAAGGGCACGATCCGGCCGGACGGGCGCAAGATCCACCCGATGTACCTGTTCGAGGCCAAGGCGCCCTCCGAGTCGAAGGGCGAATGGGATCTCTACAAGGTGCTGGAGACGATCCCGGCCGAGCAGGCCTTCCGCCCGATGAGCGAGGGCGGCTGCCCGATGGTGGCCGGCATGACGGCGAAGTAGGCCTCGGGTCGCTCCTTTCCGCACCGCCGTCCTTGCGAGCGGAGCGAAGCGAACCAGACGGCGCGACGCCCGCCGTCGTCGCGCTGCCCTGGGTCACGTCGCTGCGCTCGTGATGACGGTGAGGGAGACCGCAACCGAGGCGTCCGGACGGGAACCGTTCACGCCGCCCCGATCCGATCCAGCGCCGCCATCGCCTCATCCGGGAGCGCGAGCGTGGCCGCCGCGAGGTTCTCGCGGAGGTGGCCGAGAGACGACGTCCCCGGGATCAGCAGGATGTTGGGCGACCGGCGCAGCAGCCACGCCAGCGCCACCTGCATGGGCGTCGCGCCCACCCCGGCCGCCACCGCCGACAGGGTGTCCGACTGCAGCGGGCTGAACCCACCCAGGGGGAAGAACGGCACGTAGGCGATCCCGGCCGCCGCCAGATCGTCGACGAAGGCGTCGTCGCCCCGATGGGCGAGATTGTACTGGTTCTGCACGCAGACGATGTCGGTGATCCGCCGCCCGTCCGCGACCTGCCGGGGCGTCGCGTTGCTCAGGCCGATCCGGCGGATCAACCCCTGGCGTTGGAGATCCGCCAGCACCGTCAGCGGCGCCTCGATCGAGCCTTCCGCGGGGCCGTGGACGTCGAACATCAGGCGCAGGTTGACCACGTCGAGGGCGTCGACGCCGAGGTTGCGCAGGTTGTCGTGGACCGCCCGGGTGAGGTCCTCGGCCGAGAAGGCCGGGTCCCACGAGGCGTCGGCCCCGCGCGTGGCGCCGACCTTGGTGACGATCACGAGGTCGTCCGGATAGGGGTGCAGCGCCTCGCGGATGATCTGGTTGGTGACGTGCGGCCCGTAGAAGTCGCTCGTGTCGATGTGGTCGACCCCCGCCGCCACGGCCGCCCGCAGCACCGCGACCGCCGCCGCGCGGTCCTTCGGCGGTCCGAACACGCCGGGCCCGGCGAGCTGCATGGCCCCGTAGCCGAGCCGCTTCACTTTCCGGCCGCCGAGGGGGAAGGTCCCGGCCTGTGCGATGTCGGCGGTGATGGCGGTCATGACGGATCTCCTGTTGGCGCTCCGGATGTAGACGCCACGCTTTGCGCCGATAAGCCGTGACAATCGGCACGGGCCGTGCGGATTCTCGAACGATGACCCAGGATCTCACGGACCTCGCCGCCTTCGTGACCGTGGCGCGGGCCGGCGGTTTTCGCGAAGGCGCCCGCGCCGGCGGCGGCAGCGCGTCGCGCCTCAGCGAGGCGGTGCGCCGGCTGGAGGCGGGCCTGGGGGTGCGCCTCCTGAACCGCACCACCCGCAGCGTCGCGCCGACCGAGGCGGGGGCCCGCCTGCTGGAGAGGCTCGGGCCGGCCCTCGCCGAGGTGGAATCCGCCCTCGACGTGGTGAACGGGTTCCGCGACCGTCCCGCGGGCACGCTCCGGCTCAACGTGCCGCTGAGCGCTGCCCGGCTGGTGCTGCCGGCGCTCGTGCCGCCCTTCCTGGCGGCCTATCCGGAGATCCGCCTGGAGGTGGTCGTCGAGGACGGGTTCGTGGACGTGCTGGCGGCGGGCTGCGACGCCGGCATCCGCTACGACGAGCGGCTGGAGCAGGACATGATCGCCGTGCCGATCGGCCCGCGGCGGCAGCGCTTCGCCACCGCGGCGGCGCCGGCCTATCTCGAGAAGCGCGGCCGGCCGGAGCACCCGCGGGATCTCCTGGGTCATGCCTGCCTGCTCGGCCGCTTCCCCAGCGGCGCCCTGACGGCGCCCTGGGAATTCGAGCGCGACGGCGCCATCGTCCGGGTGGACCCGTCCGGGCCGCTGATCGTGCGGGTCGGCGCCAGCGACCTCGCGGTCGAGGCCGCGATCGCCGGCACCGGGATCGTCCACCTGTTCGAGGACTGGCTGCGGCCGCATCTCGACAGCGGCGCCCTGGAGCCGGTGCTGGAGCCCTGGTGGCAGGTCTTCTCCGGCCCGTTCCTCTACTATCCCGGCCGGCGGCACCTGCCGGCGCCCCTGCGCGCCTTCGTGGACTTCGTCGGCGCGCAGGCGTCGCGCGCTAGAACCGCAGGGTGAAGCGGCCCGTCACGGCCTGATCCTGGGCGCGGGTTCCGGTCTGACCCGTGTAGGCCACGCCCAGGCTCGCGTCCGGCGCCACCGCCAGGTCCAGGCCCACCTGCGCCACCAGCGCGTCCCGGGCGATCGGCACGCCCGCGCTCAGGAAGGCCGGGCCGCCCGCTCCGAAGGCCAGCAGAGCCGTCGGCACGACGTCGCCGAACGCGCGCCGGTAGCCGACGAGACCCCGCAGCGTCACCGGCAGGCCGAGGCCCAGGTCCAGGCGCGCCTGCGCCCGCACGCCCACCGTCGCCGCGCCGAGGTCGTAGTCCCGCGCGAAGCTCGCCAGCGCCGCCGCGCCCCCGGCCTCCGCGAAGGCGCCGCGCCGGATGCCGACATAGGCCCCGCCCGCGAACGGCTCGACGAAGCGCGCCGCCGGCGTGCCCAGCGCGATCCTCCAGCCGATCTCGCCGAAGCCCTGCACCGTGGAGCCGCCGCCGTGCCCGCTCAGCGTGTCGGACAGGCCGTACTGCACCGCGCGGCGGGTGCGCGCGTCCGTGTCGGCGTAGAGCGCGCCGAGCCGCAGCGACAGCGGGCCGAGCTCGTAGCCGCCGTACAGGCCGCCGAACCCGCTCCTGAGCGTCGCGCTCTCTGCCCGGCTCGCGCCGCCCGCCCGGCCAGCGCTGTCGAGGAAGGCCTCCGTGTAGCCCCCGACCGCGCCGAAGCGCAGCCCGCCGGGGAGCCGCACGTCCGCGCCGGCCGCGAAGCCGGCGATCTGCCGGTCGAGGCCGAACGCGTTGCCGCCGCCATCGGCCGTGCCGAAGGCGCCGAAGCCCTGGCCCCAGAGCCCGAACACCTGCGGGTCGAGGGTGCGCACCGGCACGGTCGCCACCACCGCAGCCCGGCCGGGCAGGTCGGCCGCGTCGGCGGCCGGCAGGGCGCCGGCGTCGAGCCCGGCACCGGGATCGCCCCAGCGCAGGCGGTCGAGCACCGCCTCGCGCACGAAGAAGGCGGTCTCGTAGGCGGTGGACACGGTGCCGGCGTGGATGTCGCCGGCCAGCGCCCGGAAGCCGCTGCCGGCCTCGTTGGCCGTGAAGGCGACCGCCGCGTCGTAGAGCCGGCCGGCGCCGATCGCCTGGATCGCGTTGGCGGCGGCCGCGCCGTTGCGCGAGGTGGCGCTGGCGGCGAAGGGCACGTCGTTGCGGGTGAGCGTCAGGTCGACCGCGTCGGTCCGGT
This sequence comes from Methylobacterium sp. D53M, assembly GCF_053345625.1. NCBI lineage: Bacteria > Pseudomonadati > Pseudomonadota > Alphaproteobacteria > Hyphomicrobiales > Methylobacteriaceae > Methylobacterium > Methylobacterium sp. D53M. The sequence continues at coordinate 351,742 of NZ_JBKFAL010000003.1, forward strand.
AGCGCAGGCCCGGGGTGAGGAAGGCGAGGTTCGCGGTCACGCCGGCGAATTGGCCGGAGACGCCGCCGGCGGCGGAGAGGATCGTGTAGGTGGTGCGCGGGTTGTAGGCGCCGGAGGCGGCGCGCACCTGGACGGTGCCGCCCGACAGGGTGGCGGTGCCGGTGGCGGCGATCCGGTCGGCCCGGCCGGCGGCGTCGGCCTCGACCCGGTAGGTCGAGCCCGGCGCGAAGCCGACGTTGCCGGCGACCGTGAGCGTGCCGATGGAATTGCCCGGCGCCACCGTGGCGCCCGCGAGCGCGACGATCCCGCCCAGCGTGCCCGAGCCGCCGAGCTCGGCCCCCGGCAGCACCGACACGACCGAGTGGGCGAGGCCGCCGTTCACGACGAGCCGACCGGCCTGCACCGCGGTGGCGCCCGTCAGCGTGCTGAGCCCGGTGAGCGTGAGGGTGCCCGCCCCGGTCTTGGTGAGGGTCCCGGAGCCCGAGACGGCGTTGGCCAGCGTCCCGTCGGTCGATTGATCCACGACGAGCGCCGCGTCGTCGACGATGGCGCCCGTGCCGAAGGCGCCGGCATGGCCGACGAGCGTCCCGCCGCCGATCGTCGTGCCGCCCGCGTAGGTGTTGGCGCCGGTCAGGACCAGCGTCCCGCTGCCGAGCTTCACGAGGCCGCCCGCGCCGCCGATGTCGTTGCGCCAGACGTCGTAGGCCGAGAACCCGCCCCGGGCCGCGTCCATCGTGACGGTGACCGTGCCGTTGAAGGCGCCGTAGCCGTCGGCGGCGGCGAACAGGTTGATGCGGTCATAGCCCAGCCCGTTGTCGAGGAAGCCGCCGGAGGGCAGCTCCGTGGTCGCGATCACGTCGCGGCGCTGCGCCGCCGTGAGGTAGGGAAAGCGGGTCGCGAGCAGCGCCTCGGCACCCACGGGGACCACCGGCGGACGGTCCGTGGGCCCGACCGGTGGCAGGCCGTAGGTCAGGCGCGCCGTGTAGGCGGCCTTGTTGCGCGCGTAATCGGAGAACCGGTCGGTGGCCGGATCCACGGGCGCTTGGGCGCACCGCTCCAGCGGGCCGCCGCAGGCCTGGCTCAGGTAGCTCTGCGCCTGCGCGAAGGCCTCGCCCAGCAGGGCCGCATTCGCCGGGTCGTTGAGCGCCCGGATGGCGAAGTAGGTCGCCAGCACGCGGCCGCCGATCACGTCGGTGGGCGAGTGCATGCCCGCCTCGATCCGGTTGTCGCCGAGCTCGCTCGCGCGGGTGAGCAGTTCCTGGAACCGCTGCGGCACCGCGTAGGCCAGGGCGAGGGCCGAGAGATAGGCGGCGTTGGTGTGGCCGCTCGGGAAGCCGCCGTCCGTCGCGGGGGTCGGGCTCTTCTCCGGCCCAAGGGAGGGCGGCACGACGAAGCCGAGGCCCTGGCCGTCCAGGCTCTGCCGCCAGGGGCGCGGATAGCTGTAGGCGTCCTTGGCCGGGCCGGTGGAGGCGTTGGTCCGGAACGCGTTGACCAGCTGCACGACCTTCCCGAGGGGCGACGTCGTCACGCCGGCACCGGTCCCCTGGTCGACGTACTGCACGCGCGACGTGGTCGCGTCGAAGGCCGGGATCGTGGTGGTCGCCCCCGATCCCGCCAGATAGGCCCGCGTCAGCGGCCCGAGGCCGTCGATGACGCTGTAGCTCTGGTTGCGGCGGTCGTCGTAATAGGCGGCGATCTCCTGCGCGCCGGTCCGCTCCCGCGCCCGCTCGGCGACGATCTGGATGTTGCGCAGCAGGAGGGGCGCCCCGAGGACCGTGGGCGATCCGGTGTCGTAGGTCCGTCCGGGGATCCAGATCCGCCGGAAACCCGACAGGATGTCGACGCCGTTGCCGGCCGTCTGCGCCTGGGCGCCCGGACCGAGCAGCACGACCGCCAGCGCGGCGAGTGAGACCCCATATCCTCGTGTCATGACGCGCTCCCCGACACCGCCCCATCCGGCCGGTCGCGCGCCCCATATCCAAGATCATCGACGGCAGATCGTCATAGTTCGTTCAAAATCGGACGCATTTTCGATTCGTATCCTCTGAGCAACACTCTGTTAGACGGCTTATTTTTTATAGTTATATTTGAGGAATTAGAATTTTTACTTCTGAATTTGCCCGGCCATCACTTCTGACCGGTCATCGATCGCCGTGAGCGGCGCGGCCGCATCTGGATAGGCCCGCCCGAGACCGGCCACCGGCGCCGGTGGCGGGGTCATGCGGGACAGGAGAGGCGGCCCGGGATGCGTCCAGCCAGACCCGGCGCGGGAGTGCCTCGGAAGGTCGGGGAGATGCCGTGCGAATCGCCCGGCGGCGCGTGCGGACGCCGCCGGGGCGGCTCACTGCGGCAGTTCGAACACCGTGAGCTGCCCGCCCGGCGCCGTGTACTGCGACAGGGCCGCGTAGCCCCCCACCGCCCCCGAACCGTCCGCGGGGTCGGTCAGCCCGGCCGCCAGGCCGATCCCGGCCCAGCCGCCGACCCCGGACAGCACCGCGACGTACTGCTTGCCGCCGTGCAGGTAGGTGGTGACGTTGCCGACGATCCCGGACGGGGTCTTGAACCGGTACAGCTCGTGCCCGTCCCGGGCGTCGACCGCCTTCAGGTAGCCCTCCAGCGTGCCGTAGAAGACCACGTTGCCCGCCGTGGCGAGCGCCCCCGACCAGACCGAGAACGGCTCCGGGATCGTCCAGGCGATCCGGCCCTTCGCGCCGTCCCAGGCGATGAACGCCCCGGTCCGGTCCGAACCCTCTGGCGGGTGCAGGGTGAGCGTCGCGCCGACATAGGGCTGGCCGGGCGTGAAGGTAACCCGGAACGCCTCGTAATCCATGCACATGTGGTTGGTCGGCACGTAGAACAGCCGCGTCTTGGCCGAGTAGGCGGCCGGCTGCTGGTTCTTGGCACCGAGCGCCCCGGGACAGATATTTTTGGTTGCTTCGTCCTCGTCGGCCTCGCCGGGGGCGTAGCGCTTGTCGACCACCGGCTTTCCGTAATCGGGCGCGGCGGGATCCACGCTGATCCGGCTGGCCCAGTTCACCGTGGGGTCGAACTTCTCCGCCACCAGCAGCGCGCCGGTGGCCCGGTCCAGAGTGTAGCCGAAGCCGTTGCGGTCGAAATGGGTCAGCACCTTCCGGGCGCGGCCGTCGATCACCTGCTCGGTGAGGATCATCTCGTTGACGCCGTCGTAGTCCCACTGGTCGTGGGGGGTCATCTGGTAGACCCAGCGGGCGATGCCCGTATCGGCGTCGCGGGCGATGATCGCCTGCGCCCATCGGTTGTCGCCCGGGCGCTGGTTCGGGTTCCAGGTCGAGGGATTGCCGGTGCCGTAATAGACGAGGTTCAGGTCCGGATCGTAGGAGAACCAGCCCCAGCTGCAGGCGCCGCCGGTCCGCCACTGGTCGCCCTCCCAGCTCTTGAGCGAGGAATCGCGGCCGACCGGGCGCCCGAGCTCGGTCGTCGTCTCCGGATCGACCAGCATGTCGGCGTCGGGCCCCGTGGCGTAGGCGCGCCAGAGCCGCCGGCCCGTCGCCTGGTCGTAGGCCGTGACGTGACAGCGCGCCCCGTACTCGCCGCCCGCGAGCCCGACGATGAGCTTGCCGCGCACCGGCAGGACCGTGGCGGTGTTGGTCTCGCCCCGGCCCGGGTCGCCGTTCCTCACCGACCACAGCACCCGGCCGGTCTCGGGGTCGAGCGCCACCACGGTGGTGTCGGCCTGCTGGAGGAACAACCGCCCGTCCGCGTAGGCGAGCCCCCGGGAGACCGTGTCGCAGCACATCACGGCGATGACGCTCGCGTCCTGCCGCGGCGCGTAGCGCCACAGGATCCTCCCGCCCCGGTCGAGGTCGAGGGCGTAGACCACGTTGGGGAACGGCGTGTGCACGAACATCAGGTGTCCGACCACGATCGGCGCACCCTCGTGGCCGCGCAGGACGCCGGTGGAGAAGGTCCAGGCGACCTTCAGGCGCCCGACATTGCCGGCGTCGATCTGGTCGAGGGCCGAGTAGCGGGTGTTGGCGTAGTCCAGGGTCTGCAGGACCGGCGACGGGCCGGCCGCCGCCGCGGAGGCGAGGCCGGCGAGCGGCAGGGCCGCGAGCAGTGAAGCACGCATCGACGCACGCATCCTCGTGATCCTCATCGCCGCGCGGCGCGCGCACCTACATGCGCTGCTGGACGATGCTCTCGGCCCGGGGGTCCGGCTCGTGGCCGGCCGCGCGGAGCATCGGCACCACCTCGGCCGCCTCGCGCGCGACGAGGTAGCTCAGGTCGAGCCCCTCGCGGATGAAGCCGTGGCCGCGCATGTGCTCGAACAGGGCCAGCAGCGGCGCCCAGAACTCCGCCACCGAGACCAGCACCACCGGCTTCCGGTGGCGCCCGAGCTGCGCCCAGGTCAGCTGCTCGACCAGCTCCTCCAGGGTGCCGATGCCGCCCGGCAGGGTCACGAACGCGTCCGAGCGCTCGAACATCAGGCGCTTGCGGGTGTGCATGTCGGAGACCACCACGGTCTCCTGGATGTCCGCCAGCATGTGCTCGCGCGCCTGGAGGAAATCCGGGATGATGCCGGTGACGTGGCCGCCGGCGGCGAGCGCCGCCCGCGCCACCGTGCCCATCAGCCCGACGTCGCCGCCGCCGTAGACGAGGCCCATCCCGGCCTGCGCGACCGCGGTCCCGAGGGTCTCGGCGGCCTCGCGGAAGGCCGGGTCGCGGCCGAAGCCGGAGCCGCAATAGACACAGACTGTCCTCACCGGAGCCATCCGGCGTCCTCCTCGCGCGTCCGTTGCGAGCCGTCCAGATCGCGCCCCGCGCCCAGCACTCCACGTGCCAAACTGCTGAATTCGCGTGGGATTCACCCGCCTGGGCGGCAGGACGGCTTGGTGTGGGGACCATGTACGGTATTATGGGCGGCGCCGTCGACGGCTTTTCGCGCGGGCGGACGGCCGCCCGCCGGGCGGCGGCAGGATGAGGGGAGGCCTTCGTGGCGATGTCGAGACAGGTGCGGCGCAGTCTCGCCCTGGCGCTGGCCGGCCTTCTCGGCGGACTGGGACTCGTGCTGGCGCTGTTCGGCGGCGACTCCCTGCGGCGGCTTACCGGCCGCGGCGGTCCCGAGCCGTCCGCGTCGTCGGCGCCGAGCGGCAGCCTGCGCAGCCTCGCCGATCCGGGCGCCCTGGCCGGCCGCGCCGACCCGACGATCGACTTCCGCGACGACAAGCCGGGGCGGGCGAGTCCGGCGCCGGGGGAAGGCCCGGTGGCGGCGCTCCCGCAGCCCCCCCGCGCCGGCACCCCCGGGGCGCCGCAGGCCGGCACAGCCGGGGCGCAGCAGGCCGGTCCGGGCCAGGATGCGCGCCTGCCGGATGCGGCCGAGGCGCCGCGCTTCGACATCGTCCGCGTCGAGCCGAACGGCGACGCCGTGGTGGCCGGCCGCGGCGCGCCGGACGCCGCGATCGAGATGCTGGTCGACGGCAAGCCCGTGGCCCGGGCGAAGGCCGATTCCAACGGTCAGTTCGCGATCGTGCCGCCGGCCCTGCCGACGGGCGCCAGCACGCTCCGCCTGCGCATGACCGGCGCGGACGGGCGCGCGACCGAGTCGCAGCAGAGCGTCGCGGTGGACGTGGCCCCCGGCCGGGACCGCCAGCCGCTCGTGGCCCTGACCGCCCCGGACGCCGCGACCGTCGTGCTGTCGCAGCCCGGCGCGCCGGGCGCGACGGCCGGCGCGAAGGGCGGCGCCGGATCCTCCGGTCCGGCTTCCGAGCCGGGTACCCGGGACGCCGACGCGGCGCGGGCCGGCCGGCCGGCCGGGAGCGGGGAGACCCGCGAGGCCGCGGCGTCCGGGGCGGGGCCGACCCGGATCGCCAGCGTGGACGTGCAGGGGAACGGCCGCCTGTTCGTGACGGCCACCGGCACGCCGGGGGCGCGGATCCAGCTCTACCTCAACGACACGATGATCGCCCCGGGCAGCATCGGGCCGGACGGCCGGGCGACCTTCACGATCGGGCGCGGGATCAAGCCCGGGCAGTACCAGGTGCGGATCGACCAGGTCGATCCGGCCACCGGCAAGGTCGCCAGCCGCGCCGCGGTCCCCCTGTCGGTGCCGGAGCCGACGCAGGTCGCCGCCCGGGAGACCGCCGAGTCCGGACCGTCGCCCGCCCAGAGTGGCGCGCGGGATCGCGCCGGCCCCGATCAGGCCGCGCGCGACGGTGCCGACCGGGACCGGCCGGCCGCGGCCTCGCCGCCGGCCGCCGTCTCGAACCCCCAGGTGGCCGACATGGCGGAGCCGGACCGGGTCGGCGCGGTGTTCGTGCCGGAGATCAGCACCGCCCGGATCACCCGCGGCGACAACCTCTGGCGGATCAGCCAGCGCACCTACGGCCGGGGCGAGCGCTACACGGTGATCTACGACGCCAACCAGAACCAGATCCGCGATCCGGACCTGATCTACCCGGGCCAGATCTTGGTGCTGCCCACCGACAAGCGCGGCTGAGCGGCGCCGCCTACTCCACCACCTGGTCGTCGCCCGCGAAGGCCAGCCGGCGCAGGCCGCGCAGCGCCCGGTCGAGTTCCTCCCGCGACGGCGAGGCCAGGGCGAGGCGCACCGCGTTCGGCGCGTGGCCGGGATGGACCGCGAAGGACGAGGCCGGCAGGAGGGCGATGCCCTGGCGCAGGGCCGCGGCCGCGTAGGCCTCGGCCCGCCACGTCTCGGGCAGTTCCAGCCAGAGGTGGTAGGCCTGCGGATCGCCCACGACCCGCAGGTCGGCGAGCGCGGCCCGGGCGAGGGCCTGCCGGGCCGCGGCGTCCCGGCGCTTGGCCTCGGCCAGCGCCGCGGCCGAGCCCCCCGCCATCCAGTGCATGCCGGCCGCGAGCGACAGGCCGAGCACCGTCCAGGCGCCCTGGCGGACGGAGGCGGCGAGCCGGTCGGTGAGGGCAGGCGGCGCGGCGATCAGGCCGACGGTCAGCGCCGGCATCACCCGCTTCGACAGGCTGTCCACGAAGATCACCCGGTCCGGCGCGAGGCCGGCGAGCGGCGGCGCCTCGGCCAGGAAGCTGTAGACCGCGTCCTCGACGGCGGTGAGCCCGGTCCGCTCCAGCACCTCCGCCAGGGCGGCCCGGCGCGCCGGCCCCATCGTGGCGCCGAGGGGGTTGTGCAGGGTCGGCTGGAGATAGACGCCGCTCAGCGGGGTCGCGCGGTGGGCCTGGAGCAGCGCCTCGGGGCAGACGCCCTCCGCGTCCATGGCGAGCGGGATCAGCGTGATCCCGAGCCGCGCCGCGATGCCCTTCACCCCGGGATAGGTCAGGGGCTCGCAGCCGATCCGCTCGCCGGGCGCCGCCAGGGCCGCCAGGGCGGCGGCCAGCGCCTGCCGGCCGTTGCCGGTGAACAGGATGTCGGCGGGGTTGGGGGCGTAGCCCGCCCGCGCCAGGAACCCGGCGGCGATCGCCTGCGCCGACGGCGTGCCCGCGGGCCCGTACTGGCTGAAGCCGATCTGGCCGTCGTCGCGGGCGAGCGCCGCCAGGGTCTCGGCCAGGACCACCTCCTGCTCGGGCAGGCGCGAGTGGGTCCGCTGCAGGTCGAGGGCGGCCGGGGGCGGCTCCGGGCGGAGCAACCCGGCGCGCCCAGGCTCGCTGCGGACGTAGGTCCCGCGCCCGACCTCGCCGGTCACCAGCCCCCGGCGGGCCAGCTCGGCGTAGACCCGGCTCGCCGTCGAGACCGCGATGCCCCGCGCGTAGGCGAAGTCGCGCTGCGGCGGCAGCCGCGCGCCGGGGCGCAGCCGGCCCGCCGCGATGTCGGCCGCGATCGCGTCGGCGACGGTGCGATAATCCGCGCGGCGCATAATTGCTCCGAGGTCAATGTTTCGATTGATCCGAGATTTGTATCGGATCAATGCTCCGCCAGCAATCCCGGCCGGACTGCCTTCCCGCCACCGGATCGTCTGCGATGCAAGCCGTCACCCTGTCCTCCTCGCCCGCCGTCACGCGTCCGACCGCGCGCCCGTCCCTGCTCCGCACGTGGCTGCAGCGGATCCGCACCCGCCGCGCCCTGGCGGCGCTCCACCCCGACCAGGCCCGGGACGCCGGCCTCGAGCCCTGGGACCTGCGCGCCGAGGTCGCGAAGCCGTTCTGGCGGGCGTGAGGCGGGGGCCTGCACGCAGCGCGGGTGCTCCGGCGCGGCAGCGGGCCTATATGCGGGGCCAGGACATCCCGCCCCGCAGAACCCTTCATGACCGACAACTCCGCGCCCGCGGCCGGGACGCCGATCCCGGCCGAGCGCCCCGGCCTGATCGCCACCTACCGGCGGCTCTGGCCGCATCTCTGGCCCCACGGCCGGCCCGACCTGCAGCGCCGGGTCTTCCTGGCCTTCGGCCTGCTGCTCGCCGCCAAGCTGGTGACCATGGTGACGCCGTTCACCTTCAAGTGGATCACCGACGCGCTGGTCGCCGCGGTCGGCGGCAAGGACGAGGCCGTGCCCACCGGCCTCCTCGCCGCGCCGATGCTGCTGATCGCCCTCTACGGCCTCTCGCGGATCGCCATGTCGGCGCTGACGCAGGTGCGCGACGGGCTGTTCGCCAAGGTGGCGATGCACGCGGTGCGGCGGCTGGCGCTCCAGACCTTCGAGCACATGCACCGCCTGTCCCTGCGCTTCCACCTGGAGCGCAAGACCGGCGGCCTGACCCGGGTTCTGGAGCGCGGCCGCGCCGGCATCGAGGAGCTGTCGCGCCTGATGGTGCTGACCCTGGTGCCGACCATCGTCGAGTTCGTGCTGGTACTCGGCGTGCTGGCCTACGAGTTCAACTGGACCTACGCGCTGACCGCGTTCCTGACGGTCGCGGCCTACCTGGCCTTCACCTACAAGGCGACCGAGTGGCGGATCGCGATCCGCCGCCGGATGAACGCCTCCGACACCGACGCCAACACCAAGGCGGTCGACTCGCTGCTCAACTACGAGACGGTGAAGTATTTCGGCGCGGAAGCCCGGGAGGCCGGCCGCTACGACGAGTCGATGGCCAAGTACGAGAAGGCCTCGACGCAGACCTACGTGTCGCTGGCGGTGCTCAATGCCGGGCAGGCGGTGATCTTCACGCTCGGCATGACCGTGGTGATGTGGCTCGCGGCGCGCGATATCCTGGCCGGGCGCACCACGATCGGCGGCTTCGTGCTCGCCAACACCATGCTGGTGCAGCTCGCGATGCCGCTCAACTTCATGGGCATGATCTACCGCGAGATCAAACAGGCGCTGATCGACATCGACGACATGTTCCGCATCCTTGGGCAGAACCCCGAGATCGCCGACCGGCCGGGCGCCGCCCCGCTGGCCGTGGCGGGCGGCACGGTGCGGTTCGAGGACGTGCGCTTCGCCTACAATCCCGAGCGGCCGATCCTGCGCGGCGTCACCTTCGAGATCCCGGCGGGCCAGACCGTGGCGGTGGTCGGGCCCTCGGGCGCCGGCAAGTCGACGCTCTCGCGCCTGCTGTTCCGGTTCTACGAGCCGCAAGGGGGCCGGATCAGCGTCGACGGGCAGGACATCGCCGCGGTGACGCAGGCCTCGCTCCGGGCGGCGATCGGCATGGTCCCGCAGGACACGGTGCTGTTCAACGACACGATCGGCTACAACATCCGCTACGGCCGGGCCGACGCCACCGACGCGGAGCTGCGGGAGGCGGCCCGCCTCGCCCAGATCGACCGCTTCGTCTCGGGGCTGCCGGAGGGCTACGACACCCCGGTGGGCGAGCGCGGCCTGAAGCTCTCGGGCGGCGAGAAGCAGCGGGTCGCCATCGCCCGCACGATCCTCAAGGCGCCGCCGATCCTGGTCCTCGACGAGGCGACCTCGGCGCTCGACTCCTTCACGGAGGCCGAGATCCAGGCGGCGCTCGACCGGGTCAGCCGCGGCCGGACCACCCTGGTGATCGCCCACCGGCTGTCGACGGTGGTCAACGCCGACGCGATCCTGGTCCTCGACCACGGCCGCATCGTCGAGCGCGGCACCCACGCCGCGTTGCTGGAGGCCGGGGGCGTCTACGCGGCGCTCTGGGACCGCCAGCGGGAGGCCGACGCCGCCCTGGAGGTGCTCCAGCGCGCCGACGCGCCGGTGCTCCCGCCCCGGACGGGCCACGCCGCCGTGCCGGAGACCGAGGCCGCGGAGTGACCGAAAGGCCACACGCGGTCCGCGCAACGCGGCCGGGACGCAACCGGAGGCGGTAAGCGCGGTTCTGCGGTTATGCCGCACTTCTACCTGCACATCCGGGACGGTCAGTGGCTGGTCGAGGATCTCGACGGCGCCGACCTGCCCGACCTCGACGCCGCCCGCACCGAGGCCGAGCGCTCCGCCCGGGCGCTCTTGGAGATCCAGCGGGTCGACGGCGCGGTGCTGGCCGGGCAGGCCTTCGAGATCGCCGACGCGTCGGGGCAGGTCCTGGCGGTCGTGCCGCTGAGGGACGTGCTCGAGCTGCCGTAAGATCCAGGGCGCGGGCGGGCCGGTCGGGATCGACCGCCCGATGGCCGCTACGGCCGGCCCCTACGGCCGCGACCGCACCCGGACCCCGAGCAGGTCCTCGAACGGCAGCACCATGGCGCCCTTGTCCCGATCGCCGTGGCCCTGGCGCAGGGCGGTCTGGTAGGTGGCGGTGGCGGCCGCCGTGACCGGCATCGGGAAGCCGTTCTCCGCCGCGACCGCCGCGGCGGCGACGAGGTCCTTGTAGGCCGCCCCCATCGGGTAGCCCTCGTCGAACTGGCCCCGGAGGATCCGCGGCACGAAGTACTGCGCCGCGTAGCTCCGGCTCGTGCCCGTCGTGACCACCTGGGCGACCTGATCCGGGTCGAGCCCCATGGCGACGGCCATCGGCAGCACCTCGGCCAGCGCCGCGATGTTGATGTCGTAGAGCACGTTGTTGATCGTCTTGGTGAGCTGGCCGGACCCGGCCGGGCCCATGTGCAGGATTGTCGTGCCGATCCGCTCCAGGAGCGGGCGCACCCGGGCGACCGCCCCGGCCGCGCCGCCGCACATCACGGTGAGCGTCCCGGCCTCGGCGCCGGCCGGCGCGCCGGAGACGGGCGCGTCGACGAAGGCGCGTCCGGTCGCCGCCACGGCGCGGCCGACCGTGAGGGCCTTGGCGTGCGCGATGGTGCTGAGGTCGACCACGACCGCCCCCGGGGCGAGGCGCTCCGCCAGGGCGCCGTCCCCGAGGAGGGCCGCCTCGACGGCGTCGCCGTTCGGCAGGCACAGGAACAGCACGTCGGCGCCGGCGGCCTGGCCGGGATCGGTGGTGGCGACGAGGCCCGGCGCGGCGAGGCCGGCGAGGCGCGCCGGGTCGGTGTCGATCGCGACGAGCGTCTCGGCGTCGGAGCCCCGCTTGGCCGCGAGGTTGTAGGCGATGGGGTGCCCCATCGCGCCGAGGCCGAGGAGGGCGAGGCGCGCGGCCATGCGGGTGTCCCTGTTCCGAGTGTCCGGGCGCCCCCTGTCCGTGCGGGGGAGGCGCCGCGCCAGCATGTCGCCGGACGGGGCCGTCTTCCAGCCCCGGCCCCGGAATTGCGGCCGATGGTTTCTCGGCACCGACGTCCTTGCGAGCGGAGCGGAGCGAGCCAGCAGCGCGACGCCTGCCGATGTTGCGCCGCCCTGGGTCGCTTCGCTGCGCTCGCGATGACGGAGAAGCGTCGTCGACAGCGGCGCGCGGCTCAGTTTGCCTTGACAATGTTCCTATTTTGTGCTTCCTGACCGCACCTGTCCGCGGCGGCCCGGGAGCGATCCCGGGGCGCCCTTCGGGGGCCCGCCCGGTGGCTGACCGTGCGGGTCCGGGGACGGGGCGGCGCCCGCGTCGGTGGCTCTCAGCCGCCATCGCCCCGGGCGGCGGACCGGTGCGGGGCGTGCCTCGGACGCGGGCGTGAGACCGGGCGGCACTC